>DASRSE010000236.1:0-26389 GCA_035656655.1 Pirellulales bacterium
CGACGGCAGTTTTCATCGCGCCGTCAGGTTAAAATAAAGGTCTGGCGTGGGCGGCCGAACAGCCGCCCACGCCGGAAACCCCTGTTAGGACCGTTTCCGGCACTGCTACTTGAAGTTCTCCCATGACGCGACCGCGCACGCTGGCAAAATCCGACTCGAAGGAGAATTCGCCGGCCGCTGCGGCGCCGGCTTCTTCACACTGGCCAAAAACCTTGTTGCTGTGGGCCGTGGCAATCGGCGCCGGCTGCGTCGTCGGCTTTGGAGCATACTCGCTGCAAGTTCGACTAATGGCCCCCACCCCGCCCGAGGGAATGGTGCTTATTCCAGGGGGAGAATTTCTGATGGGCAGCGCCGACCCTTCGCTCTGCGTCGAAGGAGGCAAAGAATCGATGGCCGACGCGCGGCCGATTCATCGGGTCTATGTCGATCCGTTTTTTATGGACCAGACCGACGTCACCAACGAACAGTTTGCCAAATTCGTCGCGGCGACCCGCTATGTCACCGTGGCCGAACAAACTCCCAAGGCGGAAGATTTTCCGGGAGCGCCGGCGGCCAATCTGGTGGCCGGCTCGACCGTTTTTACACCCACGAAAGAGCCGGTCGCCCTGAACAACTACTTGCAATGGTGGCGGTATCAGCACGGCGCGGATTGGCGCCATCCAGAAGGTCCGCAAAGCAGCATCCAAGGCCGCGAAAAATATCCGGTCGTGCAGGTCGCCTACGCCGACGCCGAGGCCTACGCGAAGTGGGCGGGAAAGCGCCTCCCGACCGAAGCCGAATGGGAGTTTGCCGCGCGCGGCGGCCTCGCGGAAAAACTGTACGCTTGGGGAGACCAATTTCGACCCGCCGGCAAATACATGGCCAACACCTTTCAAGGAACATTTCCTGTCCAAGATGAGGCCGCCGACGGCTTCGCGGGCGTGGCGCCCGTCGCGCAGTTTCCGCCTAACGGCTATGGTCTGTACGACATGTCAGGCAACGTCTGGCAATGGTGCAGCGATTGGTATCGCCCGGACTATTATCAGGCGCTCGCGACGACCGGCCGGTTGACGCGAAATCCGACGGGGCCGAGCGCCCCATTTGACCCGGCCGAGCCCGACCAGAAAAAGCGGGTGCATCGCGGCGGATCGTTTCTCTGCACCGATCAATACTGTACGCGGTACATGGTCGGAACGCGCGGCAAGGGCGAAGAAAGCACCGCCGCCAATCATCTTGGCTTCCGTTGTGTCCGTTCGGTCTCCAAGTAACTGGGCTGGCAACGTTTCTCGCGACTCTGACTCTCCGGATCCGATCATGAAGCTCCTTGTCTCTCGCGTCGTTGCGCTGGCCGTGGCTAGCGGATTTTGTCTTACAGCCGCGGCGCAGCAGCCGCTCGCTTCCTGGAAAGAAGGCCCTGCCAAACGGGCCATCGTGGATTTCGTCGGCAAAATCACGAAGTCGGGCTCCGCCGACTTCGTTCCGCTCGACGAGCGGATCGCCACGTTTGACAACGACGGCACGCTCTGGTGCGAGCAACCCATGTATGTGCAGTTTCAGTTCGCGGTTGACCGCGTGAAAGCCCTCGGGCCGAAGCATCCCGAATGGAAAGACAAGGAGCCGTTCGCTTCGATCCTTAAAGGCGACCTGAAAACGGCGCTGGCCGGGGGAGAGCACGCGATGGTCGAGATCCTCATGGCCTCGCATGCCGGGATGACGACCGCGGAATTCGAGACGCTCGTCAAAGATTGGCTCGCCAAGGCGGAGCATCCGCGTTTCAAACGGCCGTATACCGAATGCGTTTATCAGCCGATGCTCGAACTCATTTCGTATCTCCGCGCCAACGGCTGCAAGACGTTTATCGTCTCCGGCGGCGGCGTTGAGTTCATGCGCCCTTGGGCCGAAAAGGTGTATGGCATTCCACCGGAACAAGTGGTCGGCAGCAGCATCAAAACCAAATACGAATTGCGCGATGGCCGACCCGTGCTGGTGCGCCTGCCCGAGGTCGATTTTGTCGACGACAAGGCGGGCAAGCCGGTGGGCATCAACTCGCGGATTGGCCGCCGGCCGATTGCGGCTTTCGGCAACTCCGATGGCGACCGCCAAATGCTCGAATGGACGCAAGGGGGCAGCGGCGCGCGCTTGATGATGCTGGTTCACCATGATGATGCGGCGCGAGAATATGCGTATGGCGCCGATTCCAAAATCGGCACGTTCTCCAACTCGCTCCTGGCCGAGGCCAAGAAGCAAGGCTGGACGGTCATTAGCATGCAGGACGATTGGAGCCGGATTTTCAAGGCCGACCGCTAGCAGCGGTTCCGGCGAGCCGGCACACAGCAACATTCGATTGCGATCGACGTGGCCTGCGCGCGTGGCGGTTTGTCAGGATTTACCGCAGGGGCGGCTTGGCCGCGGCGCGACCTCCTTTTTCATTTGTAAAAAAGCTTGTTTTGGTCATACTGAAGAATCGGCCCAGCCGATGCTAGGGGCCCGCCGATTGGCGGTGGCTCGTTGTTGCTTCGCTTGTCGCGCCAGTTTTTTCTGCAGCTCGATTGACTCGCGCCTCGGCAATTCGCATTCATGGCAAATATCTACACCATTGTGTTCGCCGTGGTCGGCGTGCTCGTGACGCACACCTGTTTGCTGGTCTGGACGGCGCTGATTTTGCCAGGCCCGGTCGAACGGGCGCGCAAGCGGCTGGAGGCGCGGCCGCGGACGACGTGGCTGACGGGCCTTTGCAGTTGCGTGCTGTACGCCGGACTGGCCGTGGCGTTTTTCGTGTTTCGGGCGGATTTAATGGTGGTCGCCACGCATGTCCTGCAATTTCTGGGCGAAAAATTGCACGTCTCGCGCTTTTACAATGATGCGTGGATTCTTTCCAATTTGCTGCTGTGGGTACTCGGCGCGCCCTTGTTCGCCGCCTTTACGGTTGGCGGCGCCGCCTTTGCTCAGCTCTTTGCGATCCGCGCTCGCCCCTTGATGGACCGCGATCGACCTCTGGTCGGTTTGATCGGCGGCAGCTTTTGCACCACGGCGGCTTACTTTTTGCCGCTCATCGGGTGGTTTGTCTATTTGCCGCTGGTCGGGCTCCTCTCGCTGGGGGCGGGCTTGAGCGGATTGCGCCGCGGCTTCGGCGCGACGCCGGCCGACGCTCGATCTGCCACCAAACACCGCGGAGACGCCGCCACCGCCGACCTATGAGTCTCGTTTCTCGAAGAGAATTCGGCCACTGGGCCGCTTGTGCCGCCGGGGCGCTGTCGCTGTCCGGTTGTGCGCCCTGGGAAGCCGCTCATCCGGAGCGAGACCTATCGCATCTCGCCGACCAGCCGCCGGCGACCCCTGCCGAATGGCGCATCTTGAATCGGCTGACGTTTGGTCCGCGCCGCGCCGATCTCGCGCGGCTGCGCAGGCTCGGGCCTGACGGCTGGATCGACGAACAGCTCCGCCCCGCTACCATTGCCGAAGCCGACGATCTCCTCGCGGCGCTGGCCGAACTTGAAACCTTGAACGCGGATCCGGAAGAGGCGCACGATCGCGAGACCGATTGGGAAACGGCGGAAGCGATTGCGCCGATCTGGCAATACGTAAGCAAGGTCGGCAAACCCGGCCGCATCCCGCGGGTCGGCCAAGTGCGCCACGAGCTGGCGCAAGCCACGGTCCTGCGAGCGACCTTCAGCAATCGGGCGCTGCAAGCCGTGCTGGTCGAATTTTGGACGGATCACTTTTGCATCAACGATGCGCATGATCAATGCCGCTGGCTGAAAAGCGCGGATGATCGCCATCTGCGCCCCTTGGCGCTAGGCAAATTTCGCGATTTGCTGTCGGCTTCGATGCATAGCCCCGCCATGTTGTGCTATCTCGACAATTTCGAGAATCGGCGGCGCGACGACGCCACCGGCGCGAAGCCCAACGAAAACTATGCGCGCGAGTTGCTCGAGCTCCACACGCTCGGAGACACGAGCGCTTACACCATCCGCGATATCCAAGAGGTCGCTCGAATTTTGACAGGCTGGTCCGTCGGCAGCGGCTGGGGCGAGCCCTACGGCGAGTTTGTTTTTCGCCCGGACGAACATGACGACGGGGCCAAAGTCGTGCTCGGACAGACCTATCCTGCCGGCCAAGGTCTGCGCGATGGCGAGCAACTGCTTGAGCAGTTGGCGAATCATCCACAGACGGTTGCGCATTTGGTCAAGAAGCTCTGCGCTCGGTTCGTCGGCGTCGCGCCCAGTTCGCTGCACGACCGGCTGGCGCAGACGTATCGCACGAGCGGCGGCGAGATCAGCGCGGTTTTGGCCGAACTGTTTCGCAGTCCGGAATTTCGCGACGGGACGGAGCCGCTTTTGAAGCGGCCATTTCACTTCGCGGTGTCCGCGCTGCGCGGCTTGGGGGCGAACACTTCCGGCGCCGGCATCGTGACGCACCTGGAAGCCATGGGGCAGCGCCCTTTTGCTTGGGCTCGGCCCGATGGTTATCCGCGCGATGCGGAAAGTTGGGCGGAGGGTTTTTTGCCGCGCTGGAATTTCGCTTTGGCCTTGGTGCAAAATCAGATCGCCGAGACTTGGATCGAACTCGAATCGCTCGATCAATTCGCTCAGCACCGGACGCCGCAACAGATTTGCCGCTGCTTGTCGGAGAGGCTGCTGGCCAAACCCTTGAGCGAGACGGAACTGGCGTCGCTGGCGCGGCTCAATGCGCCCCGTTCGCCAGACGCTTTGCAACAGCAATTGGCGTTGCTGCTGATGTCGCCTCAATTTCAATGGTCCTAGGGGAGCTCGCATGCCGCCCGACAACCCGCTGCCGCGTGCGACGCCCGAGTCCCACTCGGACCGTTTGATTTTGCGCCCTGGCGCGGAGCCGGCCGGCGCGGTCTTGGTCACGATTATCCTCCGCGGCGGCGCGGACGGGTTGTATCTTTTTCCGGCGTTTGGCGATCCCTCTTTTCGCGCCCTCCGCGGCAGTCTCGGCGAGATCGAGCCGTCGGCACAGGGGATGATTGACCTCGACGGCTATTTTGGCATGCATGCCGATTTGAGCCGCCTCCAAGAAACCTATCAGAGCGGGCACCTCGCAATCGTGCATGGGGTCGGACTGAGCCAGCCGATTTTGTCGCATTTCGATGCCACGCGGGCGATTGAGGGGGGCAGTTTCGAGCCGTCCCCAACCGATGGTTGGCTCGGGCGGCATTTCGCCAGCCCGAACGAGGCCAATCGCGCTCCGCTACGCGCGGTCGCAATGGGAAGCAGCATGCCGCTCGTATTGCAAGGGGCGAATGCGCGGCTGCTGGGCGATCTGGATGACATGCGGCTGGAGGTTCCGCTCGGCTGGGAGCCGGAGTTCACGCGGCTGCTGGCCCGCTTGTATGCGCGTGGCGACGATTTGGCCGCCGTTTCGGGTCGCGGCGTGCTCGACACGCTGGCGGCGCTGAAAGGCATCGGCGCTGTGCCGCGGACCGGACCGACGACCGCCCGCTATCGGCACGACCGTTTTGGCAACCAGCTCCGGCAAGTCGCGCAGTTGATCAAGGCCGAAGTCGGCTTGGAAGGAGCGGTGATCTCGCTCGAGGGCTGGGATAGCCATGTGCAACAAATGGAAAAGCTCGCGCCGCTGCTGCAAAACTTCGGCGCCAGCTTGAGCGCGTTCATCGTCGATCTCCACGACCAGTTGGATCGCGTCACGGTCGTCGTGCTGAGCGAATTCGGCCGCCGCGCAGCGCCAAATCAGGCCGGCGGGACCGATCATGGCCGGGCCGGCGCCATGCTCGTGCTCGGTGGCGGAATTCGTGGCGGCCAAGTTTATGGCCGCTGGCCGGGCCTCGGTGAAGAGCAACTGGATGCCGACGGCAATCTTCAGGTCACGACCGATTATCGCAGCGTGCTGGCTGAGGTTTTGGACCGCCGCGTGAAATCCCGCTCGCTGGGCCGCGTCTTCCCGCAGTTCGAGCCGACCTATTTGGGAATTACGGGATAAACGCATCGGCGCGCCAGCGGTCGATTCCGATTTAGCCCCATGCTCATGGCGCCGGGCGCGGCTTGGCTGCCATCGTACGCGCCGGCCAAGCGTCAAGGAGATGGGCCGACCTGCGAAACGGCCATTGCGGCTCAGTTCAGCGGCACGCGCCGCCCTTCTTCGTAGCTGGTCTTGGCGCCTTGCACCGCCGCCAAGGCCCGCGAAGCATCTTCGAGGCCGCTGTTATTGTGGACGAAGCTCGTGACTTGCCGGTGAAACTGGGCCAGCAGTTGCTCGCCGACCGGCCGTTCCGAATCGAGCGATTCTTGGTGTCTGCCGGCCGTATCGAACCAGACCAACGTCGTCGGCAGATCGATAAACGCGATGCCGTTTTCGCAGGCGACCTGCAAGGCGGCGGGCGGGCGATACGAGACGGCTTCTTCCCAGCGGGCGGGCATATAATAGCCGCTGCTAATCTGGGCCATGATCTCCGTCCCTGGCGCCTGTTCGGAAAAATCGAGGCTCATCATCTTGTAGTCATCGACCGCCGAGTCGGGCCGCACCTTGTGGAACAGGCCAATCACCGAGGTGGGTTCTCGGCCGACGACATACCGGCACCAATCGACCAGTTCGATCAAATCTTGATTCGTGGCGCTGCACAACTTGCCGCGTGGCAGCGGGCTTTCAACGTCCTTGAGCGAGACGCGGCGGTGGCAAAATACCAGTTTTGGCCGGCCCAACCGGGTGGCGATCAGCTCTTTCAGGCGAATCGTGGCCGGCGCGTGCCGCCGCGGAAACTCAGCCATGAAGACCACGCCGGCGGCTTCGACCCGCTGTCTGATCGTGCTGCTCGTCGGCCCATCCCAGTCCAAGGGCGAACCGCAATAGACCGCCTTGCCGGCATCGCAGGCCGCTAAGATGGGCAAAGTCCCGAACCATTGTTCAGCGAGGATAAAGATTGCATCAATATCTTCGCGGCACGAGAGCGCGCGAAAACCATCCACCGCCACGGCATCGAACTCTTGGGCGGCCTGTTTGGCGCGATGCGCGACCTGATCGCAGACAGCTCGGACCTCGAAACGTTCGCGGAGCGAACGCAAGGCGGGACGGTGGCGGGTTTCCCACGCTTCCCCTAAGCCAACCACGCCGACACGAAGCTTCATGACAGTCCTTCAGGAGGAGCGGGAGCTAAAAATCCATTTTTTTTTGGAAGTCGCATCCCGGTAATGGTTTATCGAAAGGGCTCGTTCATTATAGGGGACCTGGATGCTGGCTCAAGCGGTTTTTTTTGCCGGAACCGCTGCGCAAGGCGGGAGTTGCGGATCAGGCAATTGATGCAAGGGGGACTAATGAGTTAGACCGGATAAAATACACAAATACTTATAGTAAAGTAAATTTTTCTTGATGCTGGAAAAGTCAACGCAGACCTACTTGCATACGCAGTTTATCCGGTTACACTCTCGGCTCCCCTTGGTGGCTGACTGATGAGTCAGTCACTTGGAGAACAGGAATGGACGCCAAGTTGTTCGGCTGCCGCGTTGGCGCTGGGCATGAATATCCATGAGCTGGTTGCGGTCTGATAGGGCGGTCGACCGGGCCAAAAGGATGAAATCTCCGGGGTGCTTCAGGCCAAGGTCGCCTGGAGCCGTTTTTCCATCCTGTTTTTGGTAAGGAGAGCCATAGTGATTAGTTTGACCCTCACTTCGTTGGTGCAGTTGGCCGTGCTGGCGACCCCAACCACGGCGCAAACGTACGACGAGGCCTACCGCAATGCTGCGGAAACAGGGCGCCCGCTGGTGATTTTGGTCGGCGCCGAGTGGTGCCCGGCCTGCCAGCAAATGAAGCAAGTCGTGATGCCGCAGCTTGCCCGCGATGGCGAACTGAATAAGTGCGCCTTTGCCACGGTCAATACCGATGCCGACAGCACGTTGGCCGGAAAATTGATGAGTGGCGGTTCGATTCCCCAATTGATGATTTACCGCAAAGCGGCCGATGGCAGCTGGAAGCGGCAATTATTCATTGGTGCGCAGAGCCCCAGCACGATCGCGGCCGCCATTCAATACGCGGCCAAAGAAGCGCTGGACAACCCTGTGAAGCTGACCAGCGGCGAGTAAGCAACGAAGGTCCCCTCCTAGATTTGCTCCTTTGACGAACTTCCTTCGCGGGGCGGGTCTCTCGGAAACGAGCGGCCCGCCCCGATTTTTTGCGCGATTCGCCATTTGCCAGAGGGCCCAAGCAGCCTGATCGAATGGCCGGTCGAAGCCTCGGCCGGCGGCTTCGGGGCGGTTTTGCGGCGTGTTCCCCCGAACCGGCCGGATGTGCTTGTCGTTGCGCCGCCCTCGTGCCAGAATGGCGCAATGCCGAACCTCGTCGAAACGCATTCTCTCTGCAAGCATTACGCCCAGTTCGCGGCGCTGCAAGATTGCACGTTTTCCGTTCCTCAAGGCGAAGTTTGCGGTCTGCTAGGACCGAATGGGGCAGGCAAATCGACCTTAATCCGCCTGCTCCTCGGGTTTCTCAAGCCAACCTCCGGCGGCGCGACCATCAACGGCCTTGATTGTTATCGCGACGCGACCGCCGCCCATGCCGCCGTCGCCTATTTGCCGGGAGATGTTCGTCTATTTCGGACCCTCCGCGGCCGCGAGGTGCTCCGCTTCTTTGCCAAAGTTCGCCCCGGCGGACGCCTCGACAAAGCCGAAGGATTGTGCGAACGGCTCGGGCTCGACCCCGGCCGAGCGGTCGCAACCATGTCCACCGGCATGCGGCAAAAGCTGGCCTTGGCCGCGATTCTCAGCATGGACACCCCGCTCATTATTCTCGATGAGCCGACCAGCAATCTGGATCCGACGATCCGCGGGGTCGTCTCGGCAATGGTGCGCGAAGCGCAAGCCGCCGGTCGGACCGTCCTGTTCTCTTCGCATGTGCTGTCCGAGGTCGAGCAGACTTGCGACCGCGTTCTATTGCTCCGCGCCGGACGCATTGTGTTCGAACAGCGAATCGCGGACCTCCGCCTCCGCCATCGCATTCAAGCGGTGTTGCAGGGCGAGCTTCCTCTGATTCCCGCCGCGGTGCAGGACCATCTGGTTCAGGTGCGGCGCGACCAGACCACGGTCGTTTGGGAAACGACGGGCGAGTTGGTTCCGCTCCTCGGTTGGCTGGCGACCCTCGCGCTCGCGGAGATCCAGATCGAACCAATCGGCTTGCAAACGGTGTACGAACGATTTCATTCGAGCGAGCATCCTTGACCGAACCGCGCAGCCTGTTGACGATTTCCAGCGTCCCCCTTTTCCTCGCGATACTCGTATTCTCTCCTCGCGGATTTCTCTGCTCGCGGTCTTCTCTTTATGCCCAGCGCGTTGTGGAAATTATCGTGGCGCGAAAGCCGCTTATTGTGGTTGGCGATGGCCATCCTGATGTTCTGTTTTACTTGGATCCATACCTGGGTGGTCAGCCAGATCGACGAGAATAGTCTGACGAGTATCTTGAGCGCCCTCCCGGATCTGCTCCAGCGAATGTCGCCGGTCACGGTGCCACAATTGGCCAGCCTGATGGGCCGGCTGGCGGTGGCCTTCGACCATCCGGTCACGATGTTCGCTTGCACGGCCTGGGCCATCGCGCGCGGTTCGGATGCCGTCAGCGGACCGCTCGGACGTGGCACCATGGAATTGATTCTATCTCAGCCGATTCATCGCTGGGCCATCATCGTCGTGACCTGCGGCGTAACCACGTTCGGCGCCGTGGGACTTTGTCTCTGCGGTTGGTTGGGATTGTGCGCCGGCATCCACACGGTTCCGATGTTCAAGGAAGTTTCGCCGCTGCCCTTTTTGTTGGCCTCGATGAATTTGTTTTCACTGGCGTTCTTTTTGGGCGGCGCGGCGACTTTGGCGTCTGCCTGCGATCGCCACCGCTGGCGCACGATCGGCATTGTCTGCGCCCTCTACATCAGCTCGATCCTCTTAAAAGTCATCGGCCGCGTGTCGAAGCTCCCCGCGCTCGAGGCCAGCTCCTTTCTCGACTACTTCGAGCCGCAAAAACTGATCGCGGAGCCGGCCCTGGTTTGGCAACGGACGATCTTGTATAGCGGGGTGCTGTTGGGGATGGGCCTGTTGGCTTATCTGACTGCGATCTTCGTGTTCAATCGGCGCGATCTCCCCGCTCCGCTCTAGTCGCGGCGTGCGCCGTGGAATCGACGGCGCAGGCGGCTCGAAATGCTTGTCAAGCCCCGCCGGGTGCGCGATAATGGGAGGCGCTCTTCCCCTCCACCGGAACGCTATGAGACGGCACGATCATGCAGGAACCGTTTGATCCTTATCGCGCATGGCTGGGCATTCCGCCGCCAGAACAACCGCCGAACTTCTATCGCCTGCTCGGCTTGCCGTTGTTCGAGGCGAACATTGCCAAAATCACGAAGGAGACCGAGCGCCGCGTCGTCCATCTGCGCAAATTTCAAACGGGCCCGCACGCGGCGCCGGCGCAGAAACTGACCCAGGAAATCCTCGCCGCGCGCGATTGCTTGATCCATCCCGACGGCCGCGCCCAATACGATGCCATGTTGCGCAGCATGGGCTGGGGCGCCGCGCCGGCGGCGCCGCCCATCGCGGCGGCAGCGCGAGCGGTCCCGCCGGTGATCGCGGGAGGCAATCCCCAGGCTGCTCCGCAAGCAGGCGGACCTTATGCGGCGCCGTTGGTCGCCACGCCGGTTGCCGGTGTCGGCTCCGCCGGCGTTCCTCTGGGCGCGGTTCCAGTGGGTGCGGCGCCGCTGATGGCGACGCCCGTCGCGGTGGCGAGCGACCCGTTTGATCCGCTTGGCTTGTCTGCGCCGAATCCGGTCGTGACGAACCCGAATCGCACCATCATCCAGCGCAAGAAAAAAATGTCGCCGCTCCCGTTCATCCTCGGGGGCGGAATTTTGGTCGCGGTCTTGGTCGCCGTCGCGATCATCGTCAACAACTCCAACAAGCCAGCGCCGGCCGTGCAAGTGGCCGCCAACGGGACCACGGCGCCGACGGCCCCAGATAAGAGCCTCGATAAAAAGCTCGATAAGAGCGCCGACAAAACGGCGGACTCCGGCGCCAAAGGGTCGGATGCGAAAGCCGCGGCGCTCGACCCGAACGCGGGTGCTAAGCCCGGCGCGCCGCAAACCGCCGCGAAGGCCTCGGTCGAATCCGATAAAATGACCGGCGATGCGCCAGGCAAAGAGGCCGGCTCCGCGCCGAGCAGCGGCGCGACCGCCAGCAAGCGGCCAGACCGCACGGCGAAAGCCGACCCGGCTCTGAAGGTCGGCCCGCCGATCGTTCCCAAGCATGCCGAAGGGGAAGTGCCCGACTATGGACCGTTGCCTCCTTTGGCGTCGAACGACACGGCGCTCGATTTGGCCGCCTTGCCGCCGCCGACGGCCAGCAGCATGGCGCCGGTACTAGCCGAGCTCAAGCCACAATGGAAAGAAGACTTGTTGAAAGCCGTCACGCCTGAAGATCAACAAGCATTTCTCTCGAAGCTGATCAATCAAGCCGGCGCGGCGCGCGCGGATTTGCCCAAGCAATATGTGCTGCTCAAAGCCGCTTATAACTTTGCGATCGAGTTAGGCGATGCCGACACGTTCGTCAAAGTCGCCGATCAACTCGCGGCCGCCTATGCGGTCGATCCTTGGGAAACGAAGGTTCGCGGATTTCAGCGCGCCGGCAATCCGGAAACAACCCCCGCGCAGTATCTCCTCATGCTTGGCGCTTGTGAGAAACTGATCACGACGGCGATGGCGGCGGGCAAGATCGACGTGGCCTTGAATCTGACCAAGGCCGGCGCCGTCTTGGCCGCGCGCGGCAAGTCGCCGGCGGATGCGAAGCGGTTGGAACTGAAAGTGGTCCAAATGGAGCAATCGGCGAAAGAGACGGCGCTGGCCAACCAGGCTGAGCAAACGTTGGCCTCGCGCCGCAACGATCCGGCGGCGAATCTCACATTGGGCTCGTACCTTTGCTTTATCAAGGGCGACTGGCTCAATGGAGTGTCGTACTTGCGCAAAAGCGATGATCTGGTCGTGAAGAGCGCGGCCGATCTCGAAGCATCCAATCCGTTCGCCGCCGATAAGCAAGCGGAAGTCGGCGACGCTTGGTTTGAACTCGCCAAAAAGTATCAAGGCTACAAGCGGAACGAAATCCTGCGGCACGCCAAGGAATGGTACAACCGGGCGATCGCCGATCTGACGGGCGACGCCAAAAAAGAGGCTGCCGCCAAGTTGCAAGAAATCGACAAGCTCTCGCTGGAAGATTAATTGCGCGCGCGGGCGAAGCAGCAGCGTGCCATTTTTCCATGGTCTGCGGCAATACGCAGTGCCCGTTCGTTGGCGCGCCGCGGCCGATCTGCTCCGTTTTTGAGCTGCGTCAGAGCGCCGTGCAGGCGAGCCCGAGCGCAATCGTCGCGGCCGATCTTGGTTGGCCCGTTTTGTTGGTTCTTGTGATCCGCTTGCCGCGCCTTCGGACCGCTTTCCGTGCGGCGCCTGGTCGCGAATTTTTGCGCGGCGCGGCGAAAAATTTTTAAGCAAACTGGAGCGAATCATTGCTGATTCAAACAGGACGAATATGCGGATTGGCGCGAACTCTCGCGGAGAAATGGGGGCGATTTTGAGCTGGCAGCCGTTTTGCGCCACTGAGCCAGAAATCTCCGCGTGACCGTTATAGATTTTTTAAACCCCCCATCTTCCAAAAGAGGATTCTTGGGGTATACTCGACGGGACCACTGACTCAGATTGGGATTATCGGCCTGCGATGAGGTGTTGCGGCGTCTGAGGAAGAAGGTGTCGTCGTCGAACAAAGGAGTCATCTGTGAAGAACTGCATTGGTTTGGCCATGACGTTGCTTGTCTTGGGGTGGTCCGCCCCCTCGGCGCAAGCTTCGTTCTGCCACCGCTGCGCTTCAGCCTGCAATTCGTGTGGCTGTGGATCATGCGGCGGATGTGAATCGGGCGCGTGTGGCGCGCCGGCAGCCGCAGGTTGTGGGGGTCATTACGAAACCCAAAACCGCGAGCAAACTGTCTATGTCAGAGAGATGAGCGTCGAACAACGGAACGTGACGGTCACGGAGTGCTCGCCGGAAACGCGCGAACGCCAAGTCACCGTCTGCAAGCCGGTCCAAACGACCGAACAAGTCACCCAAGAATACACGGTGATGGTCCCGCAAGTCCGCACCCGCCAAGTGACCGAAACGGTCTGCAAGCCGGTCTGGAAGGACGTGGTCACGGAAGTGACCGTGATGGTCCCGCACCAAGAAACGAAGCAAGTGACGCAGACCGTCTGCAAGCCGGTCTACAAGGATGTCGTTCAAAACTACACCGTGATGGTTCCGCAAGTTCAAACCAAGCAAGTGACGCAAGTCGTTTGCAAGCCGGTCTATCAGGATGTCGTTCAAAGCTACACCGTGATGGTTCCGCACCAAGAAACGCGTCAAGGCACTCGGAACGTCTGCCAATGCGTGCCGGTTCAAGAAACGCGCACCGTGTGCGTTGACCGCGGCCACTGGGAAGACAAGACTGTCGAAGTTCCATGCAGCGCGGCCCCCAGCTGCGGCGATTGCGGCTGCGACAGCGGTTGCGGATGGCGTCATCGCCGCCGGAGCTGCGGTTGCGAATCGGCTTGCGAAACCTCGTGCGGCGGTTGCTCGTCGGGCTGCGACAACGGTTGCGGCGCGGCGGCCTGCGCGCCGGCGACGGTGACTCGCACCTGCAAGGTGTGGGTGCCGAATCAGGTTCAAGAACAAGTGACGGTGACCGTCAACCGCCGCCAAGTCGTTCAACAACCGTATGAATACACGACCACGGTTTGCGCTCCGGAAACGCGTCAACGGACCGTCAAGACCTGCTCGATGGTTCGTGAAAACGTCGTCCGCGACGTGCAGTACACGGTCTGCGTTCCGGAAGTCCGGACGCGCACGGTCAAGGTTTGTGAAATGGTCAGCGAACAAGTCACGCACGACGTGCAGGTGACGGTGTGCTCGCCGGAAAAGCAAACCCGCACGAACAAGGTTTGCGAAATGGTTCGCGAGAACGTCGTCCACGACGTTCAATACACCGTCTGCGTGCCCGAAACGCGGAGCCGCACGTACCCCGTGACCCATTGCACGATGGTCAACGAAACCAAGACGATTCAAGAAACCGTCATGGTTCCGCACCAGATCCAAAAAGAAGTCAGCGTCAACGTCTGCCACTGCGTGCCGAAGACAATCACGACCCAAGTGCAAGTTTGGGTCGCCGATGCTTGCGGTACCGCAGCCCCTGCGTCGGGCTGTGGCGGGTGCGGTGGAGGCTGTGGTGGCTGCGGCGGCGGTTGCAGCAGTTGCCACTAAGTTGACCGCAGACGTATTAAATCTTCACGTATTGGATTCTGTCCAGAAATGCTTCCTGGACTACCAGGGTGAGGACGGCAACACAGGACGGGCCGGATGGTGCGCACCATCCGGCCCGTTGCTGTTTCTGCAATACAGCGGACCGTAACCCGCCTTGATCACGCCGGCGCTGCAACGGAGTCAGGCGCGCGGCCGCCAGCCGCTCTCAGCATGGCGCGAGCCGTTCGCAAACGCGTGCCAGCCGCGCTAAGGCTTCCTCCACTTCAGCATGCGTGTTGGTAATGCCAAAGCTGAATCGGAGCGAACTTCGAACAACCTGATCCGCGCAGCCCATCGCCAAGAGCGTGGGAGACGGATCGCTCGACCCACTCGCGCAAGCTGAACCGGTCGAACAGGCGATGCCCGCCAGATCGAGCGCCAAGAAGAGCGATTGGCGATCGAGGCCGATGAACGCGACATTGCTCGTTTGAGGCAAGCGCGCCGCGTCCAAGCCGTTGATCGTCGCGCCTGGCCAAACCGTGCGGACGCCAGCTTCAAATCGCTCGCGCAAGCTCGCCAGATGGGCCGTCCGCGCCGGCTGATCGGCCACAAACCGTTCCAGCGCGCGGCACATGCCCACGGCCAGCGCAACCGATTCGGTTCCTGGCCGAAGCCCTTCTTGTTGAAATCCGCCATGCAGCGCCGGCCGGACGGGGATATCGCCGCGCACCAGCAGCGCTCCGATTCCGCGCGGGCCGGAAAACTTGTGCGGCGCAAGGGTCAAGGCGGCCGCGCTCAAGGCGCGAAAGTCGACGGCGACCTTGCCCACCGCTTGGACTGCGTCGGTGTGCAGCAAGACTCCGGCGGCCTGACACAGGGCGCCGACTTCGGCGATCGGCTGCAAGACGCCGGTCTCATTGTTGGCCAACATGAGCGAAACGAGTCGAATTGGCCCGGCCTGACGCGCCGCGGTGGATTCCAAGCGCGCTCGGACGGAATCCAAGCGAACCGCGCCGGTTTCCGCCACGGAGACGTGCTCGATCCGCCCGCCGGAGCGGCGCAAAAACGCAGCGGCCCCCAAGACGCTCGGATGCTCGAGCGGAGAGGTGATCGTCGTGCCGGCGGCCGGTTCGATTGGCCCCAGGCCCAGCAACGCCAGATTGTTGGCCTCGGTCCCTCCGCTCGTGAAAATCAGCCGGTCCGGCTGAAGTCCGGCGAGGCGGGCGCCGAGCAGAAGGGCAATTTTTTCGCGCGCGTCTTCGAGGACTTGGCGAGCGCGGCGGCCGGCTTGATGGGCGCTCGCCGGATTGGCGGGAAACCGCTGCTGGCATTCCGCCATGGCCGCGGCGACCTCCGGATCAAGCGGAGTCGTGGCGTTTTGATCGAAATAGATCGGTTGCATGCCCTTGATTGTACCGTTTTTTGTCGATTTTAGGCCGAGGGATTGCCGTTGCTCTAAGGGGGGCCCTCTTTGTATGATTTCGCCCCGACCGCGATCAAGGATGATCGCGGAGCATGCGGTAAAGGAGTACCGGCGGTATGCATTCGTTCACATATGGATTGCGGGCCTTGTTTGTGGTTGGCTGCTTGGTGATTGTGCCGCTGCTGGCGGTGTTTGGAACGTCGTTGCCGGCGACGCTGATCGCGGCCGTGGCGGGCCAAGAAACGGCCCATGCCGGCTCCGCGCCAACGCCCGC
Source organism: Pirellulales bacterium (assembly GCA_035656655.1). Taxonomy (GTDB): domain Bacteria; phylum Planctomycetota; class Planctomycetia; order Pirellulales; family DASRSE01; genus DASRSE01. The sequence continues at coordinate 15,932 of DASRSE010000236.1, forward strand.
CACTCCGGCGAAGCCGCTCGAAGCCGCGCCCTTGGCGGGGGCGGTTGAAACGCCGAAGTTTCCCCAAGCCGCCCCCCTGGTCGCGGGCAGTTCGCAGGCGTCTTCCGCAGCGAAGCTCCCTGACCAAGGAGATAACTTCAGCCATCCGGCGGTCACGCCATCTGCGCAGGATTTAGCAGGCTCGAATCTCTCGTTGCATTCGACCCCTTCGCCGGCGCCTGCGACGCGTCTGGCCGCTGCCGCGCCGCGCCCGATGGAGCGCCAACAGTTTTCGGGCCTGGAAAGCCGCTTGCAACAGTTGGGCGCGAAGTATTACCGGTTGGAAACGTCCGGCTTGCAAGGGGAGCTATTTCATTTCGAGTGCCAATGCCCGATGAAGGGAAATCCCGCTCCCCCCAAAGTCTTTGAAGCAACTGATTCCGATCCGATGCAAGCGGTCGCGCGGGTTGTGCATCAGGTCGAAGATTGGCGCGCCGGCGGCTGGCAGTAGGCTGCTTCGCCGCGGAGTTCGCTTTCTCTCCCGCAGCACCCGCCAACACGACTCGATCAATCAGATCGCGTCTCGCTCTTGTCAGGCGCGGGCGTAAATTCTAGGCTGAAGCGTTCTCGTCGGCGGCGCGCGATCGCGACGCCGAATCCATGCTGCACTTTATCACGGCGATCGCGGCAGATTCATGGCCTGGAAGTCTCAACCGACGGCAACCTTGTTGCGCAGCGTTGCCGGCCGCTATAGCCAGAACTGCGGTGCGCCGGCGCGGCGCGGCGCGGCGCGGCGGGTCGCACCGGACAGCGCGATCGCGCACCGAGGCCAGACTGCGCGCGGAGCGCCAAGCGCCCCCGCCGGACCCTTGATGCGCGATGCCGAACTGGCGCGCGTCGAAGCGGTTTTATTCTTGGCGCGCGAACCATTGACCAGCCGCAAACTCGCCAATCTGGCGCGGCTGGCCGACGGCACGGCTGCGCGAACGCTCGTGCGCCGGCTAAATCGCGTCTACGATCTGGCGGATACGCCCTTTCGCGTGGAAGAGGTGGCAGGCGGGTTCATATTGCTGACTCGGGCAAAGTTTGCAGCTTGGCTCCGCCGGCGATTTCATTCTCCCATTCAGTTGCGGCTCTCCGCTCCGGCCGCGGAGACATTAGCCGTCATCGCCTATCGGCAGCCGGTGATGCGAGCCGAAATTGAAGCGATTCGCGGCGTGCAATGTGACGATATCCTGCGCCATCTGATGGACCGCGAGCTCGTGCGCATCGCCGGCCGCGCGACCGAGTTGGGACGCCCTCTCCTGTATGGAACGACCAAGCGGTTTTTGCAGGTTTTTGGTCTGCGAAATTTAGACGATTTGCCGCAAGCCGAAAATTTGCGCCGCGCCGAGCCGCCCCCGGAAGCGGCCGCCGCCGCTCCGGAGGAAGAGAATGTTTCGTAGCAGGAAAAAAACGGATTCAGCCGGGTTTATCCTCACGCGCGAGAATACCAGAATGACGACGTAAGTCGTTATTTTGCGGGGCGTGCAGAAGCGCAGGTGAACCGCCGCCGCGGCGAGAAGCGGCCGGAGCGGGCCATGCCGGAGGGGCGGTTTGCGCCTCGCAGAGAAAATAGGAAAAGTTTTCTCGGCGGAGAACGAAATCTGCTTGCCGAATCTTCGCGAACTAATACAATCCCTGTTCCAGGCTTGCCAAAGTGAAATTCGCTGAGAACAATCGTTAAATTATTTAATTTTCAACGCCGCCGGTTTCCGACAATTCAATGCGCTCGCAAAACCAACTCGGCGGACTCCGCATATTTCCCGAACACCAAACCAGGAGAAAAACACCATGACTATTGCCACGGGCTGGAAAGAGGCCGTCGCTGGACAACCCGGTTGTTGGGATCCATTTTTTGGCGACGCGCCGGTCGCGGCGCAGCCCCTGCGGGCAGCGCGTCCGCGGCTGGACGAGGACGCCGAAGAAGATGAGGACGACGCCGAAGACGACGACGATTGGGATGATGACGAAGACGAGGACGAAGAAGAAGAGGAAGAAGAAGGCGAAGAGGACGATCTCGAAGAAGACGAATGGGAAGAAGTCGATGATGAGGACGAAGACGAACTCGACGAGGAAGAAGAGGACGAAGACGACGACTGGGACGACGACGAGGATGACGATTGGGATGATGACGACGAGGATGAAGACGAAGAAGAGGACGAAGCATAATCCTCCGATTCGCCTCCTCGCGGCGGTCTGATGCGCCGCTCAGCCGGCGTGCCGCGGCGGATCGAGCGCGCTGGTTTTCGATTGAAAGTCGATTTGACCCCGGCCTCGAGTCGGGGTTTTTTTACGGCCGCATGCCGCGCTTGCTTGGCCGCACGGCGGACGCGCGGCGTGCCCATAACTCCTGTTCCGAGTTGCATAAGCCAGGTTCGGCATGCTGTTGCACTGGAAACCGAATCTGCCCGCCAGCGCACTGCATGCCGCCGATCGATTGCTGCGCGGGCAACCGGTTGCCGACGAAAACGTGCGCGCGGCTCTGGCTCCGAGCGCGGCGCAGTTGCTGGCCGAGATTCGGGGCCTGCCGGGCGTTTCCGCGGAGCGTTTTCTGGCGACGCTCGCTTCCTTGGCGGCGGCGTTCGACAATCGTCGCGATTGGGCCGAAGTGGCGCTGGCCAAAACGATCGGCCCTGACCAAGCGATTTCGCGCGTTCTTCCCTTGATGGGCCGGCTCGCCGACCTCGAGCAGGCGTTGCAAAACGCCCTGCCCAATTTGCTCGAACAACTGGCGCTGCGCGCACAGCCGCTGCGCGAACAATGGGAAGCCCGCGGGCCGGGGCTCCTCGCCGGGATCGGGCGGCGCACGGAAAAGGGTTTGATTGCCAGCGAAGCCGACGTGATTCTCGTTTACCCGGTCAGCGGCGGAGGGGGCCGGGCGCACGGCCTCTACAACACGGTGCGGATCGAAGCCGTGCTCGCCGACTCCGATCCAAATCTGCCAGAAATCGTCCGGCTCGGCTGGCTGCTGGCGCAGCTTGATTTGGACTTGCCTGACGATCGCGGCCATGGGTTTCGCGAGCGCGCCGATTTTTTGGGCGGGCTGGCGCTGCTGCCGCCCGTTCTGGCGGCGGCCGAAGAGGTGGAACTGGCGCGTTGCGACCTTCCTTCGCTGAATGCGGCGCTCCTGTTTTGGGATTGTCTCGGGCCGACGCCGGCATCGGCAGACGCGGTCGCCGCGCTGGCGGACAAGGTCTTCGTGTGGTGGAAGACGTATCAAGCGACTCGCCCGCGATGGTCGGTGGCGCTGGCCGCCCTCGACCGGATGCTGAGCTAGCGGTCACGCAGGGCGCAAGAGTCGGATCGCTATCGACCGTAGATATTGTACCAGGCGCCGCAATGCGCGCACTTCACATCGCCGTGCGGGGATGCTCCTTCTGCGCCCGCGCCCCAAGGCGCGCCGCAGTTGGGGCAATGAAGATTCGCCGGGCCTGCTTGCTGCGGCAAATCTTGCGCGCGGCGGCCCTCCTCGACGCCGGATTGCAGGCCGCGCTTGCCGAAGAGGCAGGCCAGGACCGCGACCGCCCCGAAGACAATAAACGGGATCGCGATCAGGGTGGCGACCACCTTGAACAGCAGCGGCGCACCGCCGAATGGACCCGCGTCGGCTCCCCACATACCGACTGCGACCGCGATGCCCACCCCTCCAAAGGCAATGCCAAACGCGGCGCCGAGCAGGCGGCTGAGAAGTTCGGCACGGTTTGGCCCTTGGTTCGGCGTATCCTTCATGGCAACAATCGTTTCGGCGGCATTCGCGCATCTAAGTTGAAAAGGTCTTCGTTTCGCGCGCACTTATTTGCGTTTGCCGCCCAGCGAGAAGAGTTGCGACTCGGTCCGCAAATAGAGGACGCCGTTCGAGACCGCCGGCGTGGATCGCGATAACTCGCCGAGCGATTCGGTCGAGATTTTTTCAAACTTGTCGCTAGCCGCCAACACCACGACATCGCCGTCAGCCGTAATACAATACAGCCGATCGTTGACCCGAATGGGCGAGCCGGAACAGGTGCCGCAGGCGCGCTCCGTGTAGAGGACCTTGCCTGTCTCCATGTCGATGCACGAGACGATCCCCTTGTCGCCCCAAAAGAAGATCCAGTTTTTATACGCGACGAGCGAGGTGACATAGGGGGCGGTCGATTTGTCGAATTTGTAGACGACCTCAGGCGGCTTGCCATTTTTATCGCCCGGCCGCACGGCGAATACGCTGTTTTTGCCGCCCCCTTCGCCGCAGTTGCCCCAGATCAAACCGCCGGCGATCACCGGACAGCCGATCGGCCGCAAGGGGAAGACGCGGTCCTCCCAATTGAGCTTGCCGGTCTTGGGATCGAGACTCGAGATCCCGTGGGCCCAGCTATTCACGATGAGCTGCGGCGCGCCTCCCTCGGGCTGATAGATGGAAGGGGTTGAGTACGAGCAGTTTTGATTTCCCTTGGCATGTTCGCGCGGATTTTGCCAGACGTTTTTGCCGGTTCGGCAATCGACCGCGATGAGAAAGCTCTTGGGGCCGTCTTGATCGTTGGTGATGATCACCATGTTGTCGAACACGATCGGCGAGGTCCCGAAGCCGTGCTGGCTTTCAAACGGGCCGAGGTTGCGCCGCCAGAGCTCCTTGCCCGCGTGCGACAAAGCGACCAGCGTATATTCTTGCGGCGTGGCCCAAGCGACATAAAGATGGTCCTTATCCACGGCCGGCGTGCTCGAGGCGAAGCTATTTTGAGTGTGGATGTGAAACGTCCCTTGCTGGTAGCTCTTTTCCCACACTTGCTGGCCGTCGGTCGTCTGTAAACATTGGATTTGCAACTCGCCGGCCGCAGTCGCGCTGGTCAAGAAAATGCGATCTCCCCAAAAGACCGGCGACGAATGCCCGACGCCCGACAGCTTGACCTTCCAGTTGTAATCTTGATCGGTCCAATGGTCCGGGACCGTCTTCGCGTCGCTTTGCCCTTGGCCATTGGGCCCGCGAAAGCGAGTCCAGTCCTGGGCAGAAAGTGCCGCGGCCAGCGACCAAGTGAATCCAATGGTCACCATCGCAACGGCAACCGGGCGCATCGATCTGAGCATCATGGAAATGGCGGGCTAGAGGGAAGGGGGACCAGCGGCGGTACGTTGTGCCAACAAGGGTATCCGTCGAGCGGGGCCGCTGGCCGAGCAAACGCCAGACGCAAACTCGTTTTTCCGGCGGCGGCGCCGACACGGCGGCTCTTCAAATCGTAGCCGACGCGGCGATGAATCGCCAGTTTCGAGAAAATTCGCAGAAAAAAGTCCGCTCCTGCTGCGGGCGACGCAGGCTGCTTGCCGACCGCGAAGATTCGTGGGATAAAGGAGTGTGCTTGCCGATTGGCCCTTTGCCTGCCGCGTTTGCAGCGGCCGGCGGATCGAGTCGGCCCAGGAAACAGGTCCTCATGAAACACGAAGCGGCCGCCAATCCGGAAAAACTGCGCGATGCCATTCGAGCCTCGGGGCTGCGCTGCACCGCCGCTCGACTGGCCGTCTTGCAACATCTGGCGACGGCGTCGCGGCCCTTAACGCATGCCGAAGTGGCCGATCAACTGAACGGCAAGAACTTCGACCGGGCGACCATCTATCGCAATCTGATGGAGTTGACGGAAGTCGGCTTGGCCGCGCGGATCGAGTTGGGCGATCACGTTTGGCGATTTGAGGTCAAGCGGGCCGACCACTCGGAAGCGAACGAGCACCCGCACTTTGTCTGCGTCGATTGTGGCGAGGTGTCGTGCTTGCCCAGCGAAAGCGTCCGTTTCACTCCGCCTCCCGCTTCCAAGGCGAACGCGCGCAGCCGCGTCACCGAAGTGCTCATCAAGGGGCACTGCGGCGAATGTTCGTAGCGCGCTGCGCGGTGCAACGAGTTCACTAGCGCAAGGCGGCAAGCGGCGCGAACCGGCGCCGCGCTTCTTAGCGGCCGGACCGGGCCGACAAGCGGAGCGTTTCGTGGTCGATTGAAGCGGACCCGTGAGGCGTGGCGAGGCTCTCCATCAACGACCGCAATTGACCGATGTTGCCCGGCCAAGATTGAGCCGTGAGCCACGCTTCGGCCGAGGGCTCAAGCGCCCGCTCGATCTGCATCGTTGCGCAGCGCGCTTGCAAGAAATGCTCCGCCAAGGGAACAATGTCCGCCGCTCGTTGCTGCAGCGCGACCGTTTCCAAGCGAGTGGCGGAGAGCGCTTGATACAGATCGAGGTCGAATGTTCCTGACCGGAGCCGAGCGAAAATATCAGTCGAGCAAGAAGCAATGACGCGGACGTCGGTGTCGAATCGCTGCGCGCCGCCGCACGGCAAGACATCTTGATTTAAGAGATAGCCGAACAATTCCCATTGGGCTGCCGGCTCAAGTCGCTCCACGTTGCGAAACAAGATCGTGCCTCCGTGAGCCGACCGGATCGCTCCCAAAGATCCTGGGCGGCCGACCGATCGATCCGCGGCGCAGCCGAAGACCTGCGTTGCGAAGAGCGCGCCGCGCAAGCGGTCGCAAGAGACGGGCACAAACGGCGCATGCGCCCGCTCCGATTGAAGATGCAACAGTCGCGCGAGAAACGCGCGGCCGCTCGACGCGGGGCCCACAATCAAGGTGGGCCGGAAATCGCTCGCGCGAACCGGCAGGTTCTGGCGCGTGGAAACCGCCCAGGCCGAGGGGCCAATCAAAGTGGGAACAGAGGGGTGAGCAAACATAACAACGGATCGTTACAGGTTCATTAGCGGACTGCCACGAGGGAGGATGGGATGGAGCCAACTCCAACCCTAATTCTAACCTTCCAGATTCGCCAAGCTAGTCAGGTCAAGTCCTGAACTTACGCTGGAAAATGCGCCAGGAGCCGTGCTCCGGACGTTCGCATGATCGGTCGGACCACAGGCCAGGACCGGCATTCGTGAAGCCAGGCAGCGCTGCGATCCGCCGCAAGCGGAGGATCCGCCGCGGCGGGCGCCGGCGGAGGAAGCGACCCTTGAACAAGCCGGTTGGCTCGCCGGACTTTGTTCTGGTTTACAGGGCCCCGCGAAGCAAGGTAATTCTGCGGCGGCGCCCGCTGGAGACGAACGCATCGCCACGCGCTAGCTGCGATAGTCGCTGTGGCAGTTGGCACAGGCCTTGGCGCCGTTTCCGACCGCCTTGCGCGCGGCGTCGTAGTCCTTGTTCTTGGCGGCGTCCCCCAACTCAATACACGATTGCTGTAGGGTTTTGGCAAATTCGACAAACTTGGCGTCGTTCCAGTTCTCGTAACCTTCTTTCGTGCAGATTTCGCACATCACGGTCATGAGTTGGGCCTCGCGGATGACCTTATCAATGTTCTTCTTGAAGTCCTCGGCATTGGCGGTCCACGCGGTCAAATCGCCTTGATGCCAGTTCTCCATCCGCTGCATGAGAAATCGCCGCTCGGCAATTTTCGGCCAGACATTTTTGGGATCGGCGTCGGCCGGACCGGTAATCGTCCCGCCGCCAATTAACGTATCGAGGTCTTCGAGCGTCCGTTTCGTTTCTTGAAATTGGCCGTCGGTCGCCGCTTTGCAATTGGAAGCGCAGCGGGCCAGATTCTCGCGCGCGGCGACCGCTTGGCTTTTCCATTTCACATCGCCATCGTATTCCACGATGACCGCAAACAGCGCGGCATATTCGGTGAACATCTTGCGGACCTTTTTGATGCCGCCGCTCTTGAAGCCCCCCAAGGTCTTGGCGTCTTCGCCTAAGTCCGATTTGTACGCTTTGATCTCGCTTTCGAGTGCGTCCGCACTAATCAGCTTTGACCACGGCTGCGGACCGGTCGGGACCGAGGCTGAACTTCCGCCGCTGCCTGGCGCCGTAGTCGGAGTGCCGGCCGTCGCGACCGCGCCCGCCGGACCGGCCGCTTGAAAGTTGGGCCGCTCGCCTTGCAAGTTGTCGCGCGCGTCGACCGAAAAGAGATCGACCACGCTCTTGGGAAACTTTGGCGGCCGGGCTCGAACCGGCCCTTTGTCGGCAGGGGCCTGCGCAATCACGATTTGAGGCAAGATAACCAAGGCCGCTAAAAGCAACAAGCCGCCGACGAGCGCTGCCATTTGGCGCATAATCGAACCTCGACCGTTTCAATTTCTGTTCCGAGAAAAGAGCCGTCCTATCCATTATGGGCGAACGGTTCGCGCCGAGCAAGCGCCACGGGAGCGGAACGGCGGAAGGAGGCCGTTTTCAGGGCGGCGGGAAGGAATAAATCGACCGCGAAGCGTGCCGGACGCGCGGCAACGAAGGGTGTAGAAGTGCACCGCGGAAGCACGAACAATGTTATTGCCGTGGCAGACGCCTGCGAAGGGGGGCCTGCACTTACCAGCGGTCGATGGGCCGAGTAAAGATTTCGTTGAGCATCGCGGCGTTGCGGCGGCTGTCCGGATCGGCCAGCAACCGTGCCAAGGCGGCCCCAGGATTCGTAAGCAAATCCTTGGCCAGGGGCGTTGCGGTCGCCGAGGAGGCAGGCACATTGGACGCTTCCGAAGTCGCCGCCGTCTGCCCGGCGAGCGCCCCCCACTTGCGATCGAAAGCCGAGCGCATGTGCGCTTCCATTTGCGAATCGACCTTTTCGACCGTCTCGCCTAAGTGTTGGGCACGCTCTTGAAAGGAGGAAGTATCCATCCGTTCGCGCACGTACGCGTCGACCGACTCCAGCCGAGGCACGGACTTGGCGGCAGGATCGGGCTTGCGCTGCGCCGGCGCGGCTGCCTTGGCGATCGTCTTCACGGGCTTGCGCGGCGGGCGTCCGGAACCGGCGGGAGGCTTCGGCGGTTGATTCGCAACCCGCCGCAAAAAGGCTTCGACTTCGTTGCGGACCTCGGGCGACTGCAAATCGCCGTCGCGAATCGCTTCATTAGGAACCGGCGGGGGCGCTTTGGGCGGCCGCGGGCTCGGCGGAGCGACTTTCTTACCGACCAGTTGATTCAAGATGTACGCGACCAACCCGGCGGTGACCAGGATCCCCTTGAGGATCAACTCAAAATCCAAAATTGCAAGCAGAGTCATCGTTATCGGTGCGGGGATGCTGGCCCCGCTGTGCGGGTCGGTTCAAGTCTCTCGGTTGAGCGCTGTCCGCCGAAATCGGAAACTGTTTGAATTATAGCCTGCCGCTATTTGTTCTGCACAATATTGCCGGCGAAGGTGCGGCGCATGTCGGTGTCCGCCTGGATGTTGCGTAATTTGTAATAATCGAGAATTCCGAGCGTTCCGGATTGAAAGGCGTCGGCCATGCCGCGCGGGATCTCGGCTTCCGCCTCCACCACTTTGGCGCGGCTCTCTTCGATCTGGGCAATCATTTCTTGTTCTTGGGCCACCGCCATCGCGCGGCGGCCTTCGGCGTTGGCGCGGGCCACGCGCATATCGGCTTCTGCCTGGTCCGCTTGCAGCCGGGCGCCGATGTTTTCGCCAACGTCGATGTCGGCGATATCGATTGAGACAATTTCAAATGCCGTCTGCGAATCGAGCCGGCGGCCTAACACCGTCTTCGAGATTTGGTCGGGATTGGCCAGCACTTCAAAGTGCGACGCATTGCCAATCGCGCTCACAATGCCTTCCCCCACGCGCGCGATGATCGTCTCTTCGGTCGCTCCGCCAATCACCTGGTTCAGATTCGCGCGGACGGTCACTCGCGCCTTGACCTTGAGCAGAATGCCGTTGCGGGCCATGGCCTCGAGCGATTCGACATTGGAGCCGCGCGCGGGACAGTCGATCACCTTGGGATTGACGCTCGTTTGCACGGCGTCGAGGACATTTCGCCCGGCGAGGTCGATCGCCGTCGCCAGTTTATAATTGAGGGTGACGATCTTGGCTTTATTGGCGGCGATGATCGAGCGGATCACCAAAGGAACGTTCCCCCCGGCCCGATAGTGCGCCTCGAGCGCTTTGCTCGTGATTCCCATGGATTCGCTGAGACCCGCCTGCACGGCCATGATCTGGCTTTTCACGATGATCGTCGGGTTGACTTTGCGAAATGTCATGCCGAGCAGATCGAAAATGCCGATCCCTGCGCCCGTCGTCACGGACTGGATCCACAGCTTGAAATAGCGCAAGAAAACCGCCAGCAGGACGATGCCGATGATCAGCGCGGCCGCGATCACGCCAATCGTGACAATCTGTCCCGTGTTGGGCGGGCCTTGAGCGAGCAGGGGTGCAAACATCATAGAGGCCGATCGTGGTAAATAGGGTTGGAAGTCATCCGCCGGTCCTGCCCGGAGAAAGCGAGAGCGAGTAGCGCGCCATTTCGGCGCCGGCTTCCCCTAGCGCAGTGTCATTCAAGCCCCTATGAAAGTCAAGCCGACCGCGCCGCCAAGCCGATTTCTCGCAGCTTCGCAGCGCGCGTCAGCAGACACCTTGGCCGCGTGGAATCGTAGTCGATGCCGTCAGGCGAGCGGGTCGTCGAGCCCCAGTTCTTCGATGCCGCGGGAGAGGATGTCGTCCTTCTCGCGGATTTCTTC
>DASRSE010000237.1:0-15556 GCA_035656655.1 Pirellulales bacterium
TCGGGCGGCTCCGCGATCCTTCGCCCGAACTGCTCAATTTGGTGGGCCGGTTGGACGGCTTGCTGACGAAGGTGCAAGGCTCGTGCGCGGTTACGACCGGCGAATTACAAACGGACCACGAATAACGCGCGCGTTTGTTCACGGACGCGGGTTTATGAGGGATCTCGCGCCAGTCGGCCAGCAATGCTTGTCGATCGGGGGCGAGAGGCGACGCGAACGGGCGCGGCAAAAATCGGCCGGCAAAAAAAGTCAGCCACTCTGCCGCGGCATCCGAGAAATTCCTGGCGTCCGCTAGCTCTGGTGTGCCTTTCGCGTGGCGACGGCTTTTTTGGCGGAGGCCGAGCGGGCGGCGCGCGGCCGTGCCGCGGCGGCGCGGCCGCCCAGTTTCCCCCCTTTTTTGGCAGGGCTGTTATCGATCGCATGGCCGCGGCCGGAGCCGGATTTCTTGCCCCCGCCGGTCATTTTGTTGACGGTCGCCCATGCCCTCGCTGCGGCCGTCTGGGTGTCGACGCCGCGCGCTTCATAGCCCACTTCGATCTTTTCCGCTTGGCGTTTTTGCTTATCGGTATACTTGCTTTTGTCGCCGCGTGGCATGATCGGCCTCCATTGATTTCAAGAACCGAATGCGAAGAATAGACGAACTGCTCGCCGGAGATAAAGAAATGCAGTTTTCGTGCCGACGACCTAATCGCCGCAGAGCCGTTCGCCCGGCCAGCCTGAACCGGGCGTGCAGGACCGGTTGGCTAGTGGCGCCGACGTGGCCAAGCGGCTGCGAATGGCCGGAATCGCTGGAACACGCTTTTTGCCCGTATACTTTGCCAACGAATATCCAATACCTCAGTCAAGCCTCGGCCTAAGTCTCGCGGGAGCGAACCTTCAATGTGGGATTTTTTGACACGACTTTTCGACACGTCCGGGTTTCCGCCGCGGTGGAATTGCGGGACAGGCTGGACCCCATTTTTGGGTTGGCTGCACATTTTCTCCGATCTGGGGATTTGGTCGGCCTATCTGGCGATTCCGTGCGTGCTGAGCTTTTTCGTGTGGCGCCGCCGCGACCTGCCGTTCCGGACGATCTTTTTGTTGTTCGGCGCTTTCATCTTGGCGTGCGGCACGACGCACCTCTTGGAAGCGATCATTTTCTGGTGGCCGATCTATCGCTTCGCAGGGGTCGTGAAATGCTTCACCGCGATCGTTTCTTGGACGACGGTGTTCGCCATGGTTCCGATCGTGCCGGAGGTTTTGCAGCTGCGCAGCCCAAATGAACTCGAGCGCGAGATCAAAGAGCGCAAAAAGGTCGAGGCCGAGCTGCGCGAGATGCAAGGACGCCTGGAACAACGAGTCGCCGAGCGTACGGCCGAACTGGCCCAAGCCAATACCGCCTTGCGCTTGGAGATGAACGAGCGCAGCGTCGTGTCCGACAACCTGCGCAAGCAACATGGTTGGCTGCGGGTAACGCTAGCCAGCATTGCTGACGGAGTGATTGCCACCGATCAAGCTGGCCGAATTTCGCTCATGAACCGCTGTGCGGAACAATTGACCGGCTGGGGCTCGCTGGCGGCGGCCGAGCGGCCGCTGGAAGAAGTCTTTCAAGAAGTCGATGCAGATGGCGTCGCGAGCGAGGCGAATCCGATCCGCCAAGCATTGCAAGCCGGGTCGAACAACGGCGTCCCGCGCGCCGCGCGAATTCGGCATCGCGATGGTTCGGAGCGCGCCATCGAAGAAACGGCCACGCCCATTCTCAGCGACGCGGATGAAATCATCGGCGCCGTGATGGTCTTTCATGACATCTCGGAGCGATTGCGGGCCGAGCAGGCGCTGCGCGACAGCGAACAGCGCGAACGCGAGCGCGCCTCGGAGCTCGAGCGCGCCGTCCAAGAAGTCCGCAATGCCGACCGCCGCAAGGATGAATTCTTGGCCATGCTCTCGCACGAATTGCGCAATCCGCTCGCCCCGCTCCGCAATGCCCTGCTCATCGTGAAGCAAATGCAGCACGAGCCGGAAACCTTGCAGTGGGCGGTTGAAATGATGGAGCGGCAGATCGAAAATCTCGTCCGGCTGGTCGACGATTTGCTGGATGTGTCGCGAATCACACGCGGAAAAATCGAGCTCAAGCGGGCGCCGATCGAGCTGCAAGTCTTGGTCGAGCGCGCGGTGGAGATCGCCAAACCGCTGATCGACGAGCAACGCCACACCCTGGAGATCGCGCTGCCGCCGACCCCGATCTGGCTGGATGTCGACGCGGTGCGGATGGCCCAGGCCTTGGCCAATGTCCTGAACAACGCGGCCAAGTATACCGAAGCGGGAGGAGCGATCTCGATCTCCGCGGAAGCCGACGACCAAGGCGCCACGCTGCGCTTTCAGGACAATGGCGTCGGCATCGACGCGGCCCTCCTGCCGCACGTCTTCGATCTGTTTACCCAGGCCGATCATTCCTTGGAGCGCTCCAAGGGTGGGCTGGGCATCGGGCTGACGCTCGTTCGCTCGTTAATCGAGATGCATGGCGGCAGCGTGCATGCGTATAGCGATGGGTTGGGACACGGCAGCGAGTTTGTGATCCGGCTGCCGCGCATCGGCGCGCCTCGCCCGCTGCCCGAGCAGGCCGCGCTCGCGGCGCCTGCCCCCGGCCGACGGGTCTTGGTGGTCGAAGACAATGTCGGCGCGGCCACGATTTTGGCGCGGCTGTTGCAAATGGTCTGGTCGCACCAGGTCGAAGTCGCGCATGACGGAACGGCCGCGATTGCCTTGGCGCAATCGTTTCAACCCGAGGTCGTGCTGTGCGATCTGGGACTGCCGGGCATCAGCGGATGCGAGGTTGCCCGCGAATTGCGCAAGCTTCCTGGCGGCGAACGCTGGCTCCTAGTCGCGTTGACCGGCTATGGCGAAGAGAAGGATCGGGCCCAAACGGCCGCCGCCGGCTTCGACCAGCACTTGGTCAAGCCACCCGGCGTGGAACAGTTGCGAGAGTTGTTCATCCATCCCAAAATCAATCCCACGGGCGCCGCGCACGGAGAATCGACCGAAAAATAACTTCGCAGCGTCTGCCCCCCCTCACGCTGCCGTTTTGCGGAGCGCAGAGCTTGAAACCGCAGTTTTAATGGGCGCGCTCCGCAGGAGAAGGTCATGGCCAGAAAGTCTTCAACTCCCGAGCGCGTTGCCGAGGGCGAGGTCCGCCCCACGGTCTGGACGATCGGCCATTCAACGCGCACGAGCAAGGAGTTTGTCGCGCTGCTGCGGGCTCATCGGATCACGCGGGTCGTCGATGTCCGCAAGCTGCCGGGCTCACGCCGCCATCCGCAATTCAACCAAACCGAACTCGCGGCAACCTTGGCTGCCGAGGGCATTCTGTATAGTCATTTGCCCGGCCTGGGCGGATTGCGGCGCGGAGTCGAGAACTCGCCGAATGGCGCTTGGCGGAATAAGTCGTTTCGGGCTTTTGCCGATTACATGCAAACCGACGCGTTTCAGGCGGCCTTGCGGCCGGTGCTCGAATGGGCGGTCAGCGAACGGCCGGCATTGATGTGCGCCGAAGCGGTCCCGTGGCAATGTCATCGCTCGCTGATTGCCGATGCGCTCGTCGCCGCCGAAGTTCCCGTCTGGCATATCATGACCGCCACGCGCGCCGATCAGCATCAACTGCGCGAATGGGCCGTCGTCCAGAACGGGCGCGTCTGCTATCCGGCCGACCAGCGCTCACTCGACCTCTAAACTTTCCCTCTTTGCCTCTCCGCGCCTCCGCGCGAGCCTCTCTCGATCTCACGCGGAGCCGCGGAGGCGCGGAGAGGTTAAGACGAGTTGGTCATGGAATGGATGTCGCGGGCGGGCTGGTTGCTGAGCGACCAACCGCAAGAGGGTGGAGGAAATCAGCGGGGGAAGCGATGCAAAATCTCTCGCAAAAATGCGAGATTCAAGCACGGCTCGCCGAGATTTTTTTGATTGGCATGTCTTTTGCTTTTTGCGGGACCAGCACTCAGAAGCCGTTCGGCTTGCTTGCTAATTGCGACTCGAACGACCCTCCCTTTTCACACGAAGCTCATTTTCGCATGGAGAAGATTGCCATGGCTATGCCACGCGCCCCTCGTCAGCCCAGCCCGACGGCTTCCACGAATCCTGACCCCATTCGTTTGCAAACGGCTCAAATTCGTTGTGGTTGGACCGACGACGAATATCGCCGCCGCCGGCAAGAAGCCCGCTGGAACCAACAGAAATTGTTTGGTCTCGCGCCGTCGAAGTGCGCGGCGCTCCCCCTGACGCTGGGGCAAAAGATCGCGGCGCAGTTGTCGCGATGGTAAGCTGTCGTGGCGATCTGCCGTTGGCTCGGCCAGGTGGGTTGCGCGCGGCCAGACTCCCGCTAGCCGGCGGTCGGCGCTGTTCTGAGCCGTGCGGCTCCAGTCGGAATCGGGCAGAAGTCGAAGCCGAAGAATCGTCCGTTGATGGGTTGTAGGTCCGTTTTTCTTTTTCGCACCGGGCGGTTCGAATGGATTTATCATGCGTGTTTATGAATGTGTCTGCGGCCAGTCGATTTTCTTTGACAATAGCACCTGTTTGAGTTGTGCGCGCCCGTTGGGCTTTTGTCCTGTCTGCCGCAATCTGGCGGCCCTCGATCCGCAGCCGGACGGCACGTTCCGCTGTTTGCACGAAGATTGCGGAGCCGCGCTGGCGAAGTGCTTCAACAATTCGCAATACAATGTCTGCAACCGGTGCGTCGCCTTGCCGGCCGCCGCGAAAGCCCTCTGCGATTGCTGCCGTTTTAACTCGACGATTCCGGACTTGAGCGTGCCCGGCAATCAAGAAAAGTGGTATCGCCTGGAGGCCGCGAAACGGCGCCTCTTTTATGATCTCAGCCAGTTGGGCCTCCCCTATGGCTTAGCGAGCGATGGAGTGGAACCGCCGCTGGCGTTCGATTTCAAAGCCGACCTGATTCCCAAGAACGACTTTTGGCGCGGGGTCGGCAAGGCCGAGCAGGTCTACACCGGGCATGCCCACGGCCGGATCACGATCAACATCCGCGAGGCGGACGATGTCGAGCGAGAGAAACTGCGGGTGGTGATGCATGAGTCTCAACGGACGCTGATTGGCCACTTTCGCCACGAAATCGGCCATTATTATTGGGATATGCTGGTGAAGGACCAATGTGAGGACGCCTGCCGCGCGGTCTTCGGAAATCACGACCAGCCGACCTATGCCGAAGCGCTCGAACGCTATTACAAAGAGGGACCGCCGGCGAATTGGCGCGAGCACTTCATCAGCGCGTACGCAACGATGCATCCGTGGGAAGATTTCGCGGAAACTTGGGCGAGCTATCTGGACATGGTCAGCGCCCTCGACACGGCGGACCATATGGGCTTCGGCGGCGCGACCAATCCATTGCAAGTCGAACTCGATCGGCTCGTCCACCGCTATCAGGAATTAGGCATCGCCTTGAACGAGATCAATCGGAGCGTGGGCCTGATTGATGTGGTGCCGGAGGTCTTTGTGCAACCGGTCATCCAAAAGATGCGGTTTATCCACGATCTCGTGCGGGCGGGCCGGGCCAAGAATGGCATGTTGACGCCGCCTGACGCAGCAACGGCGGCGGACGCGAAAATGGCGCTGGCCTAGCTTCCTGGCCGAATTCGGCGCCTGCCCGGCTGCTATTTCACGAGCTTCGCCAGGCCGCCGCTTTCGTGCCTTGCGACCGGGGGAACGGGCTGTGAATCGCAATTGGCGGGCGGCAGTTCGAGCGGGAAAACCTGCTTCCGCGTCATTCGGCTATTCGCGTTCGGCGTCAATCGAAACGTCGCCATCCGCGGCGACTGAGATGCGCAAGACATTGGGCACGCAGCAAACCGGGCAATCCTCGACGTATTCTTGCTCGGCCCCGGCCGAAAGATCGACCTCGACGACGATTTCTTCGCCACAGCTCGGACAGACGTAGCTGGCTTCAGGTTGCATGATCCATACCGGCGCGGCCGCCAAAGGCTCTCTGGGGTCAAAAAACAAGCCGACGGCCAAACGCAAGCATTCTGCTCGCCATCTGGCCGTCGGCCCTATTGACTGCCGCGGTTCACACCAGCGGCAAACTCGATCCTTTTTCGTCAACCAGCCTTCCGCGACGATTAGGTCCGCGGGGCGGGCGGGGACGGGGGCGCGGCGGCGGGAGCCGCGGGAGCGGCGGGAGCCGGGCTCATGTCCACACCCGGACCGGCCGGCGCGGGAACCGGAGCGGCGGGAGCCACTTGGCAACCGGCGCAAGCGGGGGCGGCAGTCTGGCAGCCACCGCAAGTCGAAGCGGCTTGGCAGCCGCACGAGGGAGCATAAGTCTGGCAGCTACCGCAGGTCGGGGCCGCTTGGCAACCGCACGACGGGGCGGCCTGACAGCAGCTCTCTTCGCAGCAGCAGCGGCGGTGGCGGTGACCGAAAGCAAACGCATCGCTGACCATGAACATGCTCAAGGCGATTGCCAACGCTCCCAAACCACCGCGAATCCAGATTCGGTTCTTCATCATCGTTTCTCCTAAGAACACCTCGGAAAATTTAACCCGGCTAATACATCACCGGCGTTCCTCGCGGCTCCTTTAGGCAGCCGCTTCGTCGCGAGGGTCTAAGCAACCCTCGTGCCTGAACGGAATCTTAACAAATATGGATGTCTAGGTAAATTAGTAAAACCTTTTTGATGGGGCAAACTTTTTGGAGATGGTCGTTTTCCGACCAAGCCGGTCTTTCGCTCGTCGGCCGACGTCCCAAATGGGATGTGCCCAATAGGAGGGGCTGGCTGGCGAAGCGTTTCATGATCTGCGTAAGTTGAAACGGAATTGAGGGATCAAAGTCGCTCGGACAGGTCCTTTCTGGCATTCTTTGTCCTTTAAGGAGAACGGTTTGCGCCGGAATGTTGTAGAATTTTTTTAGCCGCCGCGCCAGATTTCTAAATGTCCCGCGTTATCCGGGTAAATGATCGCCGCGGTCGGGCAAACGGTCCCGTGCAGTGAACATTGACTCTACTTTCTGTTCCCCTTCTTATCGCGAGGTGTCTGCATGTCACGGTGCAAGTTGATGTTGTTGTTGGCGGCCGCTTTGACCGCGGGATCATTCAGCGCGAGTTCCGCGCAAGCGTACGACTCGTGCTACTACTCAAGCTGGAGCTACTACCCGGCTCGCACGTACTACTACAGCTACTGCTACTACCAGCAGCCGGCGACGACGAATTATGGCTACCACTACTCGATCTACTATCCGTCGACGCCGCGCTACGTCTACTACTACAACCCGTACCGCCGCGTCTATTGGGGCCGCTACGATCTGGAACAAAAGGGCTACTCGATGCTCGACGAAAAAGATCGCAAGGCGAATTTGAAAGACATTCCTGAAACGGCTTTTCCGAAGCCGGGCATGTTGCCGCAGATCCCGGGCGCGAAAGACGGCGTCGCCTTAGTCGCTCCGCCGGCGCCGCCGAAAGAAGCGCCGCCGAAGGACGCCCCCGAAAGCGAACCGAAAAAATAAACCGCCCCGCCTCTCGGCCAACCGAGCGTCGGCGACGTTCGCAAACCTTGCTTGAATAATGTTAGAACCCCATGCACGGGCGGCCCGCCACGGACCGCCCGTGCTGTTTCTATGAGGAGTATGGTTTTTGTTCGCGAGCGGTTCGCCTCAGCAAAGTCGGTCGGCGCCGCTCCGCGGAGCCATGGCGCCCGCGCCGCGGGTTCTCTCGGGCGCGTGCTCTAAAACAGGCTCGGCCGGGCGTTATGAGGGCCGAGCCCAGAAACGCGATCATGTCGGGGATTGCCGCTGCTGCGGCGATTTCGTTGCGTTGACTCCGGTTTCTGGCCGCCTAGAATACTGGTTGTCATCAGGGCCACGCTGGCTGGGAGGAACAAGCGGCCGAGCGGCGAAATCGCGCGACGCGGCGAGCGCCGTGGGCGGTGAGCCTCAATTCGAGACGTGATGGTCCTTCCTGAAACTCATCAAAATCTCCTAGCAGGTTTGCTATGACTCGCGTCCTCATCGCGTTGCCCGTCTATAACGAGGTCGGCCCGATCCAGCGGGTGCTCGATCAGGTTCTGCAATTTGCCTCTGAGATTCTGGTGGTCGACGATGGGTCGACCGATGGGACGACGCAATTGTTGGCCCAGCGCCGCGATATTCGCGTCCTCACGCACGCCAAGAACCAAGGTTACGGCGGCGCGCTAATCTCGGCCTTTCACTATGCCATTGAGCATCAGTACGATGTCCTCGTGACGCTCGATAGCGATGGCCAACACCAGCCGAGCCTAATCCCCAAGTTCGTGGCCGCCTGCGAAACGGCCGATATCGTCTCCGGGAGCCGCTACAAGCAGCACTTTCCCGGCGATAGCATTCCGCCGCCGGAGCGCCGCAAGATCAACGGCTTGGTCACGGCGGAATTGAACCGGCGGTTGGAGTTGAATCTGACCGACGCCTTTTGCGGATTCAAATCGTATCGGGTGGAAGGCTTGAAAAAGCTCCGCATCCACGAGCGCGGCTATGCCATGCCGCTCGAGCTTTGGGTGCAAGCCGTGCATGCCGGTTTGAAAATCGTCGAGTTGCCTGTGCCGCTGGTCTATCTCGATGAAACGCGGTCGTTTGGCGGCGTCTTGGACGACGCGCGCACCCGTTTGGAGTATTACCATTTGATTATCGACCGCAGTTTTGCGGCGGTCGCTCCGCCGGCGCTGGAAATGCCCGACCTGGGCCCCTGTCTCGGAGAAAGCGTGGCATGACGCCGGGCGCGGCCGAGGTCGCCTATCGCCGGCTGCGTGCTCCGACGGGCAATGGCGAGTTGTTGCTAGAGCCCCCCTTGAGCGCGGCCGCGGAGTTGCTCGCGCGCAATTGCGCGACGTTTCAAGCGCCGCTGGCCATCGCCGGCCGGCCCTATGCGGAAGTTCGCGCGGCGGCCCGGGCGCAGTTGCTCAGCGCCGCGCGCGCATACACGCGCTCTTATCGCGACGTGCCGAAGCTGCCGCCCGACACCGGGCCGATCTTCATGGGGGGCCACCAACCGCAGCTCTTTCATCCCGGCGTCTGGGTGAAGAATTTTGTCCTTGGTCAACTGGCGGCGGCGCACGGCGGAGTCGCCGTCAATCTGACGATCGACAATGATGTCGCGCGGACGCTGGCGGTGCGCGTTCCGGGCGGAACGGCGCAAAACCCACTACTCGAGTCGGCGCCGCTGGATGGTGTGGCGGCCGATTTGCCGTTTGAGGAGCGCGCGATCCAAGATCGGTCGCTCTTTCAAAGTTTTGCCCAGCGCGTGCAAAAACAAATCGCTCCGCTCGTTGCCAACCCGTTGGTCGGCGCCTATTGGCCGCTCGTTTTGGAACGCGCCCAGCAGACCGATCGTATCGGCGCGTGTCTGGCGCAAGCTCGCCATCAACTCGAAGGAGACTGGGGCTTGCAGTCGCTCGAGATCCCGCAAAGCGTGGTTTGCGAGTTGCCGGCGTTTTCGCTCTTTGCCGCCGATCTGTTGGCGCGGCTGCCGGAGTTCGCCGCGGCGCACAATCGCGCGTTGGCTGAATATCGCCAGGTCCACCGGCTGCGCAACGCTGCGCAGCCGTTGCCGGACTTGGCGCAAGAAGACGGCTGGCTCGAAGCGCCGTTTTGGGTTTGGAGCCGCGACAACCCGCGCCGCAAACGCCTCTTCGCGCAATTGCGCTCCGGCACTTGCACCTTGACCGATCGCGCCGGCTGGACGGCGACGGTGGAACTGGCCTTGGGGGCCGGCCTCGCGGAGTTGGCGAAGCAAGGCATTCGCCTGCGCACGCGCGCCTTGACGACGACCTTGTTCGCGCGGCTCCTGCTGAGCGATCTGTTCGTGCATGGAATTGGCGGCGCGAAGTACGATCAAATCGCCGATGCGCTGGTGGCGCAGTTTTATCAAGTTCCGCCGCCGGCGTTCTTGGTGGCCACGGCCACGCTCCGGCTGCCGATCGCCAATTCGGCGAGAGTCCCGTCCGATGGGCATGTTTTGCAACGACGGTTGTGGCAACTGACCCATCAGCCGGAGCGTTTTGAAGGCGCGTTTTCCGCCGCGTGCCGCGAGCCGCAGAGCGCAGCCGCGCGGTGGCTGGCGCAGAAGCGCGCAGCGTTGGCGAGCGTCCCGCTGCCGGAGAACCGGCGCGCGTTCGCGCGGACCATTCGCGAGGCGAATGCGCAGTTGCAACCGTGCGTCGCCGCGCTCCGTGCGCAAACGGAGGCCGAGTTGCAGCGCGCGAGCGAAGCCGAGCGCGTCGCCGCGATCTTAGCTTCGCGCGAGTATGCGTTCTGTTTGTTTCCGGCCGACACGATTCGGCCATTCTTGACGGCGCGGCATTAACAGCCGCTGGCGGTCTTGAACCGCCTATTAGTTCAACCGCGGCAGCAGGAGGCGTTCCACGGCGGCTTTGCGATACGCAAAAATGCGCCGCAATTGCAGCCGCACCAGGGGATACGCGATTTCGCCGAACGGAAAAAGGGGAAGGCGATAGCGCACTTCGTCGTCGCTGATGGTTTGCCCCCCTGCTTCGCGAAAGCGATGCGTGTGAATCCATTCGCGATACGGCCCCTGCAATTGCTCATCGACGAACTCATGCGGCGGATTCCAGGCAGCGATTCGCGTCCGCCACAAAATCGGCCAACCGAACAGGCGCAATTGATAGTCGATTAGCGTCCCTGCGCGCAGCTCCACCGGGAGCGGCGTGACGATTTTGAACTTCAGCTCGGGCGGCGTGATTCGCTCCAGATTTCCGGCGTCGGCAAAAAACGGAAAGACTTGCGCCAACGGCAAGGGAATCGTCAGCGATTGTTGCAAGAGATGGGGCACTGGTCACGTTTCCTCGGCGAGGATCAAGGGGTTTTCTGGTGAATCGCGCCGACCCCCGCTCGCGGCCGCGCGATCGCGGAGCCCATCCCCAACCTGGGCGCCGGCTGCTATAATCTGGGGCTTCTTGCTCCGCGTTGCAACCGTGGCGATGCCATGCCCCGACCGAAATCGACCTCTCGCGCCCCCTCCTCGCCCTCCTTGTCGGCCGGCGCGCGCGCGCCCCATTGGGATACGGTCGCGATTATCGGCGTCGGTTTGATGGGGGGTTCGATCGGCCTCGCCCTGAAAGAACGCCGTTTGGCGCGGCGCGTGGTGGGCGTTGGTCGCCGGCAAGAAAGCTTGGACCGCGCCCGCGCGGCCGGCGCGATCGACGAAGGCGTATTGGAACTAGAGGCCGCGGTCGCCCACGCCGAGCTAATCATCGCTTGCACTCCGGTCGGCCGGATCGTCGAAGATGTGACCCGCGCTGCGCGCGCATGCCCGGCCGGCGCGCTCCTCACCGACGCTGGCAGCACCAAACAGCAAATCGTCGCGCGGCTCGACGGCAAGTTGCCCGGCAAGCTCGGCACGGCCCGCTTCGTCGGCAGCCATCCGCTGGCAGGCAGCGAAAAAAATGGCCCGCAAAATGCCCGCGCCGATCTATACGAAGGACGCCTCGTCCTCGTCACGCCGGGGAAAAAATCCGCGCCGGCCGACGTCCAAGCGACATGCGATTTTTGGTCGGCGCTCGGCGCGTCGGTGTGGCAGATGAGCCCTTTGGCGCACGACAAAGCCTTGGCGAACACTAGCCACATGCCCCATTTGGTATCGGCGGCCTTGGCCGGGGCGACGCCGCCGGAAGACCGACCGCTGTGCGGCACGGGCTGGCGCGATACCACGCGAATTGCCGGCGGCGATGTTGAAGTTTGGACTCAAATTTTCCTGGCCAACCAGCAGAACACCTTGAAGTCGCTCGCTCGGTTTGAGAAAACATTGTCTGCCATGCGGGCTGCGCTGGAGCGCGGCGACGAAACGCGATTGGCGAAATTGCTCACGGAGGCGAAACAAAACCGCGATGCTTTGGGAAGTTGACATCTATCCGCGCCCCGGACAACCGGATCGCGCCGCGCTGGGGGTTCTCCAGCAGGCCGCCGATCTCGGTTGGCAAAGCGGCCTGCAAGTTCGCTCCGGCTACGGCTATCTTCTCCAAGGCAATCTCGAACCGCGCCAGGTCGAGCAGATCGCCCGCGAACTCTTGGCCGACGCAATCGTCGAACAGACGGTTTTGGCTCCGGCGGGAGACGCGGCGCTGGCGACTCCGCCCGCCGCCGCCCCCGGCGAAAGTCCGCGCCCAGTTCAGTTGGTGCATGTTCTGCCAAAGCCGGGCGTGATGGACCCGGTCGCTCACAGCGCGCGAGCGGCCATTGCCGATCTAGGGATCACCGTCGACGCAATCCGGACGTTTCGCAAGTATTGGATCGCCGGAGTCGCCGGGGCGGAGCTGCAGAAACTCACGACCAAGATTTTGGCCAACGATGCGATCGAGCAAGTGATCGTCGGTCCGCTCGCGCTCGAGCGGCTCGAGCTCGGCGGCGAATACGCGTTCCAATTGACCACTGTCCCGCTGCGGAGCTTGGACGACGCCGGTCTAATGCAGCTCAGCAAACAAGGCCAGCTTTATCTTTCGCTGGTCGAAATGCAGACGATCCAGACGCATTTTCGTGAGTTGCTCCGCGATCCGACCGACATCGAACTGGAGACGATTGCGCAGACCTGGAGCGAGCATTGCAGCCACAAGACGCTCGCCGGCCGGATCGCCTATCGCGGCCCGCTTGATGCCGCCGGCACTCTCGGCGAGCGGTCCTTTGAAAACATGCTCAAAGAGACCATCTTTGCCGCGACTCAGGCTTTGCGCAAAAGTTGGGGAGACCTGGATTGGTGCGTGAGCGTATTCAAGGACAATGCCGGCATCATTCGCTTCGATGACGATCACAATGTCGTCTTCAAAGTCGAGACGCACAATCATCCGTCGGCGCTCGAACCGTACGGCGGGGCGAACACCGGCCTCGGAGGCGTGATCCGCGACCCGCTCGGGACCGGTCTCGGCGCGAAGCCGGTTTGCAGCACGGATGTGTTTTGCTTTGCCCCGCCCGACACGCCGGCCGATTCCTTGCCGCCGGGCGTGCTTCATCCGCGCCGCGTGATGCAAGGAGTCGTCAGCGGCGTCCGCGATTATGGCAATCGGATGGGAATCCCGACGGTCAACGGCGCGGTTTATTTTGATCCACGTTATCTGGGCAATCCGCTCGTCTATTGTGGCAATGTGGGAATTATCCCCGTCGACAAGTCGCATAAAGAAGCGCTGCCGGGCGATCAGATCGTGGCGGTCGGCGGCCGGACGGGCCGCGATGGAATTCACGGCGCGACCTTTAGCTCCGCCGAATTGACCAGCGAAAGCGAAAGCCTCAGCGGCGGGGCCGTCCAAATCGGCAACGCCATCACCGAAAAAATGGTCCTCGATGTGATCTTGCAAGCGCGCGATCGCGGCTTGTACAACGCGATTACCGATTGCGGGGCCGGCGGCTTTTCGTCCGCCGTCGGCGAAATGGGGGAAGAAATCGGCGCCGAGGTTTGGCTCGACCGCTGCCCCACGAAATACGCCGGCTTGTCCTACACTGAAATCTGGATCTCCGAAGCGCAAGAGCGAATGATCTTGGCCGTTTCGGCCGAGCAATGGCCGGAGCTGGAAAAACTCTGCCAGTCGGAGGGGGTCGAAGCCACCGTGATCGGCCGCTTCGAGCCGACCGGCCGGCTGCGGCTCCATTATCAAGGCGAATTGGTCGGCGATTTGGCAATGCACTTCTTGCACGCGGGCCGCCCTCCGATCATTCGCGAAGCAACCTACGCGCTCGCCGCACCGGCTTTCCGCCGCGAAGCGGGCTCGATGAACGGTCCTGATGTCGCGGAAGATGCAGCATTGCCGACCGCCGACGTGGCGGTCCGCCCGGCCGTTTCGTCAGCGGGGCGCGCGGCTGCGGCGGACAACCCGTCGCAGTCTGGTCCGCTGCCGCCGACTCTGCCCGCGGCCCCTTACAATGCCACGCTGCTGAAAATCCTCGCCGCGCTGAACGTGGCCAGCAAGGAATGGGTAATCCGCCAATACGATCACGAAGTCCAAGGCGGCAGCGTCATCAAGCCGCTCGTCGGCGTGGCGAACGATGGACCCAGCGATGCCGCCGTGGTGCGGCCCGTTTTGAACTCGCGGCGCGGGCTGGTCATCTCGTGCGGGATGAATCCGCACTATGGCGATTTTGATACCTATCACATGGCAGCCAGCGCCATCGACGAGGCTCTGCGCAACTGCGTCGCGGTCGGGGCCGACCCGACGCGGATTGCGATCCTCGATAATTTCTGTTGGGGAGACACGTCGCGACCCGAAACGCTCGGCTCGCTGGTGCGCGCGGCGCTCGCGTGCCACGATCTGGCCATGGCGCTGGGTACGCCTTTCATCAGCGGCAAAGACAGCTTGAACAACGAATTCAAGTATCAGAACGAAGCGGGCGAGCCGCAGGCGATCGCGATTCCGCCGTCGCTGCTCATCAGCGCGCTCGGTCAAATCGACGACGTGCGGCGTTGCGTGACGATGGACTTGAAGCAGTCTGGCAATATGCTTTATCAAATCGGCGTGACGAAAAACGAACTCGCCGGCTCGCACTTTGGGCTGGTTGAGCGCGGTTCCGCGTGCGCCGCGACGCAAGCTCCGCAGCGCCCGTTTGCCACGGCGCAGCCGACCTCCGTTCCGCAGGTCGACCCGCCGCAGGCGAAGCAAATTTTTGCCGCGCTGCACAAGGCGATTGTCGCTGGGCATGTCCGCGCCTGCCACGACCTGAGCGAAGGGGGACTGGCCGTCGCGCTGGCCGAAATGACCTTTGCCGGCGGTCTGGGCGCCAAGGTTTATTTGGAGCAAATTCCGCACGATCCGGCGATCGACGGCGAGTCGGCCTCGTGCGCGGATGTGATTCTCTTGTTTAGCGAATCGAATTCGCGGTTTGTGTGCGAGGTCGCGCCCGACCAGATCGGCCATTTCGAAACGCTGCTCGGCGATGTGCCCCACGCGATCATTGGCGAAGTCAACGAGTCAGGCCGATTGCAAATCGTCGGGCCCAAGCCCAAAACGAGCGGCGGCGATTTGCGCCATGCCGATCCGCTGCAGGACGTGCTTGTGGTCGATGCCGATCTGGCCGAGTTAAAACGGGCGTGGCAACAGCCGCTCCGCTGGTGAGTTCGCCGTTGCCAAGCCGCGAGAAATCAGATTGTGTGCGGTCGAGTTTTTCTTCTTACCTCCGTTTGCGAACTTCATGGCCCCTCGCGTTTTAGTCCTCCGTTCGCCGGGCACGAATTGCGACGTGGAAACGGCCTATGCCTTCGAGCAGGCCGGCGCCGCGACGGTTCGGCTACACATCAACCGGCTGTTGGAAAACCCGCGCCAATTCAACGACTATCAGATTCTGGTCATCCCTGGCGGCTTCAGCTACGGCGACGACCTGGCGGCGGGGCGCATTCTGGGCAATCAGATTCGCCACCATTTGGCCGAGGAGCTGGCCAATTTCAAAGCAGCCGGCAAGCTGATCTTGGGCATCTGCAATGGGTTTCAGGTCTTGCTCAAATCGCCCGGCATTTTGCTCGATGCCGACCCTGCCGTTGGTGGTCTGCCGGCCACGCTTACCTGGAACGAGTCGGGCCGGTTTGAAGACCGCTGGGTAAATCTGCGGGTGGTTGGAGACAAGT
>DASRSE010000238.1:0-7299 GCA_035656655.1 Pirellulales bacterium
ACGGAAAATCGGGGCTAGAATCGTTATTCTAGTCCGGCTTGGAATGACTGTCAAAGGGGGGTATGTGAACATCTGTCCGCGCCAGCGCGCGGCGCGAGTACGATTCCAGCCGAGCGCAGCCCGCGCTGAACCGCTTGGTCAACCTGCTGCGCGAGGCGGATGAGCGCTGCGCAAGCCCGCCCATACGATTTTGCGGGTTGCATGGCGAAGCCCGTCTCAGGGGGCTGCCTTGCTGGAAAAGTGCGTCCGGCATACACTAGATTCTGCGCTCGCGGGATCTCGCTAACCCCTATTCAGAACGGCAGTTTTGCGTCGTGATTCGCACGGAATTGGCCTATCAACGCTGCATTTTGCCCGACTGTGGAGCGACGTTCGGCATCGAGGAAGTGCGCGTCGCCTGCGGGCGTTGCGGCGGTCTGTTGGATGTTGAATATCACTGGGAAAAACTGCCGATTCCCAAGAGTTTGAGTGCCTTTGAGGCGAAGTGGAGCCGCCGTTACGATCCCCTCTGCTTGAGCGGTGTCTGGCGATTCCACGACCTGCTCCCGTTTGCCCCGCCGGAAAAAGTCGTCACCGTGGGCGAGGGCCAAACCCTGCTGCAGCATTCGCCCAGCGTCGCCAAATATGTGGGTCTGACCGGCGGAAACCTGCATCTGCAATATGAGGGAATGAATCCCTCCGGCAGCTTCAAAGACAATGGCATGACCGCTGCCTTTACCCATGCGCATACGATCGGCGCGCAGCGCGCCGCCTGCGCCTCCACCGGCAACACCAGCGCCTCGCTCGCCATGTATTGCGCCGTGACGAAGCTGATGAAGGCGGTGATCTTTATCGGCACCGGCAAGATCTCCTATGGCAAGCTCTCGCAAGCGCTCGACTATGGCGCCTTGACCGTGCAGATCGCCGGCGACTTTGACGATGCGATGGCCCGCGTCAAAGAGGTCTCAAAAGAACTGGGCATCTATCTGGTCAACAGCGTCAACCCATTTCGGCTCGAAGGACAGAAGACGATCATGTATCGGGTGCTGGAAGGGCTGCGCTGGGAGGCGCCTGACTGGATCGTCGTCCCCGGCGGCAATCTGGGCAACAGCAGCGCGTTCGGCAAGGCGTTCGGCGAGTTGAAGCAACTCGGCCTGATCGATCGCATCCCGCGGTTGGCGATCATCAACGCGGCCGGGGCGAACACGCTGCATGAAGTTCACTTTCGCCGCGGCCTGAAGTGGAACCACGGGCGACCCGACCGAGCCCTGGAGCAAACTTATCTCGGCGAACTCGATCAGCACAAGAAAAAGGCCTCTACGATCGCCAGCGCGATTGAGATCAACCGCCCCGTCAATCTCGACAAGTGTCTCCGCGCGATCGAACTTTGCGACGGCGTCGTCCGCGACGCGACCGACCAGGACATTCTCGACGCCAAGGCCCAGGTCGGGGCCGGCGGCTTTGGCTGCGAGCCGGCCAGCGCCGCCAGCGTGGCCGGGGCCAAGCAACTCATCGCCGAAGGAATAATCAATCGCGACGAGCGGGTCGTATGCATCCTGACCGGCCATCAACTAAAAGACCCCACCGCCACGGTCGCCTATCATACGACCGACCAAGAGGAGTTCAATAAAGTGCTGGGACCGCACGGCGTAAAGCGGGCTCTGTTTGCCAATCGAGCCGTCGCCGTCGGCAACCAGCTCGACGAGATCATCCGCGCCATCCAGCTCTACAGTTAGCGGCGGCGCTTGGAAATGCCGATCGCGAACCGAACGCGGTCGCAGGCCGCGTCGGCCGAGAGAGCAGTGCTGCTCATTGTCGCGCCCGCGCGGATTAGGCCGCCGCGCGTTCGGCGAGATAGGTTTCGCGGCGCGCGAGTTGCCAGTCGGCATCGACCATGAGATGAACGAGTTCCTTGAAGCTCGTGTGTGGTGTCCAGCCGAGCCGTTCTTTCGCCAAGCTGGCGTCGCCGAGCAACAGATCGACCTCGGCTGGCCGAAAGTACCGCGAGTCTACTTGGACATGCTCTTCCCAATGCAACCCGACCCGGCGAAAGGCCAACTCCAAAAACTCGCGGATGCTGTGGGTTTCGCCGGTCGCAATGACGAAATCTTGCGGCTCCGGTTGTTGCAACATGAGCCACATCGCTTCCACATAGTCGCGCGCGAAGCCCCAATCGCGTTTCGCGTCGAGATTGCCGAGATAGAGTTTCTCTTGCAGGCCCTCGCGAATCCGCGTCGCCGCGCGGGTGATTTTGCGCGTCACGAACGTTTCGCCGCGGCGCGGCGATTCGTGGTTGAATAAAATCCCGTTGCATGCATACAAGCCGTAGGCTTCGCGATAATTGATCGTCTGATGAAAACTGAAGACTTTGGCGCAAGCGTACGGGCTGCGCGGATGAAACGGCGTCGTCTCGCGCTGCGGAACTTCGCACACTTGGCCGAACATTTCGCTCGAGGAAGCCTGATAGACCCGCACGTCCTGATGCTTCTGCAAGAGCCTCGCGGCTTCCAAAATCCGAATCGTGCCGAGCGCGTCGACGTCGACCGTGTACAACGGTTGGTCGAACGAGACCCGCACGTGGCTTTGCGCGCCGAGGTTATAGATTTCGTCCGGCTCGACCGTCAGCACCAGGTTGCTGAGCGCCGTTCCGTCGCACAGGTCGCCGTAGTGCAAAATCAACCGCGCATTTGGCTCATGCGGATCTTGGTACAGATGTTCGATGCGCTCGGTGTTGAACGTGCTCGCGCGGCGGACCAAGCCGTGCACTTCATAGCCGCGCTCAAGCAGAAACTGAGCCAGATAAGAGCCATCTTGCCCGGTGATTCCGGTGACTAAAGCACGGCGCGGGGCAGCCATTGAAAAAACTCCAGAGAAGGGGTGAGCCGAGGTTTCACCTGAGCCGGCGCTAGGCTGCATGGCCGACCAAGGCCGCGCTGTGCTGCGTTTGATACCAGTGGATGGTCTCGTGCAGTCCGGCGTGCAGGCTGGTGGCCGCTTGAAAATTGAACTCGCGGCGCGCTCGCGTCACGTCCAAACAGCGCCGCGGCTGGCCATCGGGCCGCGATGCATCCCACCGCAAGGGGCCGTGGTAGCCGCACAAGTCGGCGATTGTTTGAGCCAGACGGCAAATCGTGATCTCTTGCCCCGACCCCAAATTGACCGGCTCCGGCTTGTTGTACAAATCGGCGGCGGCGGCGATTCCGCGAGCGGCGTCTTTCACGTACAAAAACTCGCGCGAGGCGCTGCCGGTTCCCCAGACCTCGACCTCTTCCAGACTTTCTTCGCGCGCCGCAACCATTTTGCGAATCAGGGCCGGAATCACATGGCTCGATTCTAGATCGAAATTGTCGCCCGGCCCGTACAAGTTGACAGGGAACAGCGTGATGGCCGAAAAGTCATATTCTTGGCGATAGGCCTGGGCTTGCACCAGCAGCATTTTCTTCGCCAAGCCATAGGGGGCGTTCGTTTCTTCCGGATAACCTTCCCAGAGGTCTTCTTCGCGAAATGGAATCGGCGTGTGTTTCGGATAGGCGCAAATCGAGCCGGTGGCGACAAACTTTTCGACTTCAAACTGGCGCGCTTGCTCCATGAGTTCAATGCCCATGATCGCATTGTCGTAGAAGAATTGTCCCGGGTGCTGCTGGTTCGCGCCGATGCCGCCGACGACGGCCGCCAGATGAATGACGACTTGGGGCTGCGCCAGCCGCAGCAGGCGCTGGATCGAATCGCGGCGGCGGAGGTCGAAATCAGCGCTCCGCGGAACAAAGATCGCCGCGGGCTCATAAGGGAGCAGCGCATCGTGAACATGGCGTCCTAAGAACCCGGCCCCGCCGGTCAACAAAATACGGCGACCACGGAGAGCACCCATAGCGAAATCCTTTTCGTTCGAGCCGCAGCAAGCTCCGCTTGCTAGCAAAGAGGGCCGCGCCCAAGCCGGCGGCCGAGATTTAGCGAAATTCTCGCCGTACCTTCGCCAAAATGAGCCTTGGAGGCAAGATCAGTTTTCGTTCGGCGCAGCGAAAATTGCGTTCTTGGCGCATGCCAGCAGCGCCCCGCGAAACCTCGAATAAAAAACCTCCGCGGTTTCTGGAAAGGCTGGCCGAGGAGGAGGAATCTCGGGCAACCACTTCCAAAAACCGCGGAGGGGCTGGGCTGGCGTCACTCGACAGAAGCTCGCGGCGCGCTAGCCGGCGGCCCGAGGTTGCTCGGCCGGCGCTTCATGCGGCTCCAATTCATCTCGCAGCACGAGCAGATGAGGCGGGGCGTCGATCCCCAGACGGACCTTGTCGCCGGAGACCCGGACGACGGTCACGACAATCGAATCCCCCAGTTTTATGCGCTCACTTTCCCTGCGCGACAACACAAGCATATTAATTCTCCTCCGTGAGTTATTCGTGAATTCAGATGTTCGACGCAATGCGGGCCCTGCGGTGGGGTCGCGGGGCATTCCTACCGACGGCGGCGAAAAAAAACTCTCATTGCTTGGCGACTTGGCCTTCCTGGCACGGCGCTTGGGCAACTTTTTCAACGACAGAAAAAACTCGCAAGTACGCTTCGATGGCTTCAATCTCCTGGCCACGCTTCGAGCGACACGACCCGAGCAAGTTGTGCTTTATGGAATCGTGCGCCGCTGGAACCGTAGAAGAAGACAGAGTTGCTTTCGCTCTCCCAAATGGCGGTGAACTTCACTTCACGCGGACCGTGCAAACAGAAAAATATCCCGCACGGCTTGCCGCTGCGAACTAACACGCGCTCCGTCATTTGAAAAGCGTTGATCTCTAACTGGTCGTGATGGCAAAGGGTCTCGTTGATGTAGGCTCGTAGATTTTCCAGATTGTTTATTCGTTGAGGGTGAATCAACATCGGGAACGATTTCTCCTGGTGAGTCCGCGCGAATTGAATCGTCCACCGCCAGCGGGAGGCCTGCGTTCAATGGAACTGGCCGGCTGAGACGTCCTCGTCGCGACGAACGTAGCACACGAATGGATGCGCTCCCTGCGGCCTTCGTGCGGGACAGGTAAGAAGGGGAAACTGCTGACAAGATTAGCTATCGGCAAGATAGGGAGAATAACTTCGCTCCGAGGGTCGCGCTTGCTAGCGTTTTGTCAAAATATCGCCAAACCGCTTCCCCCCATTTGAACCGCTCGCGCCTTCGCCCGGAGCATCCTTTTCATGCCCGGCCAGAATCACCTTGGCCTCGTGCGGCACAGGCAGCATTAGAACGGTCTTCGACGGCCGAGTAGCGGCGAGGATGGCAATTCGTCCCGCCACGGCCAGCCGTGGATTTCCGCCTGCGCGGGAAGGACGGAACCAGTGCGCCGCCCCCATATGAACTCGCTCGCGGACTTCGCCCGGAAAATCCGCTTCATGCCCGGCCAGAATCACCTTGGCATCTTGCCGCAGATGCAGCGTCAGAGAACGCTCTTCGGCGGCTGAGCAGCGGCGAGGACGGCAATTCGTCCCACTACGGCCAGCGCTGGATTCCCGCTTGCGCGGGAATGACGGAACCAGCGCGCCGCCCCCATTTGAGCCGCTCGCGGACTTCGCCCGGAGCATTCGTTTCATGTCCGGCCAGAATCACCTTGGCATCTGACGGCCCAGGCAGCGTTAAAACGGTCTTCGGCGGCTGAGCAGCGGCGAGGATGGCAATTCGTCCGGCCACGGCCAGCCCTGGATTCCCGCCTGCGCGGGAATGACGGAACCAGCGCGGCGCCCCCTTATGAACCGCTCGCGCCTTCGCCCGGAACATCCTTTTCATGCCCGGCCAGAATCACCTTGGCATCTTGCCGCAGATGCAGCGTCAGAACGGTCTTCGGCGGCCGAGCAGCGGCGAGGATGGCAATTCGTCCGGCCACGGCCAGCCCTGGATTCCCGCCTGCGCGGGAATGACGGAAGAGCGCTCCGTTTCGCGCTAGTTTTTCTGCTCTTTGCTGTATTCCGCAAACGCCTCGGCAATCTTCGCCGCGCGCTGGTCGCCTTGATGAAAAATCACGCGATAGCGAAAAAAGACCGATTCGCCTTGCGGCAAATCGTAGGCGCCTTGTTTGGTGGTCTTGAAATCCTTCTTCCCAAATGGATTGGCGGCAAACAACCCGTACGTCCGCACATGCCAAAAGGTGGGAAAGCGAAAGCTGCTCGGATGGTTCAAGATCGCGATGCCGAGTGTTTCGCCATCGATCGGCCCATGGTAATCGACCCAGGCGGCCGGCTGCGCCCAGGCGGCCGCATCCGTTTTTCCTTCGCTGCTGACGATCTGGCCACCGTGCTTCGCGTCGACCGTCATCGAATCGGCGACACGCAGGCCGAAGCTCCCTTCCTTGGTATCGCCAAACGCGACCGGCCCCTCGGAGGCATGAATCGAAATGGAAAAATCGATCCAGCGCTGGCCCTTATCGCCGCCAAATGTCATCGTCCGATCGTCGGTGCAAACTTTCTTGCCATCGGGCCCGAGCCAATCCTCGCGGGTGACGACGACCGCTTCGTGCCCCCCCGCGACGCGTGCCAGCTCGCGCTGGACAATCTTGCCCGACTTGGGCGTCTCCGCCCAAAAATCGACCCCGTTCACGTCGCCATGCGTAAACCACATCGAGCGTTGGTGCGGGTGATCTTTGCTTTCGCCGGGCACGTGCTCGATCATGGGAAAATCGCGGGTCATTTTCTTTTGCGTTGGTCCATAGATGGGCCAGACGTAAGGCTTAAATGCGCCCTTGGCCACATAGTTCGCAAACGGCTGGCCGTCGATCTTGATCGAGACGCCCTGGTCGGTCTTTTCGGCGGTCAATTCCGCGGCATAAACCGCCGGAGCGCATGCCAGAGCGAACAGGACAAGCACGTTGCAAAGCAAACTTAACGCGCGCATGGCAGGTTCCAACGGCCAGAGGTGGGGCGGGAAGATCGACGCTGCGACTCGCAGCCTCCGCCATCGTAGCACCCCGGCAGAACGCTTGCCACGGTTTATTTTGAGCGCCGCGAGGAGGGCCTATTTCGCGGGGGGAGCCGCTGAGGGCCGCACATATTCGTCGAGCGAAACCTTGCTGAATTCAGCGAGAAACTGCCCGGCCTTGGCGATTTTTGCTTCGTCGCCCGGGGTCACGTGCCACTCGAATTGATGCTCGGTGCGGCGAATAATCGGTTTGCCGAACAGCTTCTTGGCCGCAATGGTCAATTCGACCTCGCGCGGCAAAGCGTTGCGCTTGCCCAAGGCTTCGTTCACCGCCAATCGCGGAAACGGCGGCAACGAGCCCGGATTCGTCACCGCATTCAGCCGCGCGAAGTCATCTGTAAACTCGCGATATTGCTTCGCCGCTTCGGGCGAGTCGG
>DASRSE010000239.1:0-7723 GCA_035656655.1 Pirellulales bacterium
CTTGCTCCAAAAGCCGGCGAACGGGATGATTCCCGCCAAGGCCAGACAGCCGAACAAAAACGTAATATGCGTAATCGGCATTAGCTTCCGCAGCCCGCTGAAACGGCGCATGTCGATGATTCCGCCCATGGCGTGCATGACGCTGCCGGAGCCCAGAAAGAGCAACGCCTTGAAAAACGCGTGGGTGAACAAGTGGAACATGCCGGCGGTGATTCCCAGCAGCGAGCCGGTTCCCAGCGAGAGAAACATGTATCCCAACTGGCTGACCGTGGAATAGGCCATGACGCGTTTCAAATCGTTCTGGGTCAAGGCGATCAGCCCGGCTATCAAGGCGGTCAACGCGCCGATCGTGGCCACGACCATTTGGGCGTCGGGCGAAGCTTGAAACAGCGGGGTGCAGCGCGTGACCATATAGACGCCAGCGGTCACCATCGTCGCGGCATGAATCAAAGCGCTGACGGGGGTTGGCCCTTCCATCGCGTCGGGCAGCCAGACGTAGAGCGGAAATTGCGCGCTTTTGCCGCACGCGCCGAGCAGCAACAGCAAGCAGATCGCCGTGGCCACTCCGCCGCCGACGAACAGCGCCGGATGGGCGAGCCGATTTTGTCCCAGCACGCCGTCGACGGCGGCCGTGTCGTGGAAATTAAGCGTGCCGTAGGTTGTCCAGATCAAGAACAGGCCCAGCGCGAAGCCGAAGTCGCCGATCCGATTGACAAGAAAGGCCTTTTTTCCGGCGGCGGCCGCCGCAGGCTTTTGGTACCAAAAGCCAATCAGCAAATAGCTGCACAGGCCGACCGCTTCCCAGAAGACATATAAAAGTACGAAGTTGCTGACCGAAACCAGCATCGTCATGGAAAAGACGAAGAGCGAGATATAGGCGAAGAAACGCGCATAGCCCGGGTCGCCGTGCATATAGCCCGACGCGTAAACCGCGATCAGCGTGGCGACAAAGGTCACCATGCAGAGCATAATCGAGGTGAGCGGATCCGCTCGAAGGGTGATGTCGATCGAAAAGGCCCGCTCCGCGCCGCCGACCGTTTCCGCCGCCGGAATATCGACCCAAGTCCACAGCGACGTGGTCCGCTCATAGCCCATCGTCGGGGCCGAACTGCCGCTCAGGTCCGACTGGATATTCCACAGCAGCAGCGCCGCGCACACGAACGAAGCCGCGAACGCCACGACCGTCGGCAGGTGCGCTCGCTCTTTCAGCCACCGCTTGCCGCAAGCCGCCGTGAACAAACACGACACCAACGGAAACAGCGGAATCAGTTTCAATAGCAACGGAATATTCGACATAATGAGCAGCAACAAGGGGCGAAGCAGTTCAGCCTGGCGGCAACTTCGTTAGACGTGGCTCCGGAACGGCACGTCGTCGGGATGAGTCAGCGGATCGATGCCGGAAGGCGTCAGCCGCGGCCAAACCGGTTGTTCTTCGTGATCTTCAGGCACTTCGCGATCGAGGTACGCCGGTCGATCGGCCTCGCGCAAGCGGCTCCAGGCGGCAATGTCCAAACTGCCGCTGCGCTGATAGAGCGTAATCACCAAGGCCAGCGCAATGGCTGCTTCGCACGCCGCCACCGTGAGGATGAAAATGACCAGCATCTGGCCGCCCCAGTCGTTGTGATATCGACCCCAAGCGACCAGATTGATGGACACTCCTTGGAGCATCATCTCCGCGGACAGAAACATGACAATCATGTTGCGGCGGCTGAACAGGCCAATCAGGCCGATCCCGAACAATAGCCCGCCGACGACCAGATAATTTTGCAACAGCGCCGTTTCATCCATGCGAAGGACTCCCATTGACGACGAGGTCGGTGTTCCGCACGGTCGCGCCATGGCCGGCCTTGCTTTGGGCGACGATGGCAATGGCGCCCACCAAGGCGACGAGCAGCAGCGTTCCCGCCACCTCGACCGCGATCAGTTGCCGGCTGAACAATTCTTCGCCGAGGCGCGCGACGTGGTCGGTCGCCAAGATACGTTCGCCATCGGTGGCGAGCTTCTCGGTCGACCAGGCGCTGTGCGGCCGCTGCTCGCCGAGATTTGCGCCGAAGGTGTGCAGCACCGTGGAGGTCATCAAGCCGACCAGCAGCGCGCCGGTTGCGGCGGAGAGTCCGCTTTGCCAACTAATCCGGTCAAAAAAGGCATGCCCGCCCGGCTGCGCCAACATGAGCACGAACAAGAACGTAACGAGGATGGCGCCGGCGTAAACGACAATCGTCGCGACGCTCAGAAACTGCGCGCCGGAATACAAAAACAAGCCCGCCGTGCCGATCAACGACAGCGCGAACCAGATCGCGCAATAGACCGGGCTGCGGCAACTGATCGTCCCCGCGGCCGCCACCACGGTGACCGTGGCCAGGACGCCGAAGGTTCCATCGCCGAGCCAATCTCCCAGACGCGTCAGTTGCGAGCCAATCAGGCCCAGCGCGACGATGGCCAGCGCAATCCCGAGCCGCCGGCCGCGCCGATTCCCGCGCGGCAACATCAACCAGAGGCCCAGCCCGCCGCAGACGGTCGCGGCGACAATAATCCAGTCGGGGTCAATCACGGCGACACCCCCATCTCGCGCGATTTCATCGGTTCCGTATCCTTCGTGCGTTCATACACGCTGAGCAGTTTTTCCTTGTCGAAAATCATTTCTTCGCGGCTCCGACCGGTCAGGTCGAACAGGCTCGTCAACTCGATCGCATCGACCGGACAGGCTTCTTCGCACATCCCGCAATAGATGCAACGCAATTCGTCAATGGTAAAGCTTTCCGGATATTTATCGCGGTCGGGCCAAGGGCTGGCCGTGCCGATGATGTCGATACAGTGGGCCGGGCACGCGGTCGCGCAGAGAAAACAAGCGACACACTTGACCCGGCCCGCTTCGTCCTTGTTCAGGCGGTGGACTCCTCGATAGTTCAGCGGGTTGCCGATTTTCGGCCGCTCCTCGGGGAAGCTGACCGTCACTTTCGGGCTGAAGAGGTGCTTGACCGTGGTGGTCAAACCTTGCACGAACAAGGGCAAGTACATCTTGCCCGCCAACCCTAAGGGAGGCGGTTCGATCCATTTGATATTCGGGTCGTCGGTTTTCATAGCAGCGCGGGCGTTAAAGCGAAGATTATTGGCTCAAAAGTCGTTCGGCGTCGAACTTGGCCATTTCGTGGCGCGGTCGATTGTCGCTGGACAAGGGAGAGAACAAGGCCGCCAAGACCCAGGCAATGATCGCCACGATCCAGCCGTAGGCGATCGACAGCCACGGATGGCTATCCCAACCGGTTTGCGCGCGATACTCGACCAGCGCCGCCGTCGCCGCCAGATTCACGAGCCCCAGCGGCAACATCACCTTCCACGCCAGATTCATCAATTGATCGAAGCGAAAGCGCGGCCAACTCCACCGCACGAGCATGAAAAAGACAATGATCGAAAAGACCTTCGCGCCGAGCACCGCCAACCGCAGAATCGCCGTCACCCAGGTGACCGGCGCGTCGGGCGAACCGGTCAAACCCCAGAAATGCCAGCCGCCGAAAAACAAAATCGCGATCAAGAACGAAGCGGTGATCATGTGCAAGAATTCAGCGATCAAAAACAACAATAGTCGCATCCCCGCGTATTCCGTGTGATAGCCTCCCACCAACTCTTGCTCGCACTCGGGCAGATCGAACGGCAGCCGGGCCGCCTCCGCGAACGAGGCGACCAAAAACACCACGAACCCGAGCGGCTGCACGAAGACATTCCAAATGCCGGTGCGAGCCTGGTCTTGGATGATCGTATCGAGCCGCAGCGAGCCGGCCAACAACACGACGCCAATGATCCCTAGGCCGAGCGGCAATTCATACGCGATCAACTGCGCGCTCGAGCGCAAGCCGCCCAGAAAGCTGTATTTGTCGTTGCTGGCCCAGCCGCCGAGAATCACGCCGTAGACGGCAATGCTCGACAGCGCGAAGACAAAGATCATGCCGACGTCCATGTTCGGCGCCACGACCAATTCAATGGTGCGAGTCTGGCCAGCGATGTTGATCGGCGGCAGCAGACTGCCAAAGGGAATCACCGCGAAAATCGCCAGGGCGGCGGTCAGAATCACGATCGGAGCGACGCCATACAGGACCTTGTCGACGTGAGCCGGCGTGTATTCCTCCTTGAAAATGAACTTCAGACCGTCCGCGAGCGGCTGCCCCAAGCCGAACATTTTGATCTTGGTCAAAGGGATGCCGACCCGGTTGGGGCCCTTGCGATCTTGGACCCAGGCGGCGATCCACCGCTCCAGCAGCACAAAATAGGCCGCCGCCGTCATCAAGCCGCCGAGCAGCAGCACGATTTTCACGATGGCTTCAATCGTTGCAAACGACATGAGACAACAACCGGATAAGGGACGGAAACAAAATCTCGGAAAGTCGGGTGCGGCAGCAGCTAATGCGCCGCCGCGAGTTGGTTTACCTTGAGGTCGATTCCGACCGGCGGAATCGCCTCTCCTGCCGCCGCGGAAAAATAGCCAATGGCCGCGGCGACCTCGTTCAGCACGGCCTGCGGATTGTACATCCCTGGCCGGCCCAGCAACTGCCAATACAAAGGCCCCTCGACCATCACGCCAGCCGGCGGCCGAATCGCCCATTTGAACGATTGCAGCCGATCGGCAAAGTTGACATACGAGCCGGAGCGCTCGGCAAAGGTCGCGGCAGGCAATTGATGTGTGGCGAGTTCCCAAAGCGGCGAAGGAAAACTGTCTTGCACGACGAGCAACTCGAGCCCTGCCAACCGATCGGCGGTCGCGCCATCAATCCAATCGGTTTTGTATCCGCTGGTGATCCAGGCACCGCGCAGCTCGCCCCGATCGGCCGCTTGCAAGACATCCTCGAGCGTGGGAATTCGGCCCATGAGCCGTGAGACGATCGCTTCGACCCCTTTGCGATTGGGCGCTTTTTCGGCGCGGATCGTAAAGCCGTTCTTGAATTTTTCGTCCGTGCCGACGACTGGAACGGGCCCCAGCGCGAGCAGCGCATCCGGATCATGTTGGCGGATCAGCGTGGCCAAGAGATAGGCTTCTTCGACCGTCAGGTGCGGCGAAAGCACCGCGGCCAGCCGGCCCCCACGGCTCAACCCCCCAATCAGTTCGCCCGGCAAGTGCGCCCACTCGGCATTGACCAAGGCGCCGGCCTGATCGCGGCGGCGCGGCTCGGTCAGCCGGTTCGGGGCATGGACGTGCTTGTATCCGTAGCGGCCTTCGTCGCACATCCACCACTGGTTGATATGCGGATTTTCGCGCGGCTTGAGGCGATAGACCGTGTCTTGGTTTTCTTCGATGCGTATCGAGCAACCCGTCGAGCAGCCGGCGCACACGCCGTCGTGTCCGCGCATGAACCAAACTCGCTGCTCGTATAAAAAGTCCTTGTCCCCCAACGCGCCGACCGGACAAAGATCGACCACGTTGCCTGACAGCTTATTTGCCAAGGGATAGCCAGGAAACACGTCGATCTCTTCGTGCGCGCCGCGGTTGATCACCATCAGTTCGCTGGTGCCGGCGATTTCGCGGGTGAACCGCACGCAGCGGCTGCACATCACGCAGCGATCGACGAACAGCTTGACCGTGTCGCCAACGTCGCGGCTGCGGCTATGAAACGGCTTGATGTCGGCGCGGCGCTCCGCTTGGCCATGCTCAAAGTGATAGTCCTGCAAATTGCATTCGCCTGCCTTGTCGCAAATCGGACAATCGACCGGGTGGCGGAGGAGCAGATCTTCTTCGACCATGGCGCGAGCTTTTTTGACCGCGTCGCTCTCGGTGTTGAACACCGTGCCATGCTTGGCCGGCGTTTGGCAAGCCGGCACTAGCTTCGGCAGCATCTGCACTTGGCCCGTCTCGAAATTCTTGGTGCCCGTCTCGACGAGGCACATCCGGCAACTGGCGACGACGGACAGCCCAGGATGCCAGCAGTAGCGCGGCACGTCGTAGCCGGCGCGGGCGGCGACCTGAATGCCATTGAGGCGTTCGGCATCGCCGATTTCGACATTCTGGCCGTTAACGATGATGGTAGACATGGGAGGAGGGAGGGAGGAAATGCGAATTGATAATTGCGAAATGCGAAATTAAGGCAGTTTACGCGGCCGACGTTTCTCGATCGAGGATTTCGCCGTTCTGGCAGAGGCGACAAAGATCGCAGTCAGTTCTCGAGCTTCTGTTTGCAATGGCAGCAGTCTGGCCTCGGGCACAATTTCCGCTTCCGCTAACAGCGCCAACCAATATCTTGTCTCTTCCAGTTCTTGTAAACTCGATTCGAGTTTACTGACGAACTCCGCCCGAGACCGCGCTCGACTGGCCTCACAATACTGCGCGCCCACGGAGGTTCCGCTCCGCAATAGTTGTTTCCCAATGACTTGCCCCGCGACATCTTGC
Organism: Pirellulales bacterium; assembly: GCA_035656655.1. Classification (GTDB taxonomy): domain Bacteria; phylum Planctomycetota; class Planctomycetia; order Pirellulales; family DASRSE01; genus DASRSE01. The sequence goes on from DASRSE010000239.1 coordinate 6,374, forward strand.
GGTTTCAAATTGCCAAATAGGCGAATTATTCGAAGCGCGAATTGCCGGGTTCTCGTCGTCAAATCCTGCGGCGCTTCATCGTGATTTATCATTTCGCATTTATCATTTATCGTTTTTACTTCGTTTCGCATCCCTCAATGGACTCCCACCCCCGCCAACTCCACCAGCGCCGGCACCGCTTCCGTCACCAAGTAGCCGCTGGGATTTGTGCGTTGAATGTAGTCTTCAAATTCTGCGCGAAATTTGCGAATCGCATTTTTGATGGGCCACGCCGCGCCGTCCGCAAGACCGCAGATCGTCGTGCCTGGCATGATGCCGATCGTGTCGCCGATCTCCAGCAACAACTCCAGGTCCTTGAACCGGCCCTTTCCGGCGCGAATCCGGTCGAGCATCTTCACCGCCCAAGAAGTTCCTTCACGGCACGGTGTGCATTGGCCGCAGCTTTCATGCGCGAAGAAGCGGCAACTGTTGTGAAGAAAATCGACCATTGAAACCGTCTCGTCCATCACCACGACCGCGGCCGTGCCCAAGCCGAGGCAGCCGACCTTGCCCGGCCCGTTGAAATCCAGCGGGGTGTCGAATTCGGCTTCGGTCAAGAGCCCCATGCTGATGCCGCCAGGGATAGCGGCCTTGCCCTTGCGGCCTTTCCAAACACCGCCGCCATATTCGTCGATCAACTGGCGGCAAGTGATGCCCAGCGGCGCTTCATAACAGCCGGGCTTATTCACATGGCCGCTCAGGCAATATAGCTTCGGGCCGTAGCTGCCGGCGTCGCGCGGATTCTTGGGGTCGGCCGGCACGCCAATCGATTTGAACCAATCGGCCCCGCGCCGCAAGATGTGCGTGACGCAAGCCATTGTCTCAATGTTGTTCACGACGGTCGGTTTGCGGAACACTCCTTCGATGGCGGGAAAGGGAGGCTTGATCCGTGGCCACGCGCGCTTGCCCTCAAGACTTTCGATCAAGCCGGTTTCTTCGCCGCAGATATACGCGCCCGCCCCGCGATGGAGAAACACGTCGAGCGAAAAATTCGTCCCGAGAATGTTCTTGCCGAGATATCCGGCGGCATACGCTTCGTCGACGGCGGCTTGCATCCGCTGCCACGCGAGCGGAAATTCGTACCGCATGTAAATGTACGCGGTTTGCGCCTTCGTCGCGTAACACCCAATGATGATCCCTTCAAGGATCTCGTGCGGATCTCCCTCCATGATGATTCGATTGTTGAACGTGCCCGGCTCGCTCTCGTCGGCATTGATGCACATGTAAATCGGGCCGGGATGGTCCTTGGGCAAAAAAGACCATTTCAAACCGGTAGGAAAGCCGGCGCCGCCCCGGCCGCGCAAATTGCTC
>DASRSE010000240.1:0-34086 GCA_035656655.1 Pirellulales bacterium
CGGCTGCGAATTCTTGAAGACATCGGGAAGTATGAAACCGTGCTGATCCAGAATCGGCAAACGGCGCATGGCGAGCTGTGTGATCGGGTCGTGCGGCGGTTGCAAGGAGTCGTCATCGCGCGGAGCTATTCGCTTTTGGAATACAACATCCCGCGCGCCAAATTGGCCCAAGCCGAACAGATCACGCCGGGATTCAATTCGCCGACGGTGAGTGCCCTGGAGGACTCCAGTTGGTGCGCGGTGCGCGTGATGGTGAAGCGCGGCGAGGTGATCGGGATCATGGAAAAGCTGGAAGCGGTCGGCGCCTCCGCCGTTTTGGAAACCCAGATTACGAATTGCCGCTTGTGACAGACGGTCGGCCGGCGGACGTGCCGCGCCATCGGGCTCCGTCAACTGCGTTCCAAATTCGTCCTCCGCGCCGCCGCTTTCTAAATTCGTCATTCCCGCGGAGGCGGGAATCTAGTGGCGCAGCCAGACCGTGCAGCCAGCAACCCGCTTCGCTGGATTCCCGCCTGCGCGGGAATGACGAGCCTGGATTCCCGGTACGCGATAGATCTCTGGTACGCGCTGGATTCCCGCCGGCGCGGGAATGACGACTGGTCCCGTGTGCTTCGTCCTTGCCACGCAGGAGTCATCGCGCGACCGCAGTACACGTCCTTCCCGCGCAGACGCGCGCCGCCGCTGCTCCTTAATTCGTCATTCCCGCGCAGGCGGGAATCTAGTGGCGCAGCCAGACCGTGCAGCCAGCAACCCGCTTCGCTGGATTCCCGCCTGCGCGGGAATGACGAGCCTGGATTCCCGGTACGCGATAGATTTCTGGGACGAGCTGGATTCCCGCCTGCGCGGGAATGACGAGCCTGGATTCCCGGTACGCGATAGATTTCTGGTACGCGCTGGATTCTCGCCTGCGCGGGAATGACGGCTGGCAGGAATCGTGTGGCCTCCCGAGGGCCGATTTGACGCGCCGGCGGCTGGACCCCTATACTTTCACGCGAGCCTGAGGTCGCTGTTTTGGCTGATAATCCTTTTTGCGAGGCGATTTTGCATGAGCACCGGGGAAGGAACGGGCGTGGGATTTTCGACCATGCGAGGACGCAATTTTCCGTCGATTCGCCAGTTCACGGTGTTTCTCGAAAATCGGGTGGGGCAATTGCTCGAGGTCGTGCGGCGCTTTGAAGGGAGCAAGGTCCGCATTGTCGCCCTCTCGATCGTCGATTCGGCCGAATGCGCCTTCGTCCGATTCTTGTTGAGCCATCCCGAGCAAGGACGCGAAATCCTCGAACGCGCCGGGTTGGCCCTGATCGAAACCGATTTGATCGGCGTGGAACTTCCCGACGAGGAGCAGCCGCTCCATCGAATCTGCACCGCTCTGCTTCAGGCCGAGGTGAACATCATCCAGGCGTATCCGCTGCTCGTCCGCCCTTGGGGTCGGCCGGCGGTCGCGCTGATGGTGGACAACATCGACATGGGAATGCAGACGCTCAACGACAAGGGGTTTTCGATGATCAGCGAAGCCGACCTGACGCAAGAGGAATAGCGCCGGCGAGATACCGGCCGGCGCGGCCGTTAAGGTTCGGTGCTGACTCGCTTTTCGATCACCCCTTTGTGATAAACGCCGACGTTGGCTTTTCCGGAGCCGTCCCAGTCGCCAACGACCGGCAGATCATCGGGACCGCCCATCTCAAACACGCGGTCGAGCGCATCGATTTGGCGATTGTTGTTGGTGTCCAGGATCCATTTTCCTTGGCGATAGACGCCGATCTTGGTGATCCCATCGCCGGTCCAGTCGCCCACGACCGGAATGTCGCCCGCTTGGCCGAAGTCCACGACGACGTCGCCCGGGCTCCATTTGCCATTGCCGTCCATGTCGAGATACCAATGGCCGTGCCGAAACACGCCGATGCGCGATATCCCCGAGCCGTCCCAGTCGCCGGAAACGGGGACATCGCCGGGCGAGCCATACTCGAAGACGTGGTCGATCAGATCAGCGCGAACCTTGCCATGGGCGCCGAGCTTGATCGCGCGCACGCCATTGGTTGCTTCTTGCGGCTGCGGCGGAATGTTTTTCTTTTTGCCGGTGGGCGGATTGTGCGGATCAGGCAGCCCTCCCTCGCGCCGTAGATGGCGCGGATCGAGCGCCCATTGCGGGCCGAAGATGCCGATGTCGGCCTTGCCGTCGCCGTCCCAGTCGCCGACGACCGGCTTATCGCCCGCGGAGCCAAGCTTGAGATACAAGTCGCCGGCGTCCCACACGCCGTTGCCATTCATGTCGATGAACCATTCGCCGTCGACATACACGCCGATGCGCGTCACGCCGTCGCCGGCAAAATCGCCCGTGACCGGGATCGCTCCCGGGATGCCGAAAATATATTGCTGCGGCGCCTTGATCGTGCCGTCGTTCAAGATCCAGGTCGACTGCTGCATGTCGAGCCCATTGTTGTTCATCGCAAACACATCCAGCCGCGTGTTGACCAGCTTGACGAGCGCCTCGTCGACGTCCTCGGCGCCGCGCGGGCTGCCGCCATTGATCACGCTGAGATGCCAGGTCCAACCTTCCGCGTGCGACGCGTAATCGGCCGGTTGCACATAAACTTGAATCGGCGGCGCGATGTAAACCGCCGGCGCCACCGTCGGCGGCGGCGGGGTCACTTCAAATTGCGGCGGAGCAGGCGGCGGGGGCGGCGGCGGAATCAGGTGCGGAGGCGGTTCGTTGATGATCCGCACAACGCTGAAGTTGTTGTTCTCCGACTGCGAACCCGCCGGCACCGGGATCCGCACCAGCGCGTCCGAATTCGGGTCGATCGACAACGTCGAAAGCAAGCTCAGAATCGACAGGCTTTGCACGTTGTAGCGGTTGATCGCGATGCCGCCGGTCGTGCCTGGCGTGTCGAGCCCGGGGATATATCCGGCCGGCGCGCCGGCGACGACGGTGAACACGCCCGGAGGCAAATTGTCGAACTCGTAGTAGCCATTCGCGTCCGTGGTGGTGACGACGGGATTGCCGTTGACGTCGTACACCGTTTGTCCGCTCGCATCCGCGAGATGCATCACCACGCCTTGAATCGGCGTATCGTCGGGCGTCTTGATCCCGGTGCGAACCGACGGAATCGACGGCGCCGTTTGTCCAAAGGGCACCACGATCGTCGGGCCGTCCTGAAAGACGTACCCCGACAGCTTCACGGGCGGCATTTCGCAGAAATCGTAATGTTCGCCATTGGTTCCAGAGATCAGTTGAATCTGACTGGCGGTATCGTCGGAGAGAATTCCTCCGGCGGTGCCGATATATTCGGCGCCGTCGTAGTAGTCGCTCGGCTGAACTTCGTGGACGGTGTACGAGCCGGGCGCGAGGTTCTCGAAGGCATAGTCGCCATTGGCATCGGTCAAGGTGGTGGTGAGGATTTGGCCGTTGTCGTCGAGCAATTGGATGGTGACTCCGGCGATCGGGGTCGCCGGTTCGCCGCTGTCACAATTGCCGTCCGCAGTCCACACCACCTGTCCCGAGATGCGCGAGGGCAAGATCTCGCAGAAATTATACTGTTCGGCAATCGTCCCCGAGGTCAGCGTGATGCCGCTGAGCAAGTCTTGGCCCGCGTCGATGCCGCCGGCGCTGCCGACCATTTCGCCCCCTTGATAATAACCGGCGGGTTGCAGTTCATGGACGCCATAGGTGCCGGGCGCGAGGTTGTCAAACTTATAGTTGCCGTTGGCATCGGTCTGCGTGGTGCGGAGAACATTGCCATCTTGGTCAAGCAACTGGATCGTGACCCCTGCCAACGGCGTATCATTGGGACCATAGACGCAATCCCCTTCGGGATCGGCCCAGACTTTGCCCGCGATGCTCGAGGGAATGATCTCGCAGAAGTCGTAATCGGTGGCGTGCTGATCCGAGGACAAAAAGACGTCGGTTAAAAGATCGTTTCCGGCGTCCAAGCCGCCGGCGCTGCCGACCATTTCCATGCCTTGGAAATAGCCGGCCGGCTGGACTTCGTGCACGCTGTAAAGGCCGGGCGCGAGATCGTCGAACGAGTAGTAGCCTTGGCTGTCGGTGAGGGTTGTCGTGACGATCGCGCCATTGGCGTCGAGCAATTGGATGGTCACGCCTTGCAGCGGAATGTCGTTGGGCCCGTCGATGCAATCCGCTTCCGGATCGGCCCAGACGTGCCCCGACAGGCTAGCGGGGAGCTCTTCGCAAAAGTCATAATCGGTGGCTTGCGTGCTGGGAGTCAGGACGACTTGCGTAATGGTGTCTTGAATCGAATCGTCGCCGCCGGCGCTGCCCGCCATTTGCATGCCTTGATAGAAGCCGGCCGGTTGTACTTCGTGAACGCCATAGGTGCCGGGCGCGAGATTGTCGAACTTGTAGTTGCCGTTGGCGTCGGTGAGCGTTGTCCGGATCACGTTCCCTTGGCTGTCGAGCAATTGGATCGTGACATTGGCCAGCGGAATGTCGTTCGGCCCATAAACGCAGTCCCCTTCCGGATCGGCCCAGACCTTGCCGGCCAGGCTGACCGGTTCTACCTCGCAGAAATCGTAATGCTGCGCATTCAGACCCGAGGTGAGGGCGATTTGGCCAATGTTGTTGACGTCGAGCAGCGTTCCGCCGGCCGTCCCGACCATGTCGGCCTCGTCGAGGTAGCCGGCAGGCTGAATTTCGCGGACATGATAGACGCCGGGCGCGAGGTTCGAGAACGTGTAATTGCCGTTCGCGTCGGTCGTGGTCGTCGCGATGACGTTGTTGTTCGTATCGAGCAACTGCATACTGACATTGGCCAGCGGCACGTCGCTGCCATTGAACACGCAGTCTTGATTACGATCGGCGTAGACCTTGCCACTCAGTTGAGCAGGCAGCAACTCGCCAAAATCATAGTTATGGCCCGCCTGGCCGCCAATGAGCGAAATGCCTGTAATGAGGTCGCCCGGGTTGTGGGCCGCCCCGCCGGCATCGCCGGCCGCATCCAAGCCATCGATCCAGCCGGCGGGCTGAACTTCGCTGACTTGATATTGGCCAGGGCTGAGTCCGGTCGCGTTATAAAAGCCGTTCGCGTCGGTGGTCACCGTGACGGCGGTCTGGGACGGGTCGAGCGTGCTGACCGGCGTGATCGTCAATTGGACATTGCCGATGCCGGCTTCGCCCGCATCCTTGACCCCATTGTTGTTTTGATCGTGATAGACGTAGCCGGAGACGGCGGCCGGCTGAGCTTCGGCGAAGTTGTTGTGGACGCTGTCTTCGCCCCCTTGGAGGACGACATCGGTGAGGATGTCCTTGCCGGCGGTGGCGCCATCGGTTGTGCCGTTGACCGTGCCCGGGACGTCGCCAACGCTAAAGTATCCGCTCGGCTGAGTTTCGACGACGCGATATTCGCCCGGCGCGAGATTGTTGAACTTATAGTCGCCATTGGCGTCGGTGGTTTGCGTTAAGCCGGTGCTGAGATATTGCGAGCCGTTCCATTGCAGCAAGCTAACCTGTACGCCGGCGATGCCGGTCTCGGTCCCTTGTTGGATCAGATCGAGATTCGGATCGTCCCAAACGCGGCCAGCCAAAGAGGCCGGCAGCGGAATTTGCGGGGCGACCGCGACGGCCCCGGCGGTAAACACGGTCTCGTCGATGCTGGTTCCGTTCGGTCCGACCGTGTTCGGCTGATAGCTGTCCGGCGGCAGATTGAGGACCGTTCCCGACTGCTGATTCGCCGTGTTGAAGTTGGTGTCGAACTCGTCGTAATAGGTCGCGGTCAGCGTGATATCTTGATAATGGGGCGCGGTGAACGTGCCGACCAGATGGCTGTTCTCAAACTCATTGCCATCGACCGTGGCCGCGGCGCCGAGGACCGTGGCGACTTCGTAAGCATCAGCATCGACCGTAAAGGTGAGCTTCATTCCAGCGGTGAAGCCGCTGAAATCAAAGGCGATTTGCGTGCCGCCGTCGACGACGCTGACGTTGGTGATATTGAAACCGGTATGGCTGATCGTGACCAGCGGCGCGGTGCCGTAGACGCCGAGACCCCCGGTGGCAGTGTCGAAAAAGATATCGCCATTGTTGAGGTTGCCATCCAGAAGCTTATTGCCGTCGATGACCAAATGCGTCAGCTGGGTGCCGGCGGCGCCGCCGTCGAAGGAGACTTGAATCGTGTTGCCGGCGCCTTGGTCGAGGCCCTGGTGTGGCTCGTAGAAAACCGAGCCGAGATGCAGGTCGGCGGCCATCAATTGGCGCGACTCGAGTTGTTCAAGCCGGCAAATGCGCAACGAGGACGCGCGATCATGCCGGTCGTCGCGGCGCCGCATTTTTCCGTCCGGAGTGCACCAGCGACGCAGTTTCGAAAACGAATTGAGCAGGCCCACGCACAACCTCCCTGTCGTGATGGTCAACAAAATCGAACGAGGCGGCGCCGCGGCTGAATCTTTGCCGCGGCCAACTATTTCAAAATTTCCGAGCCCTCTTCACGGCGAGTCGTTTGCGCCTTGGGGGCGCTGTATCGCCAAATCCGTGCGGTCGTATCAAAGCTGCCCGAGACAATCAAACCGGATGTTTCATCGACCGCCAGACTCGCCACCGAGCCGGTGTGGCCGACGAACGTAGTTAGTTCGCGACGATCCTTGAGCTCCCACAAATGGACCAGGTTGTCGCTGCCGCCGGTGACGAGTTGATCATTGGTGACAAAGGCCAGCGACATCATCTTTCCCGGAGGCGCGCGAAACGAGGCGGTTTCGTGGCCGGTCTTGGGATCCCACAAGCGCACTTGGCGATCTTCTCCGGTCGAGGCGAGGGTGTTTCCATCTGGCGAAAATGCGAGGCCGCGAATGCGCTGGTTATGCGCATCCCACTCACAAGCGACGCTTTCGTCAGCAATGTTCCAAATCCGAATTTTTCCATTCCGGCCGGCCGCGGCCATGTGGGTCGCGTCGGGCGAGAAAACCACGGTCCGGATATCCGCGCATTGCGTGTCGATCGTATGCAGCAGCGCTCCGGTCGCAGCGTCGTAGGTGCGCATCGTTTTCTCGAACCCGGCCGACGCCAGAATCTTGCCATCGCGGCTATAAGCCAAACTATAAATCGCCGCTTCGTGCTGCGGCAAAACTTGCTTTTCTTTGCCCGTCGCCACATCCCACAGATGAATGCGGCGGCCGTCGCCGCCGGTCGCCAAGCTCTTGCCGTCGGGGCTGAAATCCATTGCCCGCACCCAATCTTGATGCTCGTGCAGTTTGCGCACGAGATGGCCGTCCTCCATGCTCCACAGCCGCACCGCATGATCGTCGCCGCCGGTGGCAAGCAACTTTCCGTCGGGACTCAACGCGACGCAAGTGATCACCGGCGGTCGGCCGAGCAAATTGCTTTTGCTCAACTCGATCACCCGGACCGGTTTGTCGTTGATGGACGCGCTTTCTTCCGCTCGTGCAGAAACCAGCGGCAAGCTGGCGAATGCAAGCGAGACAATCATGGCGCGCAGGGTGGCAGGCAGGCGACTTTTCATAGTCAGGCCCGATCCAGTCATTGGACCGGCAAAAGACGCGGGTAGGGACAGACTCTACCTCTTTATCGGCCATCGATTGCCCCGCTCCGTACCTTTAGCACGAGGGCCAATTTGAGAAGCGGGATAAACCTTACTGCCTACGACCGCCGCCCTCAGGGGTTGGGCAAGCAAGGCCCTTTGGGGTTCGTCGTGCCAGTGGCCCCGCCGCAACTCGACACCGTCGGTCCCGCAAACCACGTACGACAGTGTTTCTATTCGACTCGGTGAACCATAGGGGAATTGCGATAATTTGACACTTGCGGATGTGCTGCCAAAATTCAGCGCAGGCAGTTTTGGTCATCGCGCAACAGCATAGGACTGACCGAGGGACGCTGAATTGCTCAGTAAAAGGACCTCCTGTTGAGACGATTAGGCCGCCTCAACCGGTATCCGATAGTCCTGAACTAGCGAGAAAAGCCGCCGCGCGGGCGGAGCAGAGCGCGGATGGCCGCGGATTTCACAGGCGCAGATCGCTCCAGCAAAGGGCCTGAACTTGACATCGCCCGCGGACAGGGTTACACCTGTAGATGGCGCTGCCGGTCTCCTGCCTTGCGTCCCCCGCCCGTGTCCGCCTGCCGAGGGAAAGATTGCGAGTTTACGGTTGGGTGTCAAGCACCGGCCACGCTCAAGTCGCTGTTGCGTGCGTTTCGCGTAATCCCGCCTGCCCGCGATTTTGCCCGCGCTGGCAAAATCACCTCACGGAACCTTTCGAAGAGGACTCGCCATGTTCAGGATCTTGGACCGCGGTCATGAGCGCACCTGCCAAGGAACGAGTCGCCGCGAGTTTCTGAAAATTGGCGGGCTGGGGCTCGGCGGGCTCACGCTCGCGAACCTGTTGCAGACGCGAGCCCAAGGCGCCGCGGCCGATTCTTTTTTGCGCGACAAAGCGGTCGTGCTCTTGTTTCTTAGCGGCGGGCCGCCCCACATCGAGTTCTTCGATCCGAAAATGACCGCCCCGGCGGAGATTCGCTGCACGACGGGCGAGGTGCAGACGAAGATTCCGGGCATCACGTTTGGAGCGACCTTTCCTAAGCTGGCTTCGCTCACCGACAAAATCGCGATCGTTCGCTCCTATGGCTCAAAGAGCGCCGAGCATACCTACGGCCATGTCAGCAGCGGCGATAATCCGACCAAGGCGGCCATGAGCGCCATTTATGGCCGAATCGCGGGGACGAACAACAGCCGGACCGGAATTCCCAGCAATGTCTTGGTGAAGCCCGAGGCGATCCAAGCTGGTCTCAAGCTCGACAGCAATTTTGAAACCGGCGCCCTGCCGACGTTGACCGACGCCGGCACGCTGGGCAAGACGTTTGCCGCGTTCGATCCCAGCGGCGGCGGCACGTTGCAACAGGACATGCAGTTGACGTTGGCGGCCGACCGCTTGACAAGCCGCCGCAGCCTCCTCCGCAGCTTGGACCAGCAGCGGACGAAGATTGACCGGAGCGGCGCGATTGAGGCCGCCGACAAGTATCAACAGCAAGCCTATGAAGTCATCACTCGTGGAATCGGCACGGCCTTCGATTGGGCCAAGGAAGACCCGCGGACGATCGAAAAGTACTCGACAAAGGAAATCTTTAACGCCCCCGATTTGCAGCGGTGGGGAGACATGCGCCGCGTGACCAACCTGCTCGGCCACCAAATGCTGCTCGCGCGCCGGTTGTGCGAGGCGGGCTGCGGGTTCGTGACCGTCTCCGATTGCGGTTGGGACTATCACGCCAATGGCAATAGCCCGAAGCAGATGGCCGGCATCTATCCGATGGGCCATCAGGTCGATCATGCGATCAGCGCCTTTGTCGAAGATCTCCACGAGCGCGGCTTGCAAGACAAAATCTTGCTGTTGGTCACCGGCGAAATGGGCCGGACGCCGCGACTTAATAAAGACGGCGGCCGCGATCATTATGGCGACCTGAGCACGCTGCTGATTGCCGGCGGCGGCTTGAAGATGGGACAGGTCATTGGCCAATCCGACCGAACGGCCTCGCGTCCGGCGACCGATCCGTACGATCCGCGTCATCTGCTGGGCACCGTGATGAACACGGTGTTTGATGTCGGCAAATTGCGGATCGATCCGACCGTCCCCGCCGATCTTGCGCGGATCATCACCGGCAGCGAAAAAATCGAACCGCTGTTCGAGTAAACGCGAGCGAAGTCAACTTGCGCAAGTCTGTGCCCGCTTACTTGGCGGCTGGTTTTTTGCCGGAGTCGCGCAGCGGTTGTTTAGCGCGAAAGCGTTCGAGATGCGCTTCGCTGTCGGCCTTTTCGGCGGACGGCAGAACGGCGAGCGCCTTCTGCTCGGTCTCGATGGCTTTATCAAAATCGCCCGCTTCCGCATACGCCGCCGCCAACGTGTCGAGAAAGCCGCCGTTCTTCCAGTCGGACAGTTCGCAGGCGCGGGTCGCATGCCGCACGGCCGCGGCGCCGTCGCGTAGCTTGTCGTCTTCGGCCGTCGCGCGCAGCCAAGCCAGATTATTGCGCGACTCGGCCACGTTCGGATCGAATTGGACCGCTTGCTGAAAATCCTCTGACGCTTTGGCCGGCTCGCCCTTCTCCAGCAAGGCCGTCCCACGATTGAGGTGCAACATGGCGTTTTTCGGATCGAGCGGAATCGCCTGGTCAAGATTGGCAAGGGCCTGATCGAGATTCCCCTTTTCGAGCCACGCATTGGCGCAGTTGCCGTAGAAGAGCGGGTTGCGGTCGTCCAGACGGATTGCTTCGTTGTAGTCGATCAAGGCCGCGTCGAACTTTTTCTGAGCGCGTTCAAGGTTCCCGCGGTTATTGCGGGCCAGCGCAAATTTTGGATCGAGATCGAGCGCTTTGTCAAAATCGGCTTGCGCCTTCGTGTAATCTTGCTGTGCGAAATATTTGAGCCCGCGTTCGTTATAGGCGAAGGCCTTCGGCGCCAGCGCGATCAGTTGCGTATCGTCGGCGATCGCTTTGTCGAGTGCGCCGAGTTCTTCCCAAGCGCGCGCTCGTTGCAGGAGCGCGTACGCGTCCTTGGGATCGTCGGCGAGCTGTTTCGTGAAGTATTCGGTCGCCTCGTTCGCGGTGCAGACGTCGGCCCGTTTGATCCAGCCTTCCGATTTTTTGCCGCCGACCCAGACCCAGAGCCATTCCTCGGTCGCTTTGCGAACGCGGCAAGGATAAGTGAGATCGCCAGAGACGCCAATCGTCGTGGTGTCGATGCGGATCTTCGCGGTTTGATTCTTCGCGTAGATTTGTGCGCCGGCCGCAAGCGGCTCGGCGGCGCGGGACGCCGGGCTGCCGCCGAAAAGGATTGCGAGCACAAGCCAGAGCCAAAGCGAAAACGAGCGGGCGCAGGTCCTCATGACAGAAACATCCTCGCAAATCACGCGGAAACAAGGGGTCCAGCGCTCCATCATAGCGGCGAAACGCTGCTTGCCAACTCGCGCGCCGGCAAGGTACGATATTTGTAATTCGCCGATGGCGAAAAGGTCGAGTTTTCGACCCCTTCCCGCCCCTCGCTCGCCCGGCCTGCGCGCGTTTTGAAAGGCAGATTTCTGCGAGCCAGCGCGGTGTGAATCGCCGCGCGTTTGATTCGTGCGTCCCTCCCACCTTGTCCCCGTGCTTAGGAGATTCTCTTGATGCTCACCTGGAAACGCTGTCTCGCCGCGCGGTCGCGGCGGTGGCAATGGTCGGCTTTGGCGCTGTTCGTCGCGGCTAGCGGCGTGGCCTATTCCGCTCGTGCCGAGGAACCCAAACCGGCGGATTCCTCCGCCGTGAAGCCGCTCAAAGTGCTGCTCGTGACGGGGGGTTGCTGTCACGACTATGCCAAGCAGAAGGACATTTTGAAAAACGGGCTCGAGGCCCGCGCCCACGTCATCGTCGATCAGCTCCACACGGACGATCATGGGACGAAGTTCAAGTTCAAGGAGTATGCGTCGCCGAATTGGGCCAAAGGCTACGACGTGGTGATTCATGACGAATGCTGCGCCGACGTGAACGATCCAGAATTTGTCGAAGGCATTTTGGCGGAACACAAGCGCGGCGTGCCGGGCGTGAATCTGCACTGCGCGATGCACTGCTACCGCGTTTCGCCCGACTTTGGCAAGAACACGATCAAGCCCGGCTCCAAAGACGCGATGTGGTTCGACTACATCGGATTGCAATCGAGCGGCCACGGCGCGCAATTGCCGATTTCGCTGAAGTTTTTGCCCAGCGATAGCCCGATCACCAAGGGGATGACCGATTGGACCACCATTAACGAAGAGTTGTACAACAATATCCAAGTGTTTCCGACCGCGACGCCGCTCATTCGCGGCAAGCAAGGGGGCGAAAAGCCGGGCGACCACGATCCGGTCGTCTGCTGGACAAATCTGTACGGCGACAAAAAGGTTCGCGTCTTTTCCACGACGCTGGGCCACAACAATGAAACCGTCGCGGACGACCGCTATCTCAACCTGGTGACGCGCGGTTTGCTGTGGGCTTGCGACAAGTTGAACGACCAGTATCTCAAGCCGTACGATCCCAAAAAGGTCGGCTTGGAAAAACCAGGCCCGCAACCGACCCCCGCCTTTAAGGCGGATGACAACCTGAGCCGAGGCAAGAAAGTCTCGGCTTCGTCGGAGCAAGATGCCGATCGCAACGCCGAGAAGGCGATCGACGGAGATGTCGGCACGCGCTGGTGTGCCAATGGCGCGCGGCTCAATGAATGGTTGAAGATCGACCTAGGAAAGGCCGAAGAACTGAGCGGCGCGCGGATCCTCTGGGAAAAGGCGAGCCCGTATCGCTACAAACTGGAAGGTTCCGCGGACGACAAAAACTGGCAGATGCTCTCCGACCAAACCGCCAATCGGGAAGGGCAGCAAGAGCGCACCCATCTCTTCCAAGCGAACGATGTCCGTTATGTGCGCCTGACCGTAACCGGTCTGGCGCCCGGCGCTTGGGCTAGCTTGTTCGAGCTCGAGGTCTTCGGGAAAGGAGGCGTGCCGGCGCACTCCGCGGCCAACTCGCGGCCGACGAACCCGGTCGGGTTGAAGCTGCCGCGCGGGTTCAGCGGAACCTTGTTCGCTGGCCCGCCCGAGGTCAATTATCCGACCTGTTTGACGGCGACTCCCGCGGGCGTGCTCTATGTCGGCTGCGACGAGAACGGGTCGCTCGACAACAAGACGGGTCGCGGCCGCGTGGTCCGCTGCATCGACAGCAAACACGATGGCATCGCCGATGAGTTTAAGGTGTTTACGAAAGTCGATAGCCCGCGCGGCATCATCTTTGACAACAACACGCTGTATGTGCTTCATCCCCCTCGCCTGTCGGCGTTTGTCGACGACAATGGCGACGGCGTGGCCGATCGCGAGGTCGTGCTGGTCGAGGGAATTGGCCGCGATCTCAACTTTCGCGGGGCCGATCATACGACTAACGGCATTCGGCTCGGGATTGACGGCTGGATCTATGTGGCGGTCGGCGATTATGGTTTTCCGCACGCGGTGGCGACGGATGGCCACACGCTGCGCTTTCGCGGCGGCGGCGTGGTGCGCGTCCGGCCCGATGGCACTGGCCTGGAGGCCGTCTCCCACGGCCAACGCAATATTTACGATGTGGCGGTCGATCCGGTTTTGAACCTGTTCACGCGCGATAATACCAACGACGGCGACGGCTGGGACGTCCGCCTCTCGCACGTGGTGAACTTTGCGAACTTTGGCTATCCGGTACTGTTCAAGCACTTCAACAACGAGATTATTCAGCCGCTGGCCGATTCGGGGGGCGGGTCGCCGACCGGTGCGCTGTTCACGGACGAAGGCGCCTTGCCGGCCCCGTACAATCGCACGCTCTTGACTTGCGAATGGGGCCGCAGCGCGATTCACCGCCACGCGCTGGTTCCGAAGGGCTCGACGTTTTCGGAAAAACAAGAGACGTTCATCGAAATTCCGCGTCCGACTGACCTCGACGTCGACGCGAATGGGCGAATTTACATTGCCAGTTGGAAAGACGGCAACTTCAACTATGTCGGTCCGAACATCGGTTATGTCGCCTGCGTCAAGCCGACCGACGCGCCGTTCCGCCCGGTCGTGCTCGTGAAAACGGCGACTGATTCGCAACTCGTGGAATTGATCGGCGGGACGAGCCTTTCGCAGCGCGTGGCCGCGCAGCGCGAGATTCTGCGCCGCGGAGACAAGCCCCTGGTTGTGTCCGGTCTGCAAGCCATCGTCAATCGAGCAGGCGATTTGGCGCCGCGCGTCGCCGCGATGTTTACGCTCGAACAACTTCTCGGTTCGCGCTCCTACGACATGTTGAACGAATGGACGAAAAACGACGATTTGCGAGAACATGCCTTACGAGCCTTAGCCGAGCGCAAAGAAGATGTGGCCAAAGTTTCGCCCCAACCGTTCGTGGATGCCTTGAACGATCCGAATCCGCGGGTTCGCTTGCAAGCCGTGATTGGCCTGGGGCGATTGGGCGCCGTCGCCCACGCGGACAAGCTAGTGCCTGCGACGGCCGACGCCGACCCGATCGTGGCGCATGTCGCCATCAACACGCTGGTCGAACTGAAGGCGGCCGACGCCTGTTTGCGCGGCGTGGATCAGGGGCCGTCGCCGGTGACGGCCGGTTGCTTGCGGGCCTTGCAGTTAATGCACGAGCCGGCGGTTGTCGAAGGCTTGCTCGCGCGTCTGAACAAAGCCAATGACGACGCCACCAAGAAGAGCTATCTGACGGCGCTCTTGCGGTTGGGCCTCCGTGAAGGAGACTGGGACGGCAAATTCTGGTGGGGCACTCGGCCCGACACAACCGGGCCGTATTTCCAGCCGGTCGCTTGGGAAAAGACCGACGAAATCAAGCGGGCCGTGGCGACGTCGTTCGCGGCAGGCGACGCCGAGCTGCGAACGTGGTTGCTCCGCGAGGCCAAGCGGCACCGGCTGGAGATTCCCGACGCCGGTCCGCAAGTGTTGCAGTTGATCAAGCAAGACCCGGCGTTCAAGAGCGAAGGGGCGCAGATTTTGGCCAGCTTGCCGGCGCTGAATGCGGCGGGCTTGGCGATTGTCGTCGACGTGGCGCGCGATCCAAAACAACCGATCGCCGTGCGCGCCGCTTTGGTGCGCGAACTGATCAAGAAATCGGCGCTCCCCGCGGCGCAAGAAGGGGCGTTTGCCGCACTGGCCGCGGTGGACCAAGTGAAGACGCCGGAAGAATTTCGCCAGAGCCGCCAAGACTTGCTCAATCAATTGAGCCAGCCCGCGAAGCTCGCGACGCTGACCAATTTGGCAACCAAGCCGTCGGCCGGCGAAAAAGAACTGGCGTATGCCGCGCTCTTAAAATTGCAGCTCCAACCGCGCGCTCCCCAAGAGGCCAAGGACGCGGCCAAACGGCTGCTGGATCAAGCCTGGGCGAAGCCGGCCACCACTGTGAACTTGCTGCATGCGATTGGACTGATCGGCGCGGAACCCTACTCTTATCAAGTTCGTTCTTACGAGACGAGCCACGACGAGGCAATTCGCGCCGCCGCAAAATATGCCGCCGGAGAGCTGCGGCTCGATCAAGACAGCAAAAACAAAGTGCGCATTGAAACGCTAGCCTACGCAAAAGTCCTCGAGGCGGCCCAGCAAGAAAAAGGGGACGTCCAACTCGGCCAAAAACTGTTCACGCGCCAAGGCTGCGCGAATTGCCACACGACCGATCCCAAGGAACCGCCGAAAGGGCCCTTTTTGGGCGGGATTGGCACGCGCTACAAACGGCCCGAACTCATCGAATCGATCCTCAAGCCCAGCGCCAAAATCGCCCAAGGCTTCGAAACTCAGATCTTCGCCCTCAGCGATGGGACGCAGTGGTCGGGCTTCGTCTCGCGTGAGTCGGGCGACGAAGTGGAACTGCGCGGTCAGAATGCGATTGTGACCGTGCTGCCGAAAAAAGAGATCGAAGCCCGCAAAAAAAGCGACGTTTCGACCATGCCCGACGGCTTGGTCAACCAGCTTTCCGTGCAGGAATTGGCCGCGATTATCGCCTATCTCGAATCATTGCCGGCGAAATGAGGCCGCGTTCGCTCTTCATGGATCGGCGCGGTTTAGGGTCAGAACTCGGAGGACAAGATGGAATATCGACGATTAGGAACGACAGGCCTAAAGGTCTCGCGGCTCTGCTTGGGCTGCATGAGCTATGGAATTCCCGACCGTGGAACGCACCCGTGGACACTGAACGAAGAGCAGAGCCGCCCGTTCTTGCGCCAGGCGCTCGACGCGGGGATCAATTTCTTCGACACGGCAAACACCTATTCCGACGGCACGAGCGAAGAAATCGTCGGCCGGGCGCTGCGCGACTTTGCCAAGCGCGAGGACGTCGTCTTGGCGACAAAGGTCTTCAATCGGATGCGGCCCGGGCCCAATGGCGCGGGCTTGTCGCGCAAGGCCATTCTCACGGAAGTCGATAACAGCCTCCGCCGCCTAGGTACCGATTACATCGACTTGTATCAGATCCATCGCTGGGACTATGACACCCCGACCGAAGAAACTCTATCGGCCCTGCACGCCGTCGTGCAGGCGGGCAAGGTCCGTTATCTGGGGGCGTCGTCGATGTACGCGTGGCAATTTTGCCAGGCCCTGCATCTAGCCGAGCGGCACGGTTGGACCCGTTTTGTCTCGATGCAAGATCATTACAATTTGCTCTATCGCGAAGAAGAGCGAGAGATGTTTGGGCTTTGCGCGGCCGAGGGGATTGGCGTGATTCCGTGGAGTCCGCTGGCACGCGGCCGCTTGACGCGACCGTGGGAGGCCGCGGAGAGTACGCGGCGCGGCGAGACCGACGAATTTGGCAAAACCCTCTATGCGAAGAGCGAAGAATCGGATTGCCAGATTGTGTCCGAGGTGGGACGGATTGCCGCGGCTCGAGGAATCGCGCCGGCGCAAGTGGCCCTTGCCTGGGTCCTGTCGAAATCCGTCGTGACCGCGCCGATTGTGGGAGCGACCAAGCCGCAGCACTTGAGCGATGCGCTGGCGGCGCTGGCTGTCCGGCTAACTCCAGAAGAAATCGGCCAACTCGAAAAGCCTTATACGCCGCGCGGAATTGCCGGCTTCCGATAAGTCAGAAAAGCGGCTGTTATGGCCCTTCAAAGCTGCTCCATTTGACCCAAAACGGATGGCGGCGGTCGCCGCGCGTCCGAATGTCCTCCAGCACCGTCTCGCCGCGCGGTTGAGGCGCACGACTTGATTTGCCGTTGAAATTGATAAACACAGGGTGTGTCAAGTCTACCGTCTCGGGGTTCAGCCAGACGCTGATTTTGGCGGTTCCGGCGTTAATCCACAGATTGCTGGTCGTCCCTTTGGTATCGACCGCCACCTTGCCCGTGACCAATAGCGCGTGCGCGCCTGGCGGCGGAGAGTCGTTGACCGGATCGACGGTCGTATTCGGCGGAAACTCGTTGATTTCCAAATACCAGAAGTAATTATCAAAGGCCCGCATCGTATTGCAGGCAAAATCTTTCGGAAAAAAGTCACGCCGCTTGCGTCCCATCCAATCGAACAGGCGCTGGATCTCATCGGAAAAATCTTCATGGCCGCGGCCGAGGTACTCGACCACGGTGGCGTCGCATTTGGGCGCGGTCATGTAGCGATCGAAATGGATCGAATTGCGCATGAGCTTGTCGCCGTCCAATTCGCCGCAGACAAAATACAAGGGCAGTTTGGCCGCATTCGCGGTGTACCGCGCGACAAACGATTTTTCGTCGAGCACCGCCACGATCGGAATGACGCCGGCCCATAAGTCAGGATGCGAAAGGCCGATATCCCAAGCGGCATTGCCGCCGAGCGAATGACCTGACAGATAAACGCGATCGGTATCAATGGCGAAGCGGCGGCAAGCATCGCGGAGACAGCCCAGCACCGCGTAATGCTCGGCTTCGCTACCTTCGTAGGTGTTTTGCCCCGGCTTGCTCCAGGCCGGAGCGATCACAATGTAGCCTTGCCGAGTGGCCTGCCCTTGGCGATTCTGATTTTTCGCCGGATCGCCTTGGGGCGGGCCAGCCCACCATTCGATTTGCTGCTCAGGCGTTGTATTGCTGCCGTGGAGCGTGACAATCGTCGGATAGCGGCGATAAGGATCGTATTCCGGCGGCAGTTGCACAAAATAGCTGACCGGCGCGGCGCCTTGGGCGGCCGGCACCGACAATTCATAAAACCCATTGATGTTGCCGGGCGCGGCGAGTTTTTCCGGCAAATCCAACGGAGGCTTCATGAAGTCGGCGATTTGCGCGGTCAGCTTGGCGGTGAACCCCGCCTGCGAATTCAGTTGTTTGAGCAAATCGGCCCGCTTCAGGGGAGACGGCTCGCGGAGGTATCCACGCATCAGGGTGCGAATCTGCAGGGCCGAAATCGCAATGGTCGGATCTTCGGTCGCGGCGTCGCTGCCTAGGACCCAGCCGCTCACCGCCAAGGCCAACCGCTGCGCCGGTTTCAGATTCTCGGCGTCGTGGAGCCGATAAAAAGCAGCGAGCCGATTGAGCGTGTTGTAATTCAGATCGGTTTTGATCTGCTTGATCAAAGGCTCGAATTGGTAACGGATCGGATCGTCCTTCAAAAGCGCCAACTGCGCGTCGAGCAGCCCAATGATGTCGGTCCCGAGCGTTTTTTCTTTTTCATAGGCGCGGAGCATTTCGCCAACGCGCTGCTGAACCTCGCCGGGGACAGGCCGGTTTGGATCGGGCGCCTGGGCCGCGAATCGCTCGAGCATCGAAAACGCGAATTGGTGCTGGCCGGCGTCCGCGCGCTGTTCCAATTCATGCAGCAACAGATTGGTGCTCAAGCCGCTGAGTTGCTTCGAGAATTCGCGATAGTCTTCCGGGTTTTTCGCCGCCTTGAGCAAGTCCTTCAACTCTTGCTCCGCCTCGAAATATCGGCCGCCCCACATGAACAACCGGACGATTTTAGCGCGATAATCCTCGGCGTCGCCCGGGTTGCTCAGCCGCTGATTGGTTTCCAAGATCGCGTGCAGCGTTTCCCGGGGAATCGAATTCGTCGAGATCCGCATGTCCCACAGGAACGGATTTCCTTGCGTTTGCAGCCCCTCGACCTTGGTCCAAACCGGGGTGATCTCCGTGATTCCTTGAATAATCGTGACCGGACCGGTATTGGTGGACATCGTGATCGCGCGGCGGCCGAATTTGTCGAACGGAGTCACCTTCAAAAAGGCGCCGACCGACCCGACCCGGCGACCGGCGATCGCCACGGTCTGATGAATCTTGATGCCGTTCATGCGGCCGTTCGCCTTCGGCGGCTCCTCGTTGACCGCTTTCAAATTGAAGGTGGAAACAAAGGTCCGCCGCAGGTCATCGTCGACGACCATGATGTTTTGCACGCTGGTCGGCGCCGCGCCATTGGGACTGAGCGGGTCGGACGCGATCTGCGAAATGCGCCCCACGCGCCCCTCCAGCGTCCGGCCATCCTTGAGGGTCAAGTTGGTCGCTCCTGCGAGCGGCAGCATCGCGGTCAACGCGATTGTCAGCGCGCAGCAGGGCGCGGCCCGGCGGTGCAATTTCATCATGACGGTTCCTTGGGGCCGAAGAAGGGCTTCGCGCCGATCGGGGCGAAGTGACGGCGCGTGAAAAGAGATTCGAGTCCCTTCTCCATTTTGACGGTCCCGCGAGCGAAGTCAACAAACGACCGCGCCGGACGATCGCCCTAGGGCCTGCTTTCCTCGAACGGACGGCATCTTCGCGAGAATCGTCGCAACCGGAGGCAGGCCGTCCCATTCACCCGCTCGGAATGCGCGGTCGAGCGTCGGCCAGGATTGACAATGCCATCCCCCGCCGAAAGAATAGTGAAATTAGGTAAACTTTAGCGAGCCGTCTGTGATTTCCAGCCGCATTCTCCTGGTCTTGGTCGTGGTGGCAGTGGTCCTGCCCATTGCGATTTGCGTGGTTGGCGGCACTGGCGAGTTGCTCTCCATGTTGGGCGACCGAACCGGAGCCATGGTCCTGGAATATGGAGCGCTGGGATTGGGTTTGATTTGGATAATTGATCTAATCCTCCTGGCGATTGTCCAAGGGATTAACGGCCTGTCAGGTCCGCCCGACGCTCCGGAAGAATAATTCGGCGAGGCTCGCGTGGGGATGCAGGTTCGCTTTCCGTGTCCTGCCTGTCGGCAGAATCTAGCGGTCTCGGCGCACAAGAGCGGCCAGTCGGTCAACTGCCCCAAGTGCGGCGCTCCATTGGTGGTTCCGGCGGTCGCGAAAACCAGAACCGCGGCGGAGAAGAAGACGACCGGAGATCAGCCGAAGACGCCTGCTCCCGCCCCTGCGACTGCCAAGCTTCCGCCGATTCGGCCGGATAGTTCGCCACGCGGTTCGAGCGCCGGTTTGCGGCTCGCCCCGCACGAACTGCTCATTTCGCGCACCGCCTTTTATGTTCAAGGTCTACTGATCGCCGCAGTCGGCATCATTGGGCTGCTGCTGGGAATCCTGATCGGCATCCATTCGGGCCCCGCGAACCGAGCGACCGACCTGGGCCAACCGATCGCGGTTCATTTTCATTTCGTCGATCGAGGCGTCGGCGGCGCGCTCGTTCCGGACGAAGGCGCGGTGGTGATCGTGTTGCCGATGGGTCGCGTGCCCGATCCTTCTGAGCGCTTGAGCGAGAGCGACTTTTCGCCCCAACACGGTCCCCCGAGTGCGAATCAGATTCAAACCCTCGCCAGTTGGGGCGGCAGTTATAGCCGCGCGGACGCCCGCGGCGATGCGGTCGCAGCGCTGCCGCGCGCGGGCGAATATCAAACCTTGTTCATCGCGCGGCGCGCGAAACGAGTGGCCGCCGCCGGGCCCTCCGCAGAAGAAACGAGCCTGCTCGAGCGATTTTTCCAAGGGGCGAAAGATTTGATCGGCGATCGCAAGTATCGCCTGTCGCCGGAGCAATTAAGCAACGAGCAGAAACTCGTGCATGATTTCGACGCCCGCGAACACTAGTCCAAGATGCGCATTCGCCACGGCGATGCGGCGGTGAAGAGGCAATCGCGCCGACCGCATTCACACGCCGACCTCGCGCTCCGCCGCGACGGCGGCCGGCGACTCGAGCGCCGCGCTGCGCCAATGCGCAGCCTGCGCGGCGTGCGGCTGGCAATGGTCGCGGACGATTTGAGCCATTCGCTCCATCCGCGCCAGCGGAAAATCGGTAAACCACGGCAAATAGACGATTTTCTCGCGGGCCTCACGGGCCGCGGCCGGGTTTTGGGCCGGGCGATCCGTCGGCGCATCGACCACGTACAAGCTGTGGCCCTGGGCGGCGTCAAAACCTTCTGCGCGTAATGCCGCAATCAGCCGATCGGAGGCTTCGGCCATGACCGGAAAAACCCAGTAGCTATGCCGTGGAACGGTTTCGCCCGGACGAAAAGCAACGCTGCCGAGCAACTCCGCCAAGCGCTCCCCTTTGGCCGTTCGTTCGGCCAAGCCGCGCGCGTTGAACCGCCGCAGCCGCCGCAACAGGAGCGCGAGCACCGGCGCCGAAGGCTGCTTGCGAATGCGCCGGAAGAAGTCGGGGCCAGGAAAGCCCTTTACCGTTTGGCTCACCACCTGATCGTAGTCCTTGCCCAGCGTGCGCCACAACAAGATCATCAGGTCATAGATCAGCGGCTGCGAACCGAACTTCAACGAACTGTATTTAAGCAGCCGCTTGAAGAAGAACCAGCGGTCCTGCACCGGATAAGTCGCTTGCTGCTGCCGCATTGCCTCCAGGATCGCTCGATTGTTCACTTTCAAAATCCCGCCGCTGAGCGCGGTGGCCGTTTTGATTGGGCCAAAGCTGAACATCGAAACATCGACCTGCGGATGACCCGTGAAGGTGGGACCCACATAGGCCTGCGCGCAATCTTCGATCATTACCAATTCGTGCTCGCGCGCCAGGTTGAGCACCGGCTCCAGGTTGAGCCGCGTGCCAAACAAATGGGCGATCAGAATGACGCGCGTTTGCGGCGTGATGGCGGCCGCGATTTGCGCACAGGCCGGCGCGAGTCGATTCAAATCGAGATCGACCGGCACGGGAATCAGGCCGTTCTCTTCGATGATGCGAACCATGTCTTTGATCGTCAGCGCCGAAATCAGGACTTCGCTCTGGGGCGGAAGTTTCAACGACTTCAGCAACAGATCAAAGCCGGTGCGAACCGAAAGACAGGCCAGCGCGTTCCCTTCACGCGACCAGTGGCGCTCTACTTTTTGCTGCAGCCGCTCGCGCTGGTGCGCGAACACGCAATGGCTCAGCCCTGCCGTGATATCTGTCCAACCGATGTCCAGACGCATGCGCGATAGCATGAATCGAACCCCTCGCCGAGAAATGTACGGAAATTGCGCCAGGCCTCTTCATCGATCATCGACCAAGTAGGGGAGTTTGGATGCGAGGATCGACCGACGGCCTAAAATCGGGTGAATCCACTCCGGTCGCGCAAAACCGTTTTGCGCCGGTTACCCATTGTGACTACTTGCGGACCGACTGACAAGTTTCACCGCGCGCCCCTTTTCAGTTTATTTCGCTGGCGACCGGCCGATCTTGGTGGTTGAAACTGGGAAGGCTTGGCTGAAGAATCGGTCTAGCTACACGGAGAAACCAGCCGCCGGCAACCGCCGCGATTCGCCCATGAACCACGCGGCTAGGCACCCCTTCCCAATTGTCAAGGTGCAAGACGTCGCTCCGGACGGCTCGCAAAATAACGACTTACGTCGTTCGCTGCGGATCGCAACGCTTCGCGGACAAAGCCTGATCCACCGCCAGGGGCTACTACGGGCGACCAACGGCTTGAATCCCCGCCGCGACGGCGGCGCCGATTTGGTCTAATTCCGCCAACGTAATGGCCAAGGGGGGCATGATCACGACCACATTCCCCAGCGGGCGGAGCAAGACTCCGCGGCCGCGGGCGAAATTGCAAACCTGCTGGCCCACCCGCGACTCCCAAGGAAACGGCGCGCGTGTGGCGCGGTCCCGAACCAACTCGATTCCGGCGATCAGTCCAACTTGGCGCACGTCTCCGACGACCGGCTCCGCGGCGATTTGCCCGAGCCATGCTTTCAAGCGTTCGATTTTTGCCGGCAGCGCGGTCAATGTTTGCTCCTCGGCAAACACGGCTAGACTTGCCAGCGCGACCGCGGCGCCCAGCGGATTGCCCCCGTACGTGTGGCCGTGGAAGAACTGCTTCGACTCGGCATAGCTTCCCAAAAATGCGTTCCAGATTTCGCTCGTCGCCAGGGTCGCGGCCAAGGGCAGATATCCGCCGGTCAAGCCTTTCGCCAAACAGAGCAAATCGGGCGACACCTCCTCTTGTTCGCAAGCGAAGAGCGTGCCCGTGCGGCCAAAACCGACCGCGACCTCGTCGGCGATCAACAGCACATCATATTTCTTCGTCAACGCGCGGATTTCGCGCAGATAACCGGGCGGGTGGCGAACCATGCCCGCCGCGCATTGCACGAGCGGTTCAAGCACGAGCGCGGCAATTTCCTCGTGCCGCGCGGCGAGGAGCGATTCTGCCTGGGCCAGATAGTATTCAAGGGCGCCTTCTGCCGCGACGCCCGGAGGCAGCCGATACGTGTCGGGGCAAGGAAGTCTCAGCGCCGGGAACAACAGCGGCTCGAACATGGCATGAAACCGCGCCACGCCCCCCACGCTGACACTTCCTAGCGTGTCGCCGTGATAGGCATCGCCAAGCGCCACATAGCGCGTCTTTTTCGGGCGCGGCTCGGGCCGCTGTCGCCAATATTGAAACGCCATCTTCACCGCGACCTCGACCGCCGTGGCGCCATCGTCCGAGAAGAAAACGTGATTCAAGCCGCCAGGCGTCAACTCGACCAGCCGTTTCGCCAATTCGATCGTCGTCGGATGCGCCGTTCCGAGCAGCGTCGTATGCGCGATCTGATCCAACTGGGCACGGAGCGCGGCATCTAGCCGCGGATGGCGGTGGCCGTGGATGTTGCACCACAAACTGCTCACCCCGTCGAGCAACTCTTGCCCCTCGACCGTGACCAGCGTGCAGCCGTGCGCTCGCGCGATCAACAGCGGCTCATGCTCCGCCATTTGCGTAAAGGCGTGCCAGAGCACCTCCTGATCCCAAGCACGGAGTTGTTCAATGGTGGGACGCACCGGCTCAGGCATGGGCGCAGACCAATCGAGTTAAAATCGGGTTGCAATCGAATCGATGCGGGCACAGTGCCGCGTGAGGTCGCCTCGGCCGAGGAGCCGGTTGGAGAAAGTCGAACCCATCATACGGTCGGCCAATGGACTTCGATTTCGGAACCTACCAGCGCGCCGGTTTTTTGCGCTGCGCTGCCATTTACGATGGCCAGTTCCAAACGGCCGCTCGAATTGAGCAGCGCCACGAGTTCGCCGAGCGAACGGTCGCTATAAGTCCGCGCCAAGCCGATCAGCCGAAAGCCGTGGCAATCAAGCGTGACTTGGTTTGGGTCGGGAATCGCCTGCAAATGTTCGGCCGTGATGTTCGTCAGTAAATTGCCGAACGTGTCGATCGCCAACACCTTGCCTTGGAGATATCCCGGTTCGGAGATCGGCGTTTGCCACGCGAGCGAGACCAATTCCAATTGCGGCTCGCCGAGAGCGGCCGGATCGATGCCGAGCGCCAGCCGCGCGGCGACCGGCGCCAAAATATCGCGGCCATGGAACGTCGCGGACAAAACCGGCTGCCAGTGCTCAGCCTTCGTCAGACGCACAATCCGCGTGATTGGAAACCGCGTGGCCAGCAAGCTGAGCAAGCCATTGTCCGGCGCGAGACAACGGAAGGTTCCCAATTCGGCATAAATCAGCGGCCGATCGCTGCCTACGCCCGGATCAACGACCCCGACATGAATCGTGTCCGGAGGAAACCAGGGGAACAAATCGTGGCAGACAATGGCCCCTTGCCGCACATCCTGAGGCGGGATCGCATGCGTGATATCGACGATCGTGGCGGCGCGGCAGAGCGTCAGCAAAACCCCTTTCATCGCCGCGACGTAAGGGCTTTCCACGCCAAAATCAGTCGTCAACGTAATAATCGGATTGTGCATAGCGCCACGCGAGATAAGGCGAGCTCGAGCGAATGAGAGGAAATGACGCAACCGGTTGATCAGGCAAGTCGCGGCCGCGTCGATCCGTCATCGTCAGCCACCTGCCCCATCCTTCACAACCGATGGACCCTGGATTGGACTTCGCCAACGAGATGGATTCCGCCGCGCGAACCGCATCGCAAAGTGGCGAGGTGGCAATGACACGCCGCGGCCGGCGCTGCGCAATTACTTGTCCTTTTCCGCTTCCAGTTTTTTGATCGCGGCAGGCAATCCCGGATCGACCACGCCGCGTGCGCCGCGGCCTTGCGCCATCCGCTGGTCGGCCGCGGAACGAATCGACGGGATGTCGGCTTCCCAATACTTTGCCTTGTCGGCGGCCGTCGCCGGCGCATGCAACGGGCGGATGACCCGCATTCCGAGCGAGAGCGCCATGCCATCGGTCAGCCACCACGGGCTCTTCGGCAGATTCGGATCGGTGTCGGTCCATTCCTTGTCATTCGAGGGGATGCGCGCGGCCGAGCGCGCGTCGGCGGCATCGTTGTCCCACGAGCCGCCGCGAATCACCCGCGGATAGAGCTTCGTTGGCCAGACGGCTTCCTCGGCGACCGTCACGGTTTTCCCTGCGTGCTTTTGATACGCATCTTCCACGAGTTCGTCCAAGCACCACTCGGCGACGTTGCCGTGCATGTCGTAGAGGCCCCAGGCGTTCGGCTTTTTCTGCCCTACTTCGTGCGGCTTTTCGTCGGAGTTCTCGGTGGTCCACGCATACTCGCCCAGCTTGGAGACATCGTCGCCGAAGCAATAAGCCGTTTTGCTGCCGGCGCGGCACGCATATTCCCACTCGGCTTCCCACGGAAGCCGATAAAACTGGCCGGTCGCAAGGCTGATCCATTTGGTGTACTGCTTGGCGGCGTATTGCGACATGCTCACCGCCGGCAGCTTGGGCCGATCCCCTTTTTCAAACGTGAACGTGGAATCGTACAGCCGCGACGGCGCGGTGACGGCGTCGGCATCGTTATCCTTGGTCACGCCGCGCAGATTGTTGCTCTGAAATTCTTTGAAGGCCGTGTACAGGTTCATGAACGGCTTGTACTCGGACCAGGTCACCTCGTATTTGCCGATCCAGAAGGGTTCGACAACCACCTCGATCTGCGGGCCTTCGTCCGCCTTCCGCCCTTTTTCGCTCGCCGGGCTGCCGAGGAGAAATTTCCCTCCCGGCACAGGCACCATCTCAAATTCAATTTCCGTGTTCGGAATCTTGGCCTTGTATGGAACCATATAACCCAAGTCGGTTTTCACAAACCGGCCTGAGGCAGGCTGCTGATCGACGAGCCCGGGCAGCTTCGCGCGGTCGGCCGCGGGCGCGCGCTGCGGAAGACTAAAGTGCAACGCCAGCAGCGCCAGCGCGAAAGGCGCCGCTCGACCGGCGCGAAGTAAAAAGAATTCAAAGATTTTCATGTTCATCGGCGGAGTTTGATCATTGCGGTAGAACGAGACGATCGAACGGCGAGGTTTACCTCTTATATCATACCGCGGAACCTTGCTCAAAGCCGTCGCGAGACTTTAGAATCAAAGTCGCTTGCCGCGGAGACAAACCCGGCGACGCTGCCCGGCCAAAACTCGTGGGATTAGCCCTGGGAAACCATTCATGCACGCTTCGCAATTGCATTATTTTCCCATGCGGTGGCCCTTCGAGTTGGGCTTGCTCGTTTTTTTTGCGTTGGCGGTCGCCCTAATCGAATTTGGGATTCTACGCTACACCTTCAGCAAAATCGGCATTGAAGCACGCTATGTGATCGGCCTGATGTTTCTGTCGTGGCTGGGCAGTTACGTCAATATCCCGATCATGGAGTTGCCGCCGGAACAAGTTTATTCAAATCAGATCATCGAGTTCCAGGGAGTGCAGTACATGGTGCCGGCCGTGGAAGACTGGCCGCGCACGGTGATTGCCGTGAACCTGGGGGGCGCGGTGATCCCGATTTTGCTGTCGATTTATCTGCTCATCGAAAACCAGTTGTTTATCCGCGCGATTGCCGGGGTGGCGTTTGTCGCCATCGTGGTCCATCAGGTCGCGCAGCCAGTGGCAGGCGTCGGCATCGCCGTGCCAACTTGGCTGCCGCCCATTGTCGCGGCGGTCACGGCGATGGTGCTTTGCTGGCGCAAAGCCGCCCCCTTGGCTTATGTGATCGGCAGTCTCGGCACGCTCGTCGGCGCTGACATCATGAACCTCGAAAACATCCGCGGGCTGCACGCGCCGATCGCCTCGATCGGCGGAGCCGGCACGTTCGACGGAATTTTTGTCTCGGGAATTCTCGCGGTCTTGCTCATCCCCTCGATTGGCTCGCCTCCGCCTCCGGCGGTCGAGCCCGTGCTCCCGGCGGGAGCGCCGGAACTGCCGAATCCGATTCCCGAGTTGCCGAGGGGTCCCGCGGCCGGCTATCGATCGGACGAATATCAGACCCCTCCCGAGTTGCGCTGAGTTTTCAGCGTTCGCGGCTCGCAAATAAACCGCGCGCGTCCGCGCTCGCTTCGAAAGTCATTTGTCCGCGGCGGGCCCTTCTTTGATCCACGGCTCATTGAATGCGACGCAGGTTTGGCGGCTGCCAAAGACGTAGATCACTCCGTCGGCGGCTTGCGTCACGGACAAGTAACCGCTCACGTCAGGCAGCGGTCGAACGTGAGCCCAGGTCGCGCCCTCGTCCAGCGACAGCGCGGCAAAGGTTGTCGAGCCGAACAACTGCTTGCCGCGGTCAAAGCTACAGAGCAGCAGCGCGCCGCTGCGCAACTTAAGCGCGGCCGCCTTTTGGCCGGTCGTAATGCCGGAAAAAGGGGTTTTGCCAGCGGTCCAGGTCTCGCCCAGATCGGCCGTGACGAGCATGGGCAGCGGATTCGGACCGCGCAGAAACGCCCCGAGCTGGCCGTCGTTCCGTTCAAAAAGGGTCGGGTGAATCGCGTATTGCCCATGCACAGCCAGCCGCATGTCTCCCTTGGCCACGCGCCACGTGCGGCCATCGTCACGGCTGATGACAAGTCGCTCGTCGCGATGGCCGTCGCCATCGCACGCCACCACCAACTCGCCGCGTTTCGTTCGCAAGGCGCAACAGGGTTGGCTCATCGCCTGCGGATCGTCGCGCCCCACCATGATCCGCGGCTGCGACCAGGTGACGCCATTGTCGTCGGACCAGCGGACAATATCCGTAGCGTCGTCCCAACTGCGCAGCGACTGCGTGCAAAAATGAAAAATCCGCTTGCCCGAGCAGAGCAGCACGGGCGCATGATCGTTCACGCCGGGCACATCAAAGAACAGCGAAGCCTCGTCCCACTGCTCGGCGCCGGCCCGCAGACGGCTGGCCGCTTGCGCCAGTTCGCGGCCCGATTCGCTCACGGTCGTATACCAGACGGCAAGAATGTCGCCGTTGGGGCACGCGCAGCACGCGGTGAAATGGTTCCACTTGCTGAAGATCGGTCCCCAGGTCTCGTCGGGAATGGTAGGATTCTTTTTCTCGCGCGTGAAGTTCTTGAAAAACGGCTGCGTGCTTGCTTCACGAACTGCTTTGGCCGGCTCTTGGCGGACTTCTTTTTGATATGAGGAGAGCACCACCGGAAGAGGCTTCGTCGTCGGCGCCGCGCCGAGCACGATGCGAAAGCCGGTTGCCAGATTGGCGTCGTCCGGCAACAAGCCAGCTCGATACGTCGCCGGATATTGTTTGCGCAATTCTTGTTTGTCGGCTGCCGTCAAAAAACTGCCGCCGCGGACGACGCGCGCATATCCGTCCGCGCGTCCGACCGGATCGGTCTGCGGCTCCGCCGCATAAGGGCCGTACCAATCTGCGCACCATTCGGCGACGTTCCCGTGCATGTCGTTCAGCCCGCGCGCGTCAGTGTCATAACTGCCCACGCGCAGCGGGCCGGATTGCTTGCCCCCCGATTTTGAAAGGCCGAAGTTGCCTTCGCGGGTAATGGCTTCGAGCTTCGTGAGGTCGACCGTTTTTAACTCCACCGGCCGGCAAGCATATTCCCACTCGGCTTCCGTCGGCAGCCGATAGGGGCGTCCCTCTTGCTCGCTCAACCACGCGCAGAAGTCGACCGCCTCTTGCCAAGTGACGTTCGTCACGGGCAGCTGATCGGACCCTTCTTCGCGGGCGCGGCCGTTGCGCGTGCGGTGTCCCGGCGCGAAGTTTTCAAACTCGGCATTGGTGATTTCATTCACGCCGAGATAAAAAGCGTGGCGAATGGTTACCCGATGGGCCGGCGACTCATCAAAATTTCGCAACTCCCATTCGTCGCGCGACCGCGGCGGCCCGTGCGGGTCGCCCATCATGAATTCGCCCGCGGCGAGACGGACGAGTGCGATGCCGAGCGAGTTTTTCAAATTTTCAGGCGGCTCATCGGCGGCCACGCCCCAGGACGCGCAACCGAGACAGCAAAGGAAAATGGCCCAAGCGCGGTGCATTGTCAACCTCGTTTTCGATTTGCGGCCGGTCGCGACTCGCGGTCCGTGATTGCGGCCCAAAAAAACCATCCCCGGATTCTATCTCGCGTCGTCATCTGGCATAATACCCGTCCGCAACGATCGCCGAAACGGCTTCGCGATTCGACGACTCCGGCTTTTCCTTGTATTTCATGACCACGTAAAGACTAGGCGCCCCATGACTAAGAAACTGAACGTCGCGATGATCGGGCTGGGCTTTGGCGCGGAGTTTATTCCGATTTACCAGAGCCATCCTGCGGGGAATGTCTACGCCATCTGCCAGCGCAACGCGGAAAAGTTGCACCAAATCGGCGATCATTTCCAAATCGAAAAGCGATATACCAACTACGAAGATGTTCTTCGCGACCCGCAGGTCGATTTCGTCCACATCAACTCGCCCATCCCGGATCATGCGCCGATGTCGCTGGCGGCCCTCCGCGCGGGCAAGCACGTCCTGTGCACGGTCCCGATGGCGACAACCATCGAAGAGTGCCGCCAGATCTGCGAGTTGGTCAAAGCGACCGGCTTGAAGTACATGATGGCCGAGACGGTTGTCTATTCGCGCGAGTTTCTGTTCATCAAGCAGATGTACGAAACCGGCGAGTTGGGCAAAATCCAGTACATGGCCGCTTCGCATCCGCAGGATATGCAAGGCTGGCCCGAATACTGGGAACGCATGATCCCCATGCACTATGCGACCCACGTCGTCAGCCCGGTGCTCGGCCTCGTCAAAGGCCGCGCTGAATATGTCAGTTGCTTTGGTTCGGGCACGATCAATCCGGCGCTCGCGAAAAAGTCCGGTAATTCATTCGCGGTCGAGAGTTGCCACATCAAAATCAAGGACAGCGACATTGCCGCTCATATCTGGCGATTTCTCTTCGACACGGCGCGGCAATATCGCGAAAGCTTCGATGTCTATGGCACGAAAAAAAGCTTCGAATGGACCCTGGTCGAAGGCGAAGAGCACGTCCTCCACACGGCGAAAAAGCCCGAACCGGAGATCGCCAGCCGCGTTTCCGTCCCCGACTTCGCACATCTGCTGCCCGAGCCGATCCGCAAATTCACGCAATCGATCCAAGACGCGCACCACCTATCGTTCATTCAAGGGGGCGGACACGGCGGATCGCATCCGCATTTGGTGCATGAAATGCTCTCCGCCCTCAGCGGCAATCGCGATCCGTGGCCCAACGCCGTGACCAGCGCGAATTGGACCTGTGTCGGGATCTGCGCTCATCAATCGGCCGAAAAAGGGGGCGCGGTTGTCCCCCTGCCCGAGTTCACCTGGCAATAAGCGGCCGCGACTTCTTCGCCCAGAACGCCACGTCGTGCCGCCGCCCGCTCGGCGCGTTTCTCGCGCGAAAAAGGTTGGAATCCGGCAGCCCCATGGTTTAGACTGAAGCAATCCTGCCGCGGCGGCCGCCGTTCCTCTCTCCCTACCGATTTGACCTTTTAGGAAAGCTCCCCATGAACGATTTGTTTTCGACCGGCGTTTCGCGCCGTCAATTGCTCAAAACGACGGGGGCTGCCGCCGCCGTGACGGCGTTTGCCAACCTCACGCTTCCCCAGGTCCATGCCGCCGAAGACAACACGGTCCAGTTGGCGCTGGTCGGTTGCGGCGGGCGTGGCACGGGTGCCGCCGAAAACGCCCTCAGCACCCAGCAAGGGCCCGTCAAGTTGGTCGCCATGGCCGACATCTTTCCGGAACGGCTGAATTCAAGCTACGCCGGGCTGAAGCACACGTTCGACAAGCTGGTCGATGTTCCCGCCGACCGCAAGTTCATTGGTTTTGACGCGTACAAAAAGGCGATCGACTGCCTCAAGCCGGGCGACATTGTGCTGCTCACCACGCCTCCCGCCTTCCGCTGGGTCATGTTCACTTACGCGGTCGAAAAGGGGCTCAATGTCTTCATGGAAAAGCCGGTTTCGGTCGACGGCCCGACCACCAAGAAGATGCTCAAGTTGGCCGAGGAATCGATCAAGAAAAACATGAAGGTTGGGGTCGGCCTGATGTGCCGCCATTGCGAAGCGCGCGGCGAACTCAAGAAGCGGCTCGACGATGGACAAATCGGCGATATCAACCTGCTCCGCGCCTACCGCGTTGTCGGACCGACTGGCTCGGCCTTCGTCGGCGCGAAGCCGGAGGGCATCTCCGAGGTGGCTTACCAAATCAAGAATTTTCACGCCTTTCTGTGGGCCAGCGGCGGCGCGTTCAGCGACTTCTTGATTCACAACCTCGACGAATGCTGCTGGATGAAAGGCTCGTTTCCCGTCGAGGCCAAAGCCTTTGGCGGGCGGCATTATCGCGGCAATTATGTCGATCAGAACTTCGACACCTACACGGTCGAGTATATGTTCGACGACGGGGCGAAGCTCATGCTCGAAGGCCGCTGCATGGATGGCTGCTACAACGAATTCGCCAGCTATGCTCATGGCTCGAAAGGCGCGGCCGTGATCTCCACCTCCTCGCACAGCCCCGCCAAGTGTCGCATCTACAAGAGCCAAAAGATCAACACCAAGGCGGACCAAACCTGGGCGTTTGGCAAGCACGAGCCGAACCCGTACCAGCTCGAATGGAACGACCTGATGACCGCCATTCGCCATGACCAGCCGTACAACGAGGTGCAGCGCGCCGCCCAAGCGAGTTTATGCGCTTCGATGGGCCGGATGGCATCGCATACCGGCCAAGTCATCACCTACGAAGACATCCTCAACTGTCCGCATGAGTTCGCCCCAATGGTCGATCGGCTAACCCTGGATGGCCCCGCGCCGTTGGTGGCCGGCGCCGACGGCAAGTATCCGATCCCCATGCCCGGCAAGGTCACGAACCGCGAATATGCATAGCAGCCTGTCGCAGGATTCAACAGACTGCTTCATCCCACGGTTGCGATGCCCCAACGGCAACTCAAATTGCGATGGCGCGAGCCCTGCGGAGCGCTCCCTCGGCACTGCGCGCCGTTGAAAAGTGCCGCGACGGCCTTTGTCGAGACGCTGCTAGAGGCGGCTGGGTTCAGCGTTTTCAAATTAGCGACAGGATTTGCGAAGCCGCGCGCTAGCATCTGACGCTCGGCGACAAGTCCCCCAACTATTTTGAAGCGGATCACTCCCCCGGCCACAGCGGCCTAAATTTCCGCCCCGCCGTATCCGACACTCCTGGGTGATCGCAAAACGACGGTGGTTTGCCAGCAAAGACGACGCCCTCGACATTCTCGTTCGTCTACTGCTCAAGCGAAGCCAAATCAAAGATCTCACGGTTGCTCGGGAAATAAACGGGCGAAATGAAATTCGCGAATCGCCCTTGTCAGGTTTTTCGCGTCACCGACGCGTCCCGGATGACTTTTCCGGATTTTCCGACTTTTCCGCGATATCGTTGACGCAACGGTCGATAATGACAATGATACTCCAATGAAGCATTGGTTGCCTATGAAAGCCATTCCCCCAATTTTGACAGTCCTTCTGCTCCTCAGCCAAGTTGCGATTGGCTGTTGCTGCTTATGCGGTAGCGACTGTCCATACTGTGCGGCTTCGTCAATCGAGAATGACTCGCGGGATCAATGCTGCGAAAAAGGCTGTAGCCAACATCAGAGTCATAAGCGTGATCACTCCAGCAGCCCGAGGCCTTGCTGCTCGAAATGCTGCCCGGCATTTGTGTATGTGCCGACGCCAAAAACGTCTTTCGATGATTTGGCAACTGGCATTTCGCTGGATTTAGCTGCTCTCGATCCCCCGCAAATGGACGCCGAATTCTTATTGAGTTCGGGCGGATTCAGGGACGACGGGTCGGGGGCGCCCGTCCTAATACCGCTTCATCTCTTGAATCAGCGTCTGCTGATTTGATGCCGTCTTGCGCATGAGCCCCTCTGGGTTCGCGGCTGCGCGCCGGTAGAAATCGGCGCGCAAGCCAAGTCTTTGTGCATCCGTAAGACCCCGCAAATTTGTCGCATTGCGCATTGCTGCGCGTTTGGAGTATGACCATGTCCGCGATTACATCTCGGTGCCGCGATGGAGCGACGGTCTCTTCGATTGCTACGCCGGATAGCACCGCGCCGGTGACTGCCTCGGTCGCGGGCGGTCGGCCGGTCTGGAAGCTAATCAGGCGGTCCGCGTCGGGCGCGGTTGTTGTCGTCACGCTCGCCGGCGTTGCCGTCTGGGGCCAGATGGCCGATTGGAAGCTCCCCAAATTCTCAAAGATTCTTGGTAGTGAGGCCGCAGAAGAATCCGATTGGTGCGAGCAGCATAATGTTCCCGATTCACGGTGCATTGAATGTAAACCGTGGCTCTTGCCGGCGGACAAGGACTACGGTTGGTGTCTGGAACACGGAGTCGCCCAGTGCCCGCTTCATCATCCCGACGTGGCTCAACTCGCGGTGATTCCCAAGATTTCGGCGGCTGATCTGGAGCGCGCCGATCGAGCACTCGCCTTGCTACCGCGGGCGGAGAATGGCAGCCGCTGTAAGCTTCACCTACGGCGGATTCAATTCGCCTCCAACGAGGCCGTCGAGAAGGCAGGAATCGACATCGCAGTTGTTGACGAACGATCGGTCGTCGAGGCCGTGACCGCCAACGGAGAATTGGTTTATGACCAGACCCGTTCGGCCCATTTAGCCAGCCGCGTGGCCGGCACCGTGTGGCGCGTCGAGAAGCATGTGGGCGATCAGGTTCATAGCGGCGACATCTTGGCGCTTATCGATGCGGCCGACGTGGGAAAAGCCAAGAGTGAATTGCTGCAATCGATTGCCGAGCGACGGCTGAAGCAAACCAACGTCGAGCGATTGAAGCCATTGGCCGAAGACGGGACGATTCCGGGACGACAGTTGCGTGAAGCCGAGGCCGCGCTGGAAGAAGCGAAGATTCGCTTGTTAGGCGCTCAACAAGCCCTCGTCAATCTCGGTCTGCCCGTGCGTGCGGACGACTTCGCCGAACTCAACACCGATCAAGTTGCCGAACGAATTCGGTTGCTGGGAATTCCAGCCGCGCTGACCACCGCGGTCGATAACTCGACCACGACCTCGAATCTATTCCCGCTGCGGTCGCCGTTGGACGGAACCGTCGTGGAATGCAAAACCGTCGCGGGAGAAGCGGTCGCCGCCAGCGCGATGATCTTCGGCGTCGCCAACGTGGAACATATGTGGCTGGTATTGGAC
>DASRSE010000241.1:0-18115 GCA_035656655.1 Pirellulales bacterium
TCGCGGGCGACGGTGCGGCGGCCACCAGGCCACGCAATTGCAAGTGGAACGTCCCGGCATCCGTGTAGATATCGTGTTCGTCGCGCAGCGGGCCCACGATTCGTGACAAATATTTGAACGAATACTTCGCCGTTTCGCCTGCCCCAATCGTGAACGGCAGCGAAGTCTCCACCGCCAGACAAGCATGCTGGTCGCAACCTGAGTTCGCCCCCAACACCGTCATCGGCACCGGCAGATGATTGGTGATCCGCACCTCGATCGTGCGCGGATCGTTCTGCGCAAGATCGCCAAGCTGCACCGGGTCGGGCTCAAACTGAATCTGGCTCGCGAGATACACCGGATCGGCGAGGGACCGATCGTGGCAATACGCCCAAATCGACCCGCCGATCGAAGCGAGACCAACCACCGCCAAGAGAACCGCCAGATTGCGCATGGATCGCCTGAATTTGAAAAGACGTAAGGCCAATTTGGCCAGGCTCGGTTTTCGAACCGCTCTTGCGGACTGCGGACTGGCCACGCTGGATTCGCGGCCGCTCATTCGCGGCCCACGGCTCGCCGCGCGGCCTTTTTTGCGCCGGACTCAGCTTCCACGATGAGCCTTCTTGAATCGCAGTCCTGTTGCTTCGATCTGGAGATTATCGCCGCGGCGGCCTCTTTCCGCAATCAGGCCGCCGCCGCTTGGCGCGCATTTTGATACCGCCGGTAGAGCCACACCGCCACGGCCAAGAACACGATCCCATTGGCCGCGTAGAGGACCGCGCGCCAAAACGTCGAAAGCGAAGAAGCCAGCGACGTATGGACGCCGAAATTCGCCATGTCAAATTCCGCCGCCGGAACCTCGCGCAGCTCGAACTTGGTGTATTCGGTCATCAGGGTCGAACCGTTCATTACGCCCTTGCCATTCCCGAACTCCATTGAATCGAAATTCATTACGTATCGGGGCGTTTCGCCCGTGTCCCGAAAGCTGCGGTGGCCGGCAACTGCTTTTCCACCGACTTGGTCATTAGGAAAATCCTTCGCATAGACGACATACTTCGAGATTAGCCAAGATTGGGCAGGCCGGAACTCGACCCAGCCTCGAAAGATCCCAGGCTTTTCATCCTCCGGCACGCGATGACGAAAACTAATCCGGATGGTTTCTTGTCCTTCCTCGCTGCGAGCGCTCGCATCTTCGATCGTGGTGTCGTTGTCCTTAAAAAAACGCGGCGCGAATGCGCTTAAGAACCAGAGGCCTAATCGACTAGGAAGAATCGCGTCTTGTTCGAGCGCTCCCAGCACCGGCGCGGAGTCCGTTCCCGTATAGAAAATTTGCCAAGGTCCTGTGTCCGAACGCAACAGCGAATAACCCATTGCTGACGTTTTGCAATTGAGCCTGCTGGTCGTAGATCGCTTTTTGGAATCAGCTTTTTCCTTGCCGTCAGACTTCCACTGCGCGTCGGACCGAATACTTAAAATGCTTTCGCCGGTGGCTTTAATCGAATAGGTCGTCGAGGAGTCGTACGACTCGCCGGACTCAGTTGTACTGTGCGAAACCATCTTGGCTTCAATGACATAATTGCGAAGGGCGCCGACATATTGATCCCACGCGGGCGGCGCTTCTCTTTGGAAGCGGCCTATCAAGGATTCGTCCGCGCAAACCGTTCTTGCCAGCGCAGTCAAAACACCCCCTGCGACTAAGCAGGCCAACCACGTCCGGCATCGGCGCCCATTTCGAGTTCTTGACATTTATTACTCAGTTCTGCCGGTAGCGCAGTTGGCCGCCGAATCGGCGTACAGCAGGAGCACTTGCTCGTGCGCTTGACCATCTGTCGAACATCAAATCGCCGTCCCCCGCCAAGCTTTTTGATACCGCCGGCAGAGCCAGACGGCCACGGCCAAGAACACGATCCCATTGGCCGCATAAAGGACCGCGCGCCAAAACGTCGAGAGGGACGAGGCCAGCGACGTATGGACGCCGAAAGTCGCCATGTCAAATTCCGCCGCCGGTACCTCGCGCAGCTCGAACTTGGTGTATTCGGTTGTTTCGGTATACTCCACGGGCCTGCCGTCATTGAATGTCGTTTTGAATTCGTCAGACTGGATCAACGGGACAGGGCAACCAGAGTCGGGCGGTCGGAAATGCTGTCGCATTTCGTCTGTTCTCTTCCCTTGCTGATCACTTCGATTTTCTTTACAGCGTACCCGGTATGCGAGGATGACCCAATTCCAAGCCGGCGCGAAATCGATCGAACCGCCAAACACGCCGAATTCCTTTTCCTTCGGAATCTGGTGATGAAAGGTGATCCGCACGGCAGGAACGCCATCCTGATCGCGTTCTTCCGCGCTCGCTACAACGAACGTCGGGTCTTTGACGAGATCGGACGCCATTTCGGTCGATACGCATAACACGCGCCGCTGAACTTCATCGAGTTCGAGATAGCCCACAATTTGGCTCGCGTCCGCGCCCGCGTATTGAATGCTCCACGGTGCGCCATTTTCACTCCTTAAGAAGTACGAAATCGCTGGGGTCACACAGTAGGCACGACCCCACGATTCGACTGTCGGCGGTCGCTTGTCCTTGTATTTAGTTTCACTCGTCGTCTTTTTCACGTCCAATTTATATTCCCGACTCCATTTATACTCAGACTCCACGGTTTCTTTGCGAGTAGCGTAATCGGAGGAATTCGACAACAACGATACCGACTGACATTTCAATTCATAATTGGAGACCGCAGCGACATATTGACTCCAGGCGGCGGGCGCTTCGCTAAGAAACCGTACTTTGATGGAGTTGTCTCCGCACGCGACAGAGCTCGTCAAGACCACTCCAAGAAGCGATAGCGCAGTAAAAAGCCCGTAGCATACCACCCTCTCACCCCAGGCGATTCCGAGTGCATTGTGCATTGCAAATGTGCTCCGATTAAAACCGCAACTCGACTTACTTGGTTCGCGACCATCGCTGCGCGATTTAGTTGTTACATTGAGCGATCCTCAGCCCTTTGGGGATCTCGCATCGGCAAATGCGACTTCCCGTTATTACACAAGTGTTAGGATTGCGCGGCGTGAGGTCTATACAGGAACCACCAGACGGATAATTACAATGGTCCGTCGAGCAGCCCGTGCAGCCAACAGCAAAGTAATAATCATCGTATTCGTCCGCCTTGGCGATCGACGTGCAGCCGATCAGAAATGCGATCAACAACAGCAGGACTCCGATTGAGCCGGTTAAGACGGAGAATGGCAAAGCCAACCGCGAAGCGAGTCTCATTCTAGCCCCTGTTCGTTACGAATTGCAAAACCGCTCGTCACCAATCGTCTTGAATGCACGCAATCATTCCGCCGCCTTGTCACCAAACGCGCGCACCAACGTCGAAAGCCGCGGCTCCGCCGCGGTATCGGTGTACAGCACGTTCGCTTGCTCGTGCTCTTGACCCTCCGCCGAATTCAGGCCGCCGCTCGGCGCGCATTTTGATACCGCCGATAGAGCCACACCGCCACGGCCAGAAACACAATCCCATTGGCCGCGTAGAGGACCGCGCGCCAAAACGTCGAAAGCGAAGAGGCCAGCGACGTATGGACGCCGAAATTCGCCATGTCAAACTCCGCCGCCGGCACCTCGCGCAGCTCGAACTTGGTGTATTCGATTTTTCCGCCTCCATCAAATGGTCGCCCATCCGTGTAATGATAGGTTAGCGATTCCGATTGGGGCAGGGCTACAGGACTATCGCGAGTAGGGGCACGATAAGTGTAACGCACCTCGTCGATCATTCGACCCTCCGAATCGTCCGCCGCTTGCTTCCGCCTAACTCGATACGCAAGAACGATCCAGTTCCAATCGGGCACAAAGTCGATCCATCCGCCAAAGATTTGAGCCTTGGAACCTTTGGCGATATTGCGGTGAAACGTCATGCGCACCGAGGAAACAGGATCGGCCGCCCGCGATTCAGCGTTGTCGATGATCAAAGTCTTGTCGCCCAGCAGATCGGCCACATTTTCGCTTGAGATATAGAAATTGCGCTTGCTGATATCATCGCTAGCGAGATACCTTTCCACCGCCTCAGAGTTTGCGCCGACGAACAGTACATGCCATGATTCTTTGCCAGTTGTGCGCAGTGAGTAACACAGATCGGGAGTCGCACAATCGACACTCCCAAAATCGTCAATCTCGGGTGAGTTTGACCTGGGAGTTGTTGGTGATCCACGATAGGTAGTTGTCTGACGTTCGGAGCGGATATCAATTTTGCGGCGGCCTGTCGCTTTCATATTTGATACGATCGTCGAATCGCGGCTGAGAATGTCGTTGAAATCTTTCAAGTAGGTCGCCGAGTGGAATTCCACGTCAAAATCCTTGATCGCCTCGGTATACGTTTTCCAAGCGGCCGGTGCCTCGTTGATCAATCGCTTTGTCAAGGATTCATCGCCAGCAGCGCAAGCGATTCCAACCAGCGCAAGCAGGCCTGCCACCGCGAGTGCGACGATTCGTGGAGGTCGACCGCTAATAAAAAGAGTGTGTCGCATTTTGCGATTGGAAACGTCGCTTTGAGTTTACCGTCTTCGGCAGTCCTAAATTCAGTTCATACAACTGCACGTTTTCACTCCCACAAAGGAAATACATTTACATTGGCGAGCCTGTCAAAACACACATTTTTGGGTTTAGGGGAGTTTTGTCTGTGCGCTTGCTCGTGCTCTTGACCCTCCGCCGAATTCAGGCCGCCGCTCGGCGCGCATTTTGATACCTCCGGTAGAGCCACACCGCCACGGCCAAAAACACAATCCCATTGGCCGCGTAAAGGACCGCGCGCCAAAACGTCGAGAGCGACGACGCCAGCGACGTATGGACGCCGAAATTCGCCATGTCAAATTCCGTCGCCGGCACCTCGCGCAGCTCGAACTTGGTGAACTCGCCGGTTGTCGTCGCATCCAGAGGCCGCCCGTCGGTATAAGAATACGTAATTACATTCCGCTTCAACAGCGGCAGCCTTTCGCCATTTACCTCGTCACGGAAGGTGTTTTCGTTTGAGACGGTGTTCTTCCCAATTTTGTCTTCGAGTGAGTCCTTGTCACGCACCGCATAGCGTAAAATGAGCCAATAATGGTCGCAATCGAAGTCAACGAACCCTCCGACGACACCGCGCATCTCAGTGCCGCGCGGGCGTCGAAATGTGATTCGACAGACGGCACGAGATTTGTCGGGCACCATCTCCGCCTTGTCGATCGTGAAGTCCTTGTCCGCGATCAATGCCGGCGCTAATTCCGAGTCGACTAGCAGCGCGAAACGGCTCATGCCAAGTGCATCACGTTCGATGAATTGCTTCAATTCGTCAGAACGGTCCAAAAGTCTCAGAATGCGCCATGCTTGTGAGTCCTCCTTGCGCAGGGAATAAGCATAGCCAGGCGTCACACAGTCCACGCTACCGGATTGGCTGCTCTCCGATTGCGGATGGTTGGCCGGCCGGTTTGTGTAAACGTCGTTTTTTGATTCCAAACGCACGTCGAGCATTCGTCCATCCGTCAACTTGATCTCATAAAAGAGAGTCGCGTCGCTTTTAGCAATGCCGCCAATATTCCTTTTTCGAAAAGTGAGATGGGCTTCGAGATTGACGTTTTTAATCCGCTCCAAGTATTGTTCCCATGCTTTCGGAGCCTCGGCAAGGAATCTCGTCTGGAGGGCGTCATCCGCAGCAGTTGATTCACCGAATGCTGGGTCGAAGCCAAGTAGCAATAGAAATAAGAATATTTTAAAGTACATTGATATTGTTGCCTCCCAACGTCACCCAGAAACGCCGAGCAGCAAGCCGGCGAGCACCAGCCACTTCCAAGGATCGCGAAACGCGCGCGAGGCGGATTGCATGACAAGCTGCCCAAACTTTTTGCGGTCGAAACGGCCAAAGACCGAGCCAAAACGATTTCGCTCTCGATCAAGGCGGCCATTTCGAGCGAAGGAATGGCCTCGAACCAACGTGAACATACTCAGCGGGGAGGGGGCGCTGTCAAGAACAATCTTTGCAGAAACCCAGCGGGCCGCGGGCCACTCCCGAACCGCCGCTGGGCGCCTCTACCGTACGCACTGCGATTACAGCCAAACGCGCC
The DNA here is from genome assembly GCA_035656655.1 of Pirellulales bacterium. Lineage (GTDB taxonomy): Bacteria > Planctomycetota > Planctomycetia > Pirellulales > DASRSE01 > DASRSE01. The sequence continues at coordinate 6,070 of DASRSE010000241.1, forward strand.
CCTCAGTCGGGCGTCATGCCGCGCCGCGCGAGCCTCGATACCGCCGATAGAGCCACACCGCCACGGCCAAGAACACGATCCCATTCGCCGCGTAAAGGACCGCGCGCCAAAACGTCGAGAGCGACGACGCCAGCGACGTATGGACGCCGAAATTCGCGATTTCAAACTCGGCCGCCGGCACCTCGCGGAGCTCGAACTTGGTGAACTCGGTCAACCGGGTCGAACCGTTCGTGTCACCCTTGCCATTCCCGAACTCAATTGCGTCGTTATTTTGGCACCGCATCCGTGCGAAGACGTAGCCGGTTGAAAACTTCAACAGGCGGTTAGGGCACCGCGGTTTCGCTCTTGGTCGGCGCGGCCGCGGCGCCTTGGGCGGCGATCGACTCGTCGGTCGGCGAGATATCGGCCGCCAGCGACGGCCGCAGCCCGAACCGCCGCTCGCGATACAACTTCAAACCGTGGGCCGAGTGATAGAGCGCGCCGCACTCGATATCCATGTTCTTCGTTTTCTGAAAGAGCTTGACCAGCGAATAGGCGACATTCGACATCCACGGCTCATTGAATTCTTCGTCGCTGCAGGCCACGCTCAAGAACTCGAGCACGTGGCCCGTCGTCCGAATTTGCTGGGCGACATCGGGGGTTGGGTTTGCCTTGATAAATGAATTCGAGGAAATGGTGCCGTCGGTATTCTGATAGTCTTTCGCGTCGCGAACGGCGCGGATCACGTGATCTTCAGCTTCTTTCCAGGCGCCAGTGAGGTGGGTCGTCTTCATCTCGCGCTTGTAGCGATTGACCGCCAAGGCGAGCGAGTAGAGACAGTGGGCACCGCCGCACGCTTCGGTCGAGTAGATTTCATCGTTGGTTTTGCGAACTTCCATTGCGACGAGCCGTTCGAGGTTCCATTTCTCACCGAGATGGTTGGTCCATTCGACGTCCATCGGCAGATAGGTGATAAACGCCATCAAGGTCCAAGTGCCGTCGCGCTTGGGGTCCTCGTCGATATCCCACTTCGCATTATCGACGAACCCTTTCATCGTGTAGTCTTTGCCGCCGACCAGGAGCGGATCGCTCATTTTGACGCCGCATTGCGACAGATATCCGAGCCACTGATCGATGTGCCCCATGCCAATCGCATCGTTGGCCACAATGCTGATGACACCGTGTTCGGTGGGGCGCAAGTCCCATCCCTTCATCGCACCGCCATGCGTCACGTAGTCAATGGCGTGGACCTCCTTGCCGTCGGCGGTGATCAAGAAGTCTTTGCCAAAAGCCTCGGCGCCATGAATAATCTGCCACGCGCCCTGATCGTTGATGTTGAGCCGCCGGCTGCCCGCATAATCGTACGCGTCATCCAACTGCTTCTGGAAATTCGCATCCGAGGGAATCTCGCTGGCCGCTGCCGAAGCGCTCCGCCGCGAACAGCCGTTGAAACAGGTCAGCGCCAATGCCGAGAGGGCCACGCCAGCCAACGCGAGCGGAAAACGAATGTGCCGCATAAATTTCCTCGTCAGGTAAGGGGCCGGCCGCCGGTTCGCGGCCAGGTCCATCGATCGAAATGCCGCCGAGTCCCTCGCCTGAGCTCGCGGCCTTAAGGAAAATGACGCGCCCACCGGAAGGGGTCGTCATCGTACCGCGGACCACCGTCCGCCGGGCTTTTTAGCATACCACTCGACTCGCCGTTTATCTACTAGGATAGATAAACTGGAGATACTCGGTAGAAAACCGCGACTTTTCTGGATGTACTTGTTTTGCCGACTGTTTTGCCTCACTAATTGAAAAAGTCGGCACCAAAATTTTTTTCATGCCCTTTTTTACATAAACCAGGACAACTGGGTAGACCTTTACGCCATACGATGCCGATGCCTATTTTGGGCAAATTCTCGGATGGCGTGAGGTCTCTCGTGAGTGAGCGGCGGCGACTACTGGTATTCTCGATCTTCGTCCTCTCCAGCATTGCGTTGGCCGGGGTCGGCATCACCGCGTACCATTGTCTAAGTTTCGCGCGCGGAAACCCGGGCGCCGGGTCGATTTGGCAGCCGATCTGGCTGAGCGTTTTTACGACCTTGATTGTCATCGTGGCCGGCGGAACGCTCTTGGTTCGCGTGGTCAATCCTTTCATCCGCGTCTTGCAAGACGTGAAAGGCCGCCTGGAATGGAAGGCGGCGGAGATGGACCATTTTGTCCGCGCCTTGTCGCACGATATGACGGCCAATTCGCTCTTGCTCGAAAGCACTTTCCACGAACTGCGCGCCAGTTGCGGCCGCGAACCGGCCCCGAGCGTCAAAACGGGCCTCTCGCTGCTAGAGGCTTGCCTCGGCGAGACGCAACGCTTTTTGGAAGACCTCCGCGAGTTGGCCAAGTCGGGCAGCGTTCCGCTTGAGTCCGACGTGATCGACCTGGCCGGCGCGATCCAAGATGTCGTGGCCGAGCAGACCGATTTGCTCAGTGAGCGGGCGATTCGCGTTACGGTCGAAAGGGACATTCCGCGCGTCTGGTGCAATGAAAACCGAGTGAAGCAGGTGCTGACGAACCTGCTCCGCAACGCCGCCAAGCACGGCGGCGCGGCGATTGGGCCGCGGATCACGATTGGCCTCGGCGAACCGCCGTGCGACGCGCCGCGTGGCGACTTTGTCTGGCTGCGCGTATTCGACAATGGACGCGGGATTCCGCTCGAACACCGGCAAGAGATTTTCCTGCCCGGCAAACGGCTCGCGACCGCCCATCCCGACGGGACGGGAATGGGGCTGTCGATCGTCAAGAAGGTCATCGATCATTACGGGGCGACGATTTTCGTCGATCCGGCGCTGACTAGCGGAACGGCGTTTGTCTTTGGCTTGCCGCGCGCCTCGGTCGAACCGCTTCTCAATCGTCCGCTCGGGACGGCGCCGGAAGCGTCCGCAGCGAGTATTCCGGCCCCGCGGAGGGTTCGCCGGCTCCGGGCGTCCGCGCGTCGCCCGGTCTAAGCTGCTGGTTCAAGCCCGGCCGCAAAAAGGCCCTGGTCTATTCGCGTCTGGCGCTCAACCGCGACGATTGGCTCGGCGTTCGCTATAATCGAAAGCGGTTTTTCCAACTGCAATTGCCGCGAGGGCTTTCGATGGAAGAAGCGGAAGAAAAGCTGGTCGCTCAAATTCGGCTGCGCGATGCCGAGGCCTTGGGCCGCTATATTCAAGCGCGCCGCAATCAGCTCTTGGCTTATATCGAGCGACGGTTGGGAGGCGCGCTGCGAAAAAAAGTCGAGGCCGAGGACATGTTGCAAGATCTCAGCGCCGAGGCCATTCGCTCGCTGCCGGTCATCGATCTCGCCGAACGCGATCCCTTTAGCTGGCTCTGCCAATTGGCCGAGCGCCGGATCATCGACGCCCATCGGCGGTTTTTCAGCAGTCAAAAACGGGACGCCGGCCGCGAGATGTCGATCGATGCGCCGGCCCCCGGCGACTCCGACGGCGGCGGGATGGTCAACTTGCTGATCGCCAGCATGACAACCGCCAGCCAGGCCTTCTCACGCGACGTAAAACAAATGCGGCTGATGGCTGCAATGTCGGACCTGCCCGAGGAGGCTCGCGAGGCGCTCCGATTGCGTTACATTGAGAACTTGCCTTCCAAGGAAATCGCGCAGCGGCTCGGAAAAACCGACGGGGCGGTCCGCGTCCTGTTGACAAGATCGCTGGCCAAGTTACAGCATTTGTTGGGCGTCGACGCCGAATAGTGATGGGCGGGAGATCCGCTGAAACGCTGCCCGGAGCGCGGCGGTTCTTGGCGGCGCTTTATCTCGCAGGCGAGCGCCGGGTGGAAATTCGCGGAACTGGGCCGCGCAGACGCTTCCACCGGGCGGCACGCCGCCAACACGCCGATGCATCGCAACGCCGTCTCGTTTCCTAGGTGATTAGCAACAAGGGTGTTATGGCTCTGATTCAAGCGACTGCCGCCGAACTGATCACGCTGCAGCAACAAGGGACCACGACCGCGGTCGAAATCGCCGAGACCTTTCTGGCGCAAATCGAGCGAGTTGATCCGCGGCTCGGCGCGTTTCTAGAGGTCGATCGCGCTGGCGCGCTCGACGCGGCCGCGCAGATCGACGCGCGGCGCCAAGCCAATCAGCCGCTCGGCGCGCTGGCGGGGGTTCCGATTGCCGTGAAAGATGTTCTCTGCACCGCCGGCCGACGGACGACTTGCGGCTCGCGGATGCTCGCTGACTTTCGCCCCCCGTACGACGCAACCGTCGTGGCGAAACTCCAGGCGGCCGATGCCGTGCTCATCGGCAAGACGAACATGGATGAATTTGCGATGGGCGGGTCGAACGAAAACTCGGCCTACTTTCCTGCCCGCAATCCGTGGGATCTCGCTTGCATTCCCGGCGGCTCTAGCGGCGGCTCGGCGGCGGCGGTGGCCGCGTGTCTGGCGCCGCTGGCGATCGGGACCGACACCGGGGGCTCGATTCGCCAGCCGGCCGGCTTGTGCGGCATCACCGGTCTGAAGCCGACCTATGGCTTGGTGAGCCGTTACGGGCTGATTGCATTTGCCAGCAGCCTTGATCAAGCCGGGCCGATGTGCCACACCGCGGAAGATGCAGCCCTGGTGCTCGAGGCAATCGCCGGCCACGATCCGCTCGATTCCACTTCGGTTGATTTACCCGTCCCGCACTATTCGCAAACCGTGCACGAGCCGCTCCGCGGTTTGCGGCTCGGCTTGCCGCGTGAGTATTTTGGGGCCGGCCTCGATCCTGAGATGGAACAAGCGGTGCGCGCCGCGCTCACGGTCTATGAGTCGCTTGGGGCGACGGTCCAAGACGTTTCGTTGCCGCATGCGAAGTATGGCGTCGCGGTATATTATGTCATCGCGCCATGCGAGGCCTCGAGCAATCTGGCCCGCTACGATGGAGTCCACTTTGGGCATCGGGCCGACGAAGCGGAAGTCGAGCGCGAGCTGTCAAGAGAAGCCGCGGCGCGTGCGTCGCACGCCACGGAGGCGACACTGGCCACGATCGATAACAAACTCGTGCGGATGTATCGCCGCAGCCGGTCCGAGGGTTTTGGCCCGGAAGTGCAGCGGCGGATCATGCTGGGAACCTATGCACTGAGCGCCGGCTATTATGAAGCCTATTATCTCAAGGCGTTGAAGGTACGGCGGTTGATTCGCCAAGATTACGACGCGGCATTCGCCGGAGTCGATTTGATTGTCGGACCCGTCACCACCGGCCCGGCCTTCAAGATCGGCGAAAAAAGCGACGATCCGTTGGCTATGTATCTGCTCGATCTGTACACGGTCAGCGCGAATCTGGCGGGCATTGGCGGCATTGCGTTTCCATGTGGTTATACGCGCGGCGGCCTGCCGCTTGGTTTGCAGTTGCAGGGGCCGCCATTCGCCGAGGACAAGCTCCTCCGCGCAGCCGCGATGTTTCAAGGCGACACCGACTTTCATCGGCGAACGCCCTTGCTGGCCGGCGTCTGAACGGCTGGTCGCTACCGCAATCATGTCGGATTTGCCGCGGATGCCGAGCAGCGCTGCTCGACGGCGAATGCGCGATTTCAGCGATTTGCTCCCCCTTTTCTCTGCGGGAGGTCTGTTTTTGGTCGCAAAGGTGCGGAAATCCCGCAAATCGGCCCGTTTTGCTAGGACGCACGGATGATTTTGGCGAGCGTGCGCCCTCGCTTGCTGGTTTTCGCGACAAGTTAGAATTAGGATAGAAGAATTGGCAAGCGTCTCGTGAATTCCTGCAGAATTGGCCAAAGTGGCTTTTTTGGGCCTGAAATCGGTTTGAACGTAACCTTTTTTGGAGTCAGGGGTTTACAGGGTTACGGGCTGCTGCGCCTGCCGCAGTGGGCGATTGTTCTCGGAATTTTTCGCCAAACCAGCTGCTGCCTTATGAAAATCTGGACGTTTCGACCCGCGATCTCATCCAACCGGACTTTGTCCCCTCACTGGATCATGCCCAAACTTTGCTCGGGAATCGTTGCCGCGCTCTCCTGTTCGCTCATCGTCTCTTTAGCCGCTCGCGGCCGGGCGGCCGAACCAACGGTCGTCGGGATCTTGGCGACGGCCGTCGATAAAGATGTCGCGACCAAGCTGGGCATCAGCCCAGAAAAGGTCGCCGAGTTGGAGAAGCTCATTGACGATCGCGAGAAGGCCGCGCTCGATTTGAACGAACAGATCAAGGATCTTGACCCGGCCGCCAAGGCGGCCAAGCTCGCCGCGTTCCGAACTGAATCGGAAACCAAGGGAATGGCCCTGCTCGACGAAGCGCAACGCGCCAAGCTCGAACAACTTCGCTTGCAAAAAAATGGCTACGAGTCATTGACCGAACCGGCGATCGCGACGGCGATGAAGCTGACCGACGACCAAAAGAAAACGATCGCCGATCTGATCACGGCTCGCGACGCAGATCTGGCCAAAGCAGACGAGAAAGAAGCGAAAACCATTCGCCTCCACACCGATGGGAAACTCTCCGCCGTCTTGAAGCCCGAGCAGCGAGAACAATGGAAAGTCTTGGCCGGCTCGCCCGGCGGCGGGCCCGGCCTCGCCGAGGCGCGCGGGCCCAGTGATACGCGCGGGGCGAGTGACTCGCGCGGCCCCAGTGACTCGCGCGGCCCCAGTGACTCGCGCGGGGCGAGCGACTCGCGCGGCAGCTTTGGCAACAATTCCGGCCGCGGCGGATTCTCGCGCTCCGACAATCGCAGCCCCAGCGGCAGCGGCATTGGCAAGTCGGGGGAGTCAAAAGGACCCTCCAAGGTCGATCCGAACTCCGTCAAGATGGTTGACGGCCTGCTCCATTTCAATTCCAAGTTTCAGCCCTGGCGCGACGTGCTCGAATGGTTTGCGACGCAAGCGGACATGTCCTTCATCGGCGACACGTTTCCTGAAGGAACGTTCAATTACTCCGACACCAAAGGCTACACGCCGGCCGAAGCAATCGATTTGCTCAATGGCGTGCTGCTCACCAAAGGCTATTCGCTCGTCCGCCGCGATCGGATGCTGATGCTGGTGAACCTTGAAAATGGCGTTCCGCCGAACTTGGTGCCGACGATCTCGCCGGAAGAACTCGACACGCGCGGCAAGTTCGAGTTGGTCAGTGTCTTGTTCCATGTCAAGAAAATGACGCCGGAAGAGGCCGAGACCGAAATTCGCAAGCTTCTCGGCCCCCAAGGCTCAATCGTGGTGTTGTCGAAGTCGAATGGGTTAGTAGTGACCGAAACGGCCGGCCGCTTGCGGACGATCCGCGACGTGATCCAATCGGTCGAAAGCCCCGACAATCTCCGTGGAGATCGGCTCACGACCTATGAAATCAAAAACGCGCCGGCGCAAGAGGTGTTGTCGGCGCTGCGGCAATTGATGAATATGGCGCCGGATAAGAATTCCACTTCGGACGGTTCCTTGAAGTTTGCCTATGAACTCGGCTCCAAAAAGATGTTTATCAGCGGCAAGGCCGATCTCGTCGCCAAGGCCGAAGAAATCCTCAAAACGGTCGACGTCGCCAGCCCGAACGCGAACCCGCTGGCCGACACGCCGCAGTTTGAAGTCTATTCGATCAACTCGACCGACCCGGATGCCGTGCTCGACGTGATGCGGACGTTGCTCGCCGGCCAGCCGAACGTGAGGCTTGCGAAGGATCCCAAGACAGGCAATCTGGTCGCCTTGGGCCCTGCCGCCGCGCAAGCGACGATCCGCGGAGTCCTTTCGCAAATGCAGAAAGACAGCCGCAACATGGAGGTCTTCCACCTCCGCTCCGTCGATCCGCAACTTGCTGTCTTGGCGATCAATAAGCTCTTTGCCGGCGAATCGGACGCAGGCAATGCTCCGAAAATTGAAGCCGAACCAACCTCGCGCCAATTGCTCGTGCGCGGTTCGGAGGCGCAAATCGCCCAGGTGCGAGTGTTGCTGGAAAAGATGGGTGAAAGCTTTGGAACCGACGGCAGCACCGCCGGCACCGACAGTGCGTCGCGCGGCAACGTGCGGATGATTCCGCTGACCGGCAGCGCGGCTCGCAGTGCGATCGAGCAAATCGAGCAACTCTGGCCGGCGGTTCGCCAGAATAAGATTCGCGTCATCACCCCGTCTGGCAGCGCGAGCGTGATTCGCTCGACGACGATCGAAGGCCGGCCGCCCGTGGCGGCCCCGCCAAGCGATAATCCGGACGCTCCGCAAGCGACCCCGGCCGCTCCGAACGAAACGCAGCCGAATCAAGTTTTGCCGGACGAAGACAACGCCCATCATCGCGGTCCGCCTGACAGCCGCCGTCCGGCGGCCGTTAAGCCGGCCGAGAAAAACTCGACGACCACCAGCGTGACTCCGAGAAAAGATTCCGGAGTCCGCTTTCTTTTTGTGAACCAGATCAAGGCGGCCCGCGAAGTTGAAACGGAGACCGCGCTGGTTCCGACGAACGAGGCTCCGCTGGCTCCGGCGGCGCCCGCCATCAAATTCTCGCCGGCGGGTCAGGCGGACGCGGCGAGCAAAATCTTGCCCAGCCAAGCGGCTCCGAGCAAGGCAGTTCCAAGCAATGCGGCTCCGAGCAAAGCAACTCCGATTCCGGCCACTGCACACCCGGCGGCCCTCGTGCCGGACAAGCAACACCAGGACAATGCGAAAACGAACGGCCCGGCGAGCGCCCTTCCCAAACAGGATTTGACAAAGGGAACTCCGGACAAGGAAGCTCCCAAAGGCACAACCAAACCGCAAGACAAAGCCGCGGCGGGCGAAAAATCGGACGCGCCCATCGTGGTGACCCTTGGGCCGGGCGGAATTATGATCGCCTCGGAAGATACCGCGGCGCTCGATGAATTCGAATCGCTGTTGAACACCATCGCCAACAAAACCGTCAGCGGCGGTCCGCAATATACGATCTTCTATTTGAAATATGCGAAGGCCGATCTCGCGGCCGCACTTCTGGAACAAATCTTCGGCGGCGGTGGTGGTAGTGGCGCCGGAGGCGGCTCGGTCCTAGGCGATCTGGCCAGTTCGGCGCTGGGCAATGTCGGCGGCGGGTTGGTCGGCGGCTTGCTCGGCCTCGGCGGCGATAGCGGCGGCGGGACGCACGCCACGCTTGCCGGCGGAATGGAAATCGTCCCTGACATTCGCCTCAATGCGCTTTTTGTCCAGGCCAAGCCAGCCGACATCGACACCATCGAACAATTGCTAAAAGTCATTGACCAGCAGCACAGTCCCGAAGAAGTGGATGTCGTGGCCAAGCCGCGTCTGATCCCGGTCACCAACAGCAGCGCCGACAGCATCGCGGCCATTGTCCGCCAAGTTTACGCCGATCGCGTGGTGGCGAACCCCAATCAACCGCGCCAGCCGACGCCCGAAGAATTCTTCGCCGCTTTGCGTGGCGGGCGCGGCGGTCGTGGCGGTCGTGGCGGCGGAGGAGGAGGCGCGGGCGGAACGAATCGCGCCGATGCCAACGAGCAGAAGATTTCCATCGGTGTTGACGAGCACAGCAATTCGCTCGTGGTCGTTGCGCCCGATCCGCTGTTCAATGAGATTTCCGCGTTGGTGAAACAACTCGATCAAGCGCCCGACTCGGCGGCGCAGTCAATGCAAATCGTGACGTTGAAACGGTCGAATCCCGAGACGGTGCAAAAGGCGCTCTCTGCGATTGCCGGCACCTCGATCCAGACAACCCCGGTCGGCCAGCAGCGGTCGACGAACGGCCAACCCTCGATGTATAACCAAGGCGGCTTTGGCTTTCCGAGTGGCAACACGGGCGGTGGCGCTAATCGCGGCGGCTTTAACGGGGGTGGTCTCGGTGCCTTGTTCGGCGGAGGCGGAGGCGGAAACGCCGCCTTTGGCGGCGGCGGTCGCGGTCAAGGGGGCGGCGGCGGAAACCAAGGCGGCGGCGGGAACCAAGGCGGCGGTGGTCGCGGGCAAGGGGGCGGCCAAGGCGGCGGTCGCGGGCAAGGCGGCGGCGGCCGGCAAGGCGGGGGCGGCCGCGGTTTCCAATAATCGGTTCTTCCCAGTTGCGAGGAATTTACCGCCCAGAAACCACCGCGATCAATCGTCCGTGTTTCCAAGTCGCGGTGCCGGGGCGAGCAGGCGGATCGCCCCCAGGAACGGCGGCTCGTTCGCTGACAGAAGGCTACGAATCGAGGTCGCTGACCCTCATTCCAAGCTGTCGCATCTTGCGATAGAGGTTCGAGCGGTGCAAGCCGAGCCGCTCGGCGGCGTCGGACATGTTTCCACGCATGCGTTTGATGGCGCGCTGGATATAGTCGATCTGAAATCCGTCGGTGGCTTCGGCGAGCGGTCCTTCAAACAGCGTCCAGGCCGGCTGCTCGCCCGCCGGCGACAGAATAAACGCCAAATCTTCGGCCTCGATCTTGTCCCCTTGCGAGAGATAGGCCAGCCGCTCCATCAGATTGCGCAGCTCGCGCACGTTCCCCGGCCAAGCGTGCGCCAACAAGCGCTTCTTTGCCTCGTGCGCGAATTTCAGGCTCTTGCGATGAGCTCGCCGGCAAAACTCGGCGAGAAAGTATTCGGCCAACAGCAAGATGTCGTCGCCCCGTTCGCGCAGCGGCGGCAATTGAAGGGTCACGACGTTCAAACGAAAATAGAGATCTTCACGAAATTTTTTATTGCGCACCATCTCGACGAGGTTGCGATTGGTCGCGGCGATCACGCGCGCATCGGTACGAATCGTCTTCGAGCCGCCGACGCGGACGACGACCTTCTCCTCCAGCACGCGCAACAATTTGGCTTGGCCGGCGAGGCTCATGTCGCCGATCTCGTCGAGAAAGAGCGTGCCGCCGGAGGCCAACTCGAACTTGCCTTGCCGCGCTTCGTGGGCATCGGTGAAGGCGCCTTTCTCGTGGCCGAAGAGTTCGCTTTCCAGGAGCGTTTCGGCCAAGGCGCCGCAATTGACGGCGATAAACGGTTGATCGCGGCGGCGGCTGAGATAATGAATCGACTGGCTGACGACCTCCTTGCCAGTCCCGTTTTCGCCGAGCAGCAAAATCGCCAACTCCGTGTCGGCGACGCGGCGAACGGTCGAGCGCAGCGCTTCGATCGCGGGGCTCTCGCCGACCAAGCTGATCCGTTCGGCCGCTTGATCGGTCCGCTGCCGCTGGACTTTGAGCAAATCCTCGCGCTCTTGGGTGTTGGCCAAGGCAATCGCCGCGTGGACGGCCAATTCGCCAAGCGCCGTTTCGTCGTCGCCGCTGAAATCGCCTTCTTTCTTGTTCAGCACCTCGAACACGCCGAGCATTTCGCCCGCGGCGGTTCGCAGCGGGACACAGAGCAGATTCTGGGTTTGATAGCCGAGCTGACGATCGACCCGGCGGTCGATCGCATCGTCGGTGGCGCCGGCATCGACCCGCTTGAGCTGACCGGAATGGAGCACTTGGCCGACAATGCCCGCGGTGTCGGGGACCCGCAGTTCATTGTCTTTCACACCGAGGGCCGGGCGGCCGACGAGGGTTTTCGTTTCGCGATCCCAGAGAAAGATGCTGGCTCGATCGGCATCGAGCAGCCGAGTGGCGGCCTGGGCCATGTTGAGCAGCAAGGGCTCCATCTCTTGGGCTTGATTCCAATGTTGGGCGATTTCTAGAATCGCCTCGAGCCGCTGAATCCGGCGACGCTGCGCGTGGCGCGCCCGCACCGCCCGCAGCGCGGTCGCCAGCGTGGCGGCTAAGCCGCCGATCAAGCTTTTGAGCGCGGCGGAGGGGGGCCCGGCCGCCAGCGATTTTTCCGCCACATGCACGGCCAATAGCTCGGGCTCATTGGAATGGCGCGCCAGCAGGCGGACCAGCCAGCCCTGGTCCGCGGCCAGACTTTCTTGATCGGCCGCCTCGGCGAACAGTTCGAAGGGAAGCTTTTGTCGCGGTCCGGACTGCGCGACGACGCGCCACCGTCCTTCCTCCGGAAAAACGACCGCGGCAAAGTCACCCCCCGTCGCTTGGAGGACAATCGGCAAGGCGGCAGCCAGATAAGCCGTTGCGCTGTCGAGCGCCGCGGCCCGCCAAAGAAGCTCCACCGCCGCGGCGCGGCCAGGCGACTTCTCAGCAAAGTGAGGAATATCGAGTTCCTCAGTCGGCGGCAGCGGAGCAAGAGGCATGGCACG
>DASRSE010000242.1:0-5469 GCA_035656655.1 Pirellulales bacterium
CGCCGCGGCCCGGTCAAAGTCGAGATCTATGTCGGCTCGATGTGCGGCGATCAAGGCAGTGACGACGCCCGGGACGTTCCCCCCCGCCAGATAGTGCGCCTCGAGCCTTCGCGTGGTGATGCCGGTATGGGGATCGGAGCCAATGCCAGCTTGCAGGGCCATGATTTTCGATTGGACGATCACGCGGGCGTTGACCTGCCGGAGACTCATGCCGACGAGGCTGAGGAGGCTGACCCGCGCGTTGGACATATAGGCTTGGAACCAGAGCTTGCCGTAGGTGAGCATGACGATCACCAAGGCCAACAAGATCAGTCCGCCGAGGGCGACGCCGACAATCAGCGGCAGAGGCAAATCGGTTTTTAACTGAGCCAACAACAAAAGCATGGACGATCTTCCTGGCCGGATTGCAAGAAACGGACGCCGCGATGGGCGACTTCCAGCATACTCCATCGGAGGGCCAATCGCTAGCTATTCGATCCAGCCCCCTCCCAGCACCTGATCCTCTCGATAGCAGACGGCCGCTTGGCCCGGCGCAACGCCGTGGCGCGGCTCGTCGAAGACGACACGGAGCCGCGCGCCGTGCAAGGGGGTAATCCAGGCCGGCGTGGCAGGGCTGTTGTAGCGGATCTGCACGCTGCCGCGAAACGGCTCGGCCGGCGGCGGCGCCAGCCAGTTCGTCCGGCCGGCGGTCAGCTCCGAGCGCGCGAGCTCCGCGTGCGTGCCGATCACGACCTGCCGCTGCTCAGCGTGGATCCGCACCACATATCGCGGCTCGCCAAAGGCGATGCCGAGCCCTTTCCGCTGGCCAATGGTGAATTGCTCGATGCCGGAATGGCGGCCGACCACCGTGCCATCGGTCAGGACGAATTCGCCCGACGTGTCCTGGTCGCCGCGGCGCTGGCGGACGAACTCGCCATGATCGCCGCTGGTGACGAAGCAAATCTCCTGGCTGTCTTTCTTATCGGCGACGCGCAAGCCGAGTTGGCCGGCCCGCGCCCGGATTTCCGGCTTGGTGAAATCGCCCACCGGGAGCATGATCCGCGCGAGATACTCGGGCCGGACCCCAAACAGCACGTACGATTGGTCCTTGTCGGCGTCGCGCCCGCGGTACATGCGCCCCGCGACGAGCCGTGCATAATGGCCCGTCGCCACGAACTCCGCGTTCACGCTGTCAGCATAGTCGAAGAGCTTGCCAAACTTGAGCCAGTTGTTGCACATCACGCACGGGTTCGGCGTGCGGGCTTGCGTGTACTCGTCGACAAAATAGTCGATGATTCGCGCAAACTCCTCTTCAAAGTTCAAGGCGTAGAAGGGAATGTCCAACCGATCGGCGACGCGCCGCGCGTCCTCGGCGTCGCTCGCCGAACAACAGCCTTGTTTGTGATCCAGGCGTGGCGACAACAACGGCAGCAGCGACTCGGCCGCTGGAGCAGCGCAGGCCGCCACGGCTGATTTTTCGCCGTGGCGCATGAACAAGCCGATGACTTCGTGTCCGGCCGCTTGCAAAAGATGGGCTGCGACGCTGCTATCGACCCCTCCAGACATTGCCAGCACGACACGCGCCATAATGAACGACCTGTAGCGAACGCCGCGCAAGGACGGCAAAGCGGCGAAAAAATCTGCGACGGCAATCCGCGAAAAACCACAGCCCTTGAATCGCAGGACGGCGAATTCGGGCCGACCGGCTAAACGACCGGGGCCGATTCGATGCTACCCCTTAAACCGGCCGATCGTCAATGACCGGCCGGTCCGTCTTGCCGGTCCGCGATCAGGCCGAAGTCGCAGCCCAATCGCCGGGCGGCGCGATAGCGGCCCTGGCGGGCCGCGATTATGATTGGGCCATGACGACCGAACCGGGCGACGATGATTTTGAACCTACGGCAACGTGGCCCATTTTGGAGCAGCGGGCGGCCCTGTTGCGGCGGGCGCGAGCGTTCTTCGACGGCCGCGGCTTTCTGGAGGTCGAAACCCCCCTGCTCTCGCACGACACCGTCGTCGATCGCCAGCTTGATCCATTCCGGACTGTGTTGGCGCGCGACCCGCAGGCGCCTGACCAAGGAGCGTCGCTGTGGCTACAGACGTCGCCGGAGTTCGCGATGAAGCGGCTCTTGGCGGCCGGCGCGCCGGCGATCTATCAGGTGGCCAAGGTCTTTCGCAACGGCGAGATTGGCGCGCGCCACAACCCCGAATTCACCATGCTCGAATGGTACCGGCCGGGCGATTCTTACGCCGCCGGCAAACAGTTGCTGGCGGACCTTTGCACTGACTTACTGCGGCTCGAGCCGCCCGACGAAATCAGCTACGCCGAGGCATTTCAAACGCATCTCGGGCTCGACCCGCATCGCGCACCGACGGCCGACCTGATCCGCGCGGCGGAGGAATTGGGGATCGCCGCGCCGGCGAGCCTGTCTCCGGACGATCGCGACGTCTGGCTGGAATTGCTCCTCGGCGAACGGATCGAGCCGCGTTTGGGCTTCGACCGCCCCGCGATCTTGTACGATTATCCGGCCACGCAAGCGGCCTTGGCGCAGATTCGCTCGGGCGATCCGCCGGTCGCCGAGCGGTTTGAACTCTACGTGCGCGGAGTGGAGTTGGCGAATGGATTCCATGAGTTGCTCGACCCGGCCGTGCTTCGTGCCCGCAACCAAGCGAACAACCTGTTGCGCCGCGCCGACGGAAAGCCCGAGTTGCCGGCCGAGAGCCGGCTCTTGCGAGCGATGGAGCGCGGTCTGCCGAACTGTACTGGCTGCGCGCTCGGATTCGATCGGCTGGTGATGTTGGCGGTCGGAGCGGCGTCCATTCAGGACGTGCTGGCGTTTCCCATCGAACGGGCGTGACCATCAGTCCCGTTTCGCGGCGGTTAGAAAAATCCGCCGCCGCTGAAATCAGGAGTGGCCTCGGGGCGAAGGTCGGAAGAGGGGGGCGGAAATTCGATCGAAATGTCGTCCTGTTGATATTGGCGTTCTTCGTCCCAAGTGTCGCGGCCTCGATCATCGCGGCCATTCTCGCCCATGCTATACAGCCGGTAGCCCTCCACAGTCGGTTCATAAACAAACGGCGTGCCATGATAGAGATCGCCGCGCGGTTCCGCCGCATCCGGCGGCGCCAAGGCCTTGAGATCGCGCGGAAAGGCCCCGTGTTCAGCCCGATAGGCGGCCAGGGCGCACGCGATTTGCGTTAGCTGCCAAAGCGTTCGGGCACGGGCGGCGCTCCGCGCGCCGACCAGGGCCGGGGCCAAGAGGGTCTGCTCGAAGCGCTGCGCGGCCAACAACCGGGCCCGCACCGCCGGCGTTCCAAACAGGTCTTGGACTGCCGCGCGCCAAGAATTCAAATCCCCCTCGAGCTGCTTCTGCTGCGCGGCCAGCGCCGCAAGTTTCGGGGCCCGCGGATTGACGCCTGCGGCGCTTTCCGAGCGCTCGAGCCGGTCGCACCATTGATTGAGTGTGCGAGCCGCCTCATCGCTCGAAGTGCGCCAGCGGCCGGCCGCGCGCAAAAGCGGACCGAATTCGCACGGCTCGGCGGAGTCGGCTGCGCGCTCGATCGTCGCGCCGGCTCGGAGATCATCGACTAGCGTGTCTAAAACCAGAAATCGCTGGTAGGCGCGCCACCGCGGCGTCATCACCTCGACCGGCGGCATGCGGGCGATCAGATCGCGCAGTTTGCGAATCTCGGCGGCCGAGAGCTTTCCGGAGTTCGCCGCGGCCCGTTCCACCTCGCAAAGCTGAACGATCGACGTTTCGTAGTTCATCGGCGTGGCCAGATCAAGCGTTTGGGCCAGCCCGCTCGACAGCCGATCGAGGGCGCGCAGGTCATCGCACGCCAACGCGAAATCTCGCTCGCCAAACGAATGATTCACGTTGACGAGCAGCATTTGCCAAAGCCAACCAGCGCTCTCGAAGCCAACCGGCGGGACGGCGTTGCGAATCGTTTCGGTTGGATGCTCCGTCAACAGTGGCAAAAAGAACTGGGACCGGCCGGCCGCTTCGCGCAGTACGCGGATCGGCGCTTCGTTGGCCGCCAGCCAGCCGGCCAAAGCCGGCGCGTCCAGCGTCGACCACGGCTCAAAAATGCTTTTTTCAAATTGGACTCGATATTTTTCCATCTCCTCGGCGCCGTCGCCCATGCGGCCGGACTGCTCCAGCCGGCGATGGATGTAATCGGCCAATGGAATAAAAAAGGAGCCGCGATCGGCAAGCGATTCGATCCCGAGCGACTTGAGCAACGCCTGCTGCTGGTCCGGGTTGAGGTTGGCCGGACCCAAGGCTCGAACCAGCGAGACCGCAGCGTTGTTTTGTTCGGTCGCCCCGCGAGCCGCCTGGTCGTTCAGATAGCGAAGGTAGTCGACTTGGCCGTCGGGACGGAGCGGGCCGCTGAGGACCGTTGTCTGCTTGCCAAGCGTGAGCGGAAAGGGAATCGCCTCAAGGTCGCGTGGCGGCCGGAGGACTTCTTCTGCAAACGGATCGCCGACCGGCTCCGGGCGGCGCTTTTGTGCCGAAACGGTTCCGGCAAGCGTCCATGCGAACAGCGCGCAGACCAGCCTGGCAAGCCGCCCCCCGGTAAACCGCGCCCGTGAGCACCGCTTCGGCTCCGCGCGCGAGGCGGCCCGTCGACCGAAAAAACTGCGCGGCATATCGAAATCTCCGTCGCATGGCTTGGGGCGAGCCGCGGCCTCCACCGGCGACTGGCCCGCCGCGAGCCGCAGCGCTCTTCGTTTTAGCGGCCGCTCGGGGGGCCGTCAAAGCGAATCAGTCAAAATCGCGCCGCGGATCCGCTCCGGCAGCCCTTCCGCCGGCTGCCGCTCGGCGCGGTTTGCTCCCCTCGCTCGGTTTTGCTCAAGGTCACGTTCGGTCCATCGGCCACCACGTTAATCCAGCGCTTATCAGCCGGGCGTTTTGGCGGGAGCCTTGGGAACAATCACGCCGTCCTTGAGGCGCTGCTGCCAAGCTTGGACCGGCTGACGGCGGAGGGCCGCGGTCGCCTCGGGCCGATAGAGCAGGTTCATCCCGGTGATCGCTTTGAGGTTCATAAAGCCCAAGACGCGAATATCGAGGTCGTCGCTGTTGAGGTCTTCGACCAACTGCGCGGCTTGGCCCCCTTCGAGATCGGCTTTGCTATAGCCCCAGAAAAGGCGGTACAGGTCGGCCGATTTTTCGGCGCGCTGCTTTTCCAGCGTCAGGCGCAACTTGGCGGCGACGTCCGCATTGCGGGCGATCGCGTTTTGCGCCGCCTCGAAATAGATCTGCCACATCGGCTTTTGGTCCTCGTCGCGCAAGCTGGACACCAAGTCTTCGAACTCGCCCAGATGGGCCAAGCAACGAATGGCCAACGCCCGATTCTCGATGTTCCGGTGAGTCGCCAACTCGCGAAGCCGCTGCAGCGAGTTTTCGGTGTCGAGCGTCTTGTAGAAGATTTTGGACGCGCGGCGATCGATGTCGCTCACCTGCTCGGACTTTATCCAAGGGGGCATCG
>DASRSE010000243.1:0-3069 GCA_035656655.1 Pirellulales bacterium
GATCGTGCGGCAGATGAATTTGCACGAGGCGCGGCGAACTGGCGGCGCTCAATCAGGCTTCGCGCACGGCAGCGGAACGTCGCGAAAGACGATTTCGACGTCTTTTTCCGAACGCAGTCGCGGATAGGTCAGCCGCAGAACTTTCGGTTTGTCCTCGCCGTTTTCGGCGGCAAAGGTCACGCGCATCCGCGCGCCCCGATCCGTCAACACGTTCGACTGGCCTTGTTGTTTCAAGGCGCGCCCTTTGTCGTCGAACAATTCCAGCCGATTCTCTTGAAACAAAATCTCTTGCGGGTCGGGAATCGGCAACTCGCGCGAGATCATCACGCACAATTCGTAGCGCCCGTTCGATCGATCTTCGAGTTCCTCCACCCGCAACTCGACATCGTCTTGGCAATGCGCCTCGTGGCTGGTGAGATCGTTCACGTCGATCGCAGCCAAGTCGCCGACCGCAATCAGCCCCCATTTAAGGACCAGTCGATCGAGTTTTTTGGCGGCGGCCGGCGGCGGGCTCAGCCGCAGCGCCGACGTGAGTTGGCGCATGTTGCCGCCGGCGACGTTCCAGCTATCGCCGGACGATTGCGCCGAAAGGAGCGTCGCTTTGGTGTCGGTCACGGCCTCAACGATTTCTGGCTGCGAGCGATAGGCGACCAATTGAAAGCGATCTTCCCACAACATTTGCAGATTCATCTGAAACGTATGCGTGATGTCCGACTTCTGCTCGTCATAGTCGAGTTCTTCGATATAGACTTTTCGGGCTGAGGCGATTTGCGCGCGGAGCGGGCCGGCATAGGCGACCGGGTTTTTGCCCATCGCCCCAGAAATCATCACGAGCCCCGGCTCGCGGGCGTCGAAGTGGGGCCGAACGTGGTTTTCGCTCTGGCGGCAGAGTTCGTCCAGGGCCGGCCAAAAATTGCCTTGCGCCAAATCGAGATCGACTTTCGCTTCATGAAAGGTGCCGTAAGAATCGCCGCGGAGGAGATGATTGCCGGTCTGCTCCATAAACGCGTTCAAGACGTTTTCCGCCGGTTCCTGCTTCACGTGGATTTGCACGTGGCCGGGCAGCCAGAGATCTTTCAGTTTTTGGCGGCGGAGCAAGTCGGCCGCGCGGAGGCGGACCTCGGCGTTGGGCGACTGGGCCGCGAGTTCGAGCTCGCGCCGGCTTTCAACGCCAAATTTAGCGAGTTCCTCGTCGGCCTGCTTACGCTCGGAAAACGAATCGGAGCCCAATTGGTGGACCAGCCGCGCAATGCGGACGCTCGGTTCCTCTTGCGCTTGCACGGACGACAAACGGGCCGCGCAGACCAAGGCCGCGACGGCGGCCAACGATAGAAGTTTTCGCATCGTGCGCCCCGCGCGAGCAGGTCCCTCCGTTTCGCGTGGTCGGTTTACCCTGGAAAAATGGGAGTGGGAGTGCTAGAAACAATCGTGGTTTCCAGCTCGTTTTTCCTCGGCAGAAGTCCAAAACTGCGCGACCTTAGGACATCGTGAATTCTCGGTCAAGAGCAATCGGCTGCTAGCAGCGCTAGCGGCCGAATCCGGGGCGCGGCTGCACTGCTTGCCGCGCCGGCCGGACAGATCGCGAAATTCTCGCCGGGTCCGCGCTGGCGCGGCGAATGCCAGTTCGGAATATGCACGCCCGTTTCTCGCGGAGTCGTCTGTGGCGCTTGATTGCTTAAGTCTTGGAATTCTCGTCGCCGATCATCTTTGCACGCCGATCGCGCGCGTGCCATTGCCCGGCGAAATCGTATTTTGCGACGCCTTGCCGCTGAGCATCGGCGGCTGCGCGGCAAATGTCGCGACCGATCTGGCGCGGGTCGGCGTTGAGGTGGGCGTCGTCGGCTGCGTCGGTCGCGATCCATTTGGCCAGTACCTCATTCAAACGCTTCACGATCGCGGGGTCGATACGTCGGGAGTGACGCAACTGGCCGACGTGGGGACCGCCGCCTCGCTAGTCCTCAACGTGCAAGGCGAAGATCGGCGCTTTATTCACGCGATCGGCGCGAACGCGCGGTTCACCGCGGAGAGCATTTCCCAGGAGCGAGTGCGACAAGCAAAAATTCTTTATGTCGGCGGCTATCTGCTGATGCCGGCGTTGAATCCGCATGGTGAATTAACTCGCTTGTTTCATGATGCCCGCCGCCACGGGGTTAAAACGGTTCTCGATGTTGTTTGCGGCCCGGGAGCGCTCTGGCCGCAATTGGAGGAATTGCTGAGCGAGACCGACGTGTTTTTGCCCAACGATCACGAAGCGGCCGCAATCACCGGCTTGTCCGACCCGCTGGCGCAGGCAGAGCAGTTTCGCCGAGCCGGCTGTGGCACGGTGGCGATCACTCGCGGAGAACAAGGAACATTGCTCGTCTCGGAGCGAACGGCCTTTCAGGCCGGCGTGTATCCGACCACGTTCGTCGGGGGAACCGGCGCAGGCGACGCATTCGACGCGGGCTACATCACCGGTATGCTGCTCGGCGAAGACGAGATCGGCTGTGTGAAATGGGGCAGCGCGCTCGGGGCCAGTTGCGTTCGCTCCGTGAGCGCGACGGACGGCGTTTTTACCCGCGCTGAAGCGAGCGAATTTATCCGGCGGCAAGAACTGCGCATCGACCGGCTTTGACCGGCCATTCCGTCATTCCGTCATTCCCGTGACCCGACTGATAAGGACGCACCGCCATTCCGTCATTCCCGCGCAGGCGGGAATCCAGTGTTTCGCGCGGCCAGCAGCACGCAGTTGCCTGGCGGCTGGATTCCCGCCTGCGCGGGAATGACGAGGTCTTCGGCCGGTGCGAGCGGATCGCGCGTGGCGGCACGCGTTCGCTTGGCCGCTGGATTCCCGCCTGCGCGGGAATGACGGATAAGTGGTGTGCGGGAATGACGAGGGCTTCGGCCGGCCGCTGGATTCCCGCCTGCGCGGGAATGACGAGGGCTTCGCCTGGCGCGAGCGGATCGCGCGTGGCGGCACGCGTTCGCCTGGCCGCTGGATTCCCGCCAGCCGACTTCTAGGACACCACCCATTCTCCGACTTATAGGTCGCATCCTTATTCCGTCATTCCCGCGCAGGCGGGAATCCAG
>DASRSE010000244.1:0-7651 GCA_035656655.1 Pirellulales bacterium
GCGGTCGCGCGGCAGATCTTCGGTAAAGCGGATATTCCACTCAAAGCTGTTGAACGAGGTATGGAAGTTCGTCGCGAATGTGTCGGCCGCATTAAAGCCGCCCAAAAAGGAAAAGCCCGGCACGAAAATCTGTTCGGCCCCGAGCGAAGTCAAGGTGGTGTGATTGTCGAACTCGAACAGACCCAAGAAGGTGAATTCAAAGTTTCGGTCCCATTCGGAACAGGAGCTATCCAGATAGTGGCCGATCGTGAAGCGAGCCCCCGGCGCCAGCGGAAATTCGCGATTGGCGAACGTGACCGTCGGAACCACCCCATTGAAATTGGCCAAGGTCGTGTCTTCGCCAAAAATGGCGCTGTGCTGGCCGACATATTTCGTCCGGTGCAAGACTTCAAAGCCGGCGTCGATAAACCACGAGCCAGGGCGATAGTTGTCCGCCGTGCTGCACACCGGGGCGGGGCACTCCTGTTGATACTGCTGCGTGATTGAGTCGTCCGGAACCAGCGATTGAAACGTGCCATCCAGACGGTTGGCCAAGTCTCCCGACGGCGTAGGCACGACCTCGGGCTCGGCAGCCGCCACCGCCTGGCAGAAGCCAGCCGCTCCACCGGCCAACATCAAGGCTAATGCGAACCGTAAAACCGTTGAATACACCGTGAATCCTCCGCAGTTTCAGACAGCCAGCAAATCGCGCGGAAAATGGCGCGCGAATTCGTCCCCTTGCCTAATCGGAATTCTTCGCACGTTAAATCACCCTTATTCCGGAAAATCGGAAAAGTTGCAGCAAATCGCTTGATCGGCAAAGCCCGCTTGACCAGGACTTATTCTCCATACTGCCCAAAACGCTCCGCCAGACTGAGCGGCTCCATGCAGGCCGCATGCCCGGCCCCCACGCCAGTTTGCCCCCTTTTCGCCAGGATGGTAGAACACAAGGCGCGAGCGGGTCCGCCACGAGAATTGCTCGCGCATCGCTGGAGCTTTCACGGCGGGCTCAGCGGTGCCTGAGATGGCATTTCGATTCGGACTCCACCTCCATTTAGCTTCATCGCCCCACTTCCAATTGCTCCGGAGTTTTAAGCAATGGCCTCTCCGCTCAAATCGCTGATTGCTTGCGGCACCAAACTTTGGCTGGACTCGGTAGATCCGGACCTGATTCGCGTCAATCATGAGTTGGGCGCTAGCGGCGCGACCTCCAATCCAGCGATCATTGGCGAGTTGTTGAAGTCGGGCCGTTTTGACGCGCAGATGGCCCGTTCCGTCAAGGAAGGGCTCGACGATAGCGCGATCGCGTGGCACATGACCGACACGCTCGTGCGCGAGGCGCAAAGCGTTTTTCAGCCAATCTGGCAAGAAACGAAGGGCAACAATGGCTATGTCAGCTTTGAACTCGATCCGCTGCTCGAGGACCCGGAGCGCGGCCTGTCGCAGGCCGAGCGGACCGCTCGCTATATCGCGCTGGGCAAGGAATGGTCGCAAGGGCACGAAAACCGGATGATCAAAGTCCCTGCCACCCCGGGCGGAATCGGCGCGCTCGAAGAACTCTGCGCGGCCGGCGTGACGCTGAATGTAACGCTCATTTTTTCTCCGCGCCAATATCGCGCGGCTCGCGAAGCGATCTGGCGCGGAGCGCAGCGGCGCAAGTCGCTCGAGCACTTTAAGAGCGTCTATTCGATCTTTGTTTCGCGCGTCGACCAATACACCGAGAAGCATGCCGCCGGACTCTCGGCGGCGGCACAAGGCCAAGTCGGGATCGTCAACGCGAAGCGCATCTGGAAAGAGAACCGCGACTTTTGGGCGAGCAAACAGCTGCCCCTCCAACAAGAAATGATTTTCGCCAGCACTGGCACCAAGAATCCGAACGACCCGCCGTGGAAGTATGTCGCGGCGTTCGCCGGCAGCGATATCGAAACGAATCCGCCCGCGACGAACGAAGCGGTCGAAAAGAGCAGCGTGACCTTCACACGTCAGGTGGATCAACTGCCGCCGCCGGCCGTCCTCGACGAGATCGATCGCACCATTAAAATGGAGCATCTCGAAGAAACCCTGATGAGCGAGGGCATTAAAAAATTCGCCGATCCGCAAAAGGGCCTCTTGGCCCTGATTGGCAAACTTCGGAGCGGCTATGCGACCTGACAAAGTTTAAGTTTGGGTGAATCAAGGGGTTCGGATGCATCGCCCCTGTTTAGGGCCGCAAAAACCAGCGAATTCGTGAGACTTCGGCGGCCTAAAGCGGGCCGATTTCTTGGGTTAGGTTGTATGCTCGCGCCAGCGGAGCATTTCCGTGCCGGGAATTGGGGAATAATCTGCGGCTACGGCACGATTTCTTGGAGTGGCCGGCCAAAATCGATCGCTTTTAGCCAGGACCTCCCGGATCGGAGGGGGTGAGTTGAGATTCTCACAACGCGAGTTCAGTCGTTGGGTGGATGAACATGCGCCGATTTTGTATCGGTTGGCATATCGACTCGTCGGCGATCGGCACGAGGCCGAGGACATCGTGCAGGATACGTTTCGTTCCGCGTGGAAAACTCGCGATTCGTATGTTCCGGCCGAAGGCGAACGGGCTTGGCTGACCGCGATCCTGCGCCGGCGGGTCGTGGACCGCTGGCGGAAAAAGCCGCAACCTCGACCCGCCGCCAATGATTCCCCCTTTGAAATCGGCGTCCCCGGCGTCGATCCCACCGCAGACGAATATTCCGACGAAATGCAGCAGGCGCTGGGGCAATTGGCTCCGGAGTTGCGCGAAGCGCTGTTGCTGGTCGTGGTCGGCGAGCTAACCCATCAAGAAGCGGCCAATTTATTAAAAACGCCGTTAGGCACGATCCTGTCGCGTGTCAGCCGGGCGCGCACTCGGCTGCGAGAATTGCTGCTAGACCGGGCAAGAAACTAGCCTTGACCACCGATCCCCTTGACCATGTTTTTGCCCTCCGACCCTGATCCCGACGCTGACTTGCGCAACGTGCCGTTGCCCGAGGATTTGGCTGCGCGGTTGAAGCAGATCGCGGTGGCTGGCGATGCGGATCTCGATGCGGCATTGCAAGCGGTCGTGCCGGCGCCGAACCTGATCGCGCGGCTCCAGGCCTTGCCGCTGACCGACGACGCGCTCGAGTTCGCATTGAAGGACGTCCCGGTTCCGGCCCAGTTGTCAGCCAATTTGCGCCGGCTGGCAAGCGTGGCGCCGGGTCGGCGGCGAACCGCTCCCGAGATGCAGCGGATGGCGCTGGCGGCTAGCCTGCTGCTGGCGGTGGGGCTTTCGGCCTATGGCTGGATTTCGCTCCAATTGCTCAGTCACTTTCAAAACCGCCCACCGCTGGCCGTGAACCCGCCTCAGACTAGCGCGACCCAGGTTGTGCAAAACGAGCTCAATCCACCGCTAGAAATTAGCCCGCAACCGGACGACTTTCCGGCCGATGAGAATGATTTCTTCTCGCCGGCGGAGATTCCGCATTGGCAGCCGCCGGAGTTGGCTGGAAATCATGCGCGGGAGTTTTTACACGTTCCGCCCGGCAATCCCGCGCCGGACTTGGACCGAATCGCCGATCGATATGGCGTGTTCGGGGCGGATGCGACCTTTGATCGGCTGCCCGACCTGATGGTGGTCCCCTCGTTGCAGCCGCGCGGAATCGCCGCTCCGCGCGCCAAGGGTTACGATCTGCTGTTTGCACTGGCAAAACAAACGAACCCATTTGTCTCGCTGGCGGGGGACGAAAGTTTGCAGTCTTGTCCGATTCCGCTGGTCCGCGCAACCGAGAGCTATGATCTGGCCCGCACGGCTGTCGCCGCGGGCAACTTGCCGGCGAAAGAATCGATTCGGATCGAAGAGTTTTTGGCGGCCCTCGATTATCAATTTGCGCCGCCCGAGCCTGGCCGATTGGGAATTCGCACGGCGGCCGGAGTGGCGCCGTTCGCTGCGCCAGGAACGAACCTGCTGCAGATCGGCGTGCAAGCGGCTCCGCCCGAGCGGACCGACCGTCGCCCGCGGCACATCACCTTGGTGCTCGATGTATCCGCCAGCATGCGGCATGGCGGCCGGTGGGACCGGGTGCGCCGCGCCGTTTCTTCATGGCTGAACACGCTGGGCGCGGAAGACCGGCTGTCGATTGTCGTATTTCGCCAGGACGCGGAGTTGGTTGTCGCCCAAGCGACCCGGGCCGATGCGGACAGCGTCCGCCAAAAGCTGCAAACGCTTGCGCCGCGCGGCTCGACGAGCTTGGGCAATGGCCTGCTCCTGGGATATGCCTTGGCCCAGCAAGACAAAGCTCCGCAGGGCGCGCTCCAGCGACTCGTGCTGGTGACCGACGGGTTGGCCGACATGACCAGCGACGTGGCTGCGCGGATGCAGGCGATGATCACTGATTTTGCGCAAGCAGGCGTCTCGCTGGATGTCATTGACTTGGTCGCCGAGCAGCGCGGCGGAAATCTGTGGCATTCGCTCGCGCGGTCCGGGGGCGGGCGATTGGAATCGCTCCACGACGCCCAAGAAATCGGCTCGGCCTTGCGCAATACGCTCGAAAGCAGTTCTCGCGAACTCGTCGCCAAAAATGTGCAATTGAAAGTCATCTTTCAACCCGCCGCGGTGGAAAGCTATCGGCTGCTGGGACATGACCCGCAACTCAATCCTGCGTGGTCGGCTGCCGAAACGCCGGTCGAATTAGGAGGGGGCGATGCAGCCAGCGGGCTGTTGGAGGTGCGGTTGCGAACGTCGGGCGACGAACGAATCGGACGAGTCGAGCTAACTTGGCTTAATCCGCGGACGAATCAGACTGAGCGGTTGTCGCAACCGTTGAGCCGGTTGCAATTCGGCCATAGCTTCCGCGAGGCGCCGATGTCATTGCAGGAGGCCAGCTTGTTGGCGGAAACGGCTGAGATTCTCCGCGAATCGCCATTTACGCCCCCCGCCGCCCATTCGCTCGAAAGAATTCTGGCGCTGGCGGCGGAGGCCAACCCGCGGCTACGAGAACGGTCGGATTTCCTCGAATGGCGGGCTTTTGTCGAGCAGGCAATCAAGGCCAAAGCGGGCTCTCGCCGCGCACTCGCTCACTAGGGCGACTTGCCAGACGAGGCCCTAGCGAATTTAATAGAGAGTACTGTAGCTTTTCGGCCCCGACGGCCTTTTCGCCTGGGACTCCTCAATTCCTTATCCGCGGGTTGATCGCGGCCCGGGCGGCGGTAAGCGTCGGCCGCGGCACAAAATTTTTCCGAACACGAGTTGGCTTTTTCCAGAGAACGAGGATTGGCGATGAAACGGTTGTGGTGGACTCCAGCAATGCTCGGATTGCTTGGTTTAATGTTGGCGGCGCGGCCGGCCGTGGCCCAAGAAGACATTGATGCCATCAAGACGACGACCGGCACCACGCAATTTCGCGGGACGATCTCCGCGATCAGCGCCACCGAAGTCACGATTCAGGCGCGGGCGATTGGCGTGAAGACGATTCCGGCCAATGAAATCGAGTGGCTGACGTTGGCGAAGTCGCCAGACGAGGTTCGTTTGGCACAGGCGGATTTCAACCGCGCCAACTATGATGCGGCCGATCGCCGGTTGAAAAAGATCGAGAAAGACAAACTGGATGAACCATTGGTCAAAGCCCAATTCGAGTATCTGCAAGCGCTCACCGCCGCGCGGCTCGCGCAAGGCGGACAAGGTGAATTGCTCGATGCCGCCAAGCT
This sequence comes from Pirellulales bacterium, assembly GCA_035656655.1. Classification (GTDB taxonomy): domain Bacteria; phylum Planctomycetota; class Planctomycetia; order Pirellulales; family DASRSE01; genus DASRSE01. Next base: position 5,662 of record DASRSE010000244.1, read on the forward strand.
GCTGCTGGGCTATATCAAAGGTTATCCCACCAGCTATGGCTACTATCCCGCCAATGAATTGCTGGGCGATTTGCTCGTTGCGATGGGCAAATATCCGCAAGCGGAAGTCTACTACAAAGAGTTGGCCAAAGCCCCTTGGCCCGAATACAAGATGCGGGCGGCCATCGCCTCCGGTAGAACCCAATTGGCGCAAAACAATTTTTCCGAAGCGTACAAGACGTTCGAAGGAGCGCTCACGCTGGCCGGGTCCGGCGCTCGAGGCACCGAAGGCCAAGTGATTGCGGCGACCCTCGGCAAAGCCCAGGCCTTGGCGCTGGGGGGCAAAGTGCCGGACGGCCTGAAGCTGGCGGAGGAAGTGCAGGGCAAGGCAAGCACCGAAGATTCCGATCTGCAGGCGCGCGTCTACAACACGCTCGGCTTCTGTTATGAACGGGCCAACCGCGACAAAGACGCGCTGCTCGCCTACTTGCACGTGGACTTGCTCTATCCGACTTTGCCTGACGCTCATGCCGAAGCGCTCGCCAACTTGATCAATCTCTGGACCAAGCTAGGCCGGCCCGACCGGGCCAATCAAGCGCGGACCACTCTCCAAACGAAGTACCCGGGGAGCCGCTGGAACCCCAAAAAGGGATAAGCGCGCGGCTTCAATCTCCATGACGACTGTTACGCCGACGAGTGCGCTGCCGGGCGAGAGCCTGCCGCGCTGGGATGTCTCGAAGATTTTTTCGAGCTTGGAGGGGAACGACTACCGCGCGGCCTTCTCCGAACTCGAGGCGGCCTTGGCCGACTTTGAAGCGTTCTGTGACGTGAATGGAATTCGCCGGCTGTCCGATCCAGTCGATCTTCTCAACTCGGACGCGATGCTCCGCTTGCGCGACGTGCTGACCACCGCCCTGCAGCAAGCAAATAACATGGCGCGCCAATATGAAACGCTGGAAGCGTTCATCTACGCGTTTTATAGCACCAATAGTTATGACGCGATCGCCGGGCGCGAAACCTCGCGATTAGAGGTGCTCGAGACGCGGCGGCAGCAGTTGGCGGTCCGCCTCAAGGGTTGGATCGGCTCGCTCGGCGACATTTTGGACGAGCTGATTCCCGGCGAGCCGGTGCTCGCCGAGCATGCCTTTTTTCTCCGCGACACGGCCGAACAAAGCCGCTTTCTCATGAGCGAGCCGCTGGAAGCGCTGGCCAGTGAATTGGCGCTCGACGGCGGCAGCGCGTTCAGCAAGTTGCAAGGCAATGTCACCAGCCAACTGAAAGTCAGTTGGGAGCAAAACGGGCGCGTCGAAGCGCTGCCGATCACCGTCATTCGCAATCTCTCGTTCGACCACGACCCGGCCGTACGCAAACGGGCGTACGAAGCGGAGCTCCAAGGTTGGGCGTCCATTCGCACGACGGTTGCCGCCTGTTTGAATGGCGTCAAGGGGACCGCCGCCACCTTGGCCAAGCGCCGTGGCTGGCCGAGCGTGTTGGATGCGGCGCTCGAACAAAACCGGATCGACCGGCCCACGCTGGATGCGCTGCTGGGGACGATTCGCGAAGCGTTTCCGCTGTTTCGCCGCTATCTGCGGGCGAAGGCGCAAAAGCTGGGCCAGAGCCAACTCGCCTGGTGGGATCTCTTCGCGCCGGTCGGCGCCGCACAGCGCGTCTTCACCTGGCCCGAGGCGACTAATTTTATTGTCGAAAAATTCGGCAGCTTCAGCGGAGAACTGGGAGCGTTCGCTCAGCGCTCGTTCGACGAATCTTGGATTGATGCCGAACCGCGCGACGGCAAACGCGGCGGGGCCTTCTGCATGCCGGTGGTCGGCGCGGACGAGAGCCGCGTGCTGATGAACTTCGACGGCAGCTTCGAGCAAGTGAGCACGCTGGCCCACGAGCTAGGGCACGCCTATCACAACGAGTGTCAAAGCGGTCTGCCGCCGCTGCGCCGCGGCGCTCCGTCTACCTTGGCCGAGACGGCCAGCATTTTTTGCGAAACGTTGATCGCGGA
>DASRSE010000245.1:0-1782 GCA_035656655.1 Pirellulales bacterium
GAGGTCGGTCGTGCTGGCCACGACGCGGAGTTAATTTCGCGCCAGCTCGCGGCTGGCCGGATCTTTGACCAAGGCCGCCAGCTCGGTCCGATGCGCGAGCAATTCGTTCACCTTGGCGTCGACTTTGGCCTTCGTGGTCAGCACCAAATCGGCGGACCGCAGGAGGTCGGCAGGCGGCGTATCCGAGTCATAGAGGCCGAGATCTCCGGCCCAAGCGTCGACTTCCAAGGCCGCCTTGCTCAAGTCGGCCAAATTGACCTTATTCAATTCGGCCATGTTGCGCGGCAACAACCGCTCCCAGGCGGCGACCGCCTTGCGCAATTCCTCCGGCGTGTTGACCTCCGGTTCGCTCGGGGCTTGCGGATTGTTCGAAGGCCGGTTGGGCTCTTGGCCTGGCCGGCTGCGGGCGTCGGCCCGCGTCGCCCGCGAAGGCCGCTGCGCGAGCGCCGGCGTGCTCGTCAAACTCAACGCCAAACCGCAAGCGAACAGTTGGTAACACCGGCGAACAAGCATGGGTCGCTCCGCAAAAATCAGGGGGTCGTTTCACAGCATCTGTTCTAGATTTAACCTCCGGAGGGCCCGTTTTCCAGCGAAATTTTGGCGGCAACTCCGTTTCCGCAAGCTATTTAACGACTTACGGCCAGCTTGCCGCGCAAGGAAGTCCGCTATAATAACCACAGAAAAGGTTTTGCCGAAATTTTCTTCGCGGAGGAGACAGCTATGAAAATGGTTTCAATCGGCGACATCAACTTGAACGTGCTCGATCGCGGTTCCGGCGGAATTCCCATCCTCTTCGTGCACGGCTTTCCGCTCGACCATACGATGTGGCGCCGGCAAAGCGATTATTTCTCCGATCACGAGCGCGTCATCGTGCCCGACCTGCGCGGCTTTGGCAAAAGCGGCGTCACCAAAGGAACCGTCACGATGGAGCAGCACGCCGACGATTTGGCCAAGCTGCTGGACGCCTTGCACGTAGACGAACCGATCATCTATTGCGGGCTCTCGATGGGAGGCTATATCGGCTGGCAGTTTTGGAAGCAGCATCGCGAGCGTCTGCGCGGGCTGGTCCAGTGCGATACGCGAGCGCTGCCCGATACGAAAGAGGCGGCGGCCAACCGCTTGCAACAGGCCGAGCGGGTCGTGGTCGAAGGGTCTGGCTTCGTGGCCGATGCCATGCTGCCAAGGCTCTTTGCCGCGGAGACGATCGCCGAGCAGCCGGAGATGGTCGCGGCCATGGAGCGGATTATGCGCGCGACTCCCAGCGAGGGAATCGCCGCCGCCGCGCGCGGCATGGCGATGCGCGAGAACTTCATCGAACAGATCGAGCAAATCGACGTGCCGACGCTGATTGTGGTGGGCGAACACGACGCCATCGCGCCGCCGGAAGAGATGCAAACGATCGCCGATGCCATCCCTGAAGCGGTCTGGCTGCAAGTTCCTGGCGCGGGGCACATGGCGCCGCTCGAGAACCCCACGGTCTTCAACGACGGGCTCGCCGAATTCATCACGATGTGAGCGGCCGTTCGATCAGCAGGCGGCGAGCCGCTTGTGAAAGACGGCAACCGGCTGCTACGGATGACCGACCGTGGGCGTCACGAGTCCTTTGCCGGGAATCGTGCCGCCGGCTTGCTGGACTTCGTTCTCTTTTTTCTTCGGAGCGTGGGTCGAGCCGGTGAGATAGTTGTCGATTTGCGAGTTTTCCTTGAGCGAATCGTACTGCTGGCTCATGGCGATGTGCAACTTCTTGTCGTATAGGTCTTCGTACAGCAAGTCGCGGACTTC
>DASRSE010000246.1:0-15869 GCA_035656655.1 Pirellulales bacterium
GACGCCGGCACTTTTTGAAGCGAATGATGATGCCGCCGAAGCGGTCGCGGCCGTGTATGCGACTCGCTATTACGGCGGCGGGGTACGCGTTTATGGTGGCTATCGCGGCGCGTATGTTCGGCCGTATGTGTATTCGTACAATTACCGCTATCCGTATTCGACGTACTACCGACCGTATTACGCGTACCCTTATCGGTATAGCTACTTTGGCGGATACTACCCAGGCTACGTCTCGCGCTACAGTTATCCGTACTACTCGAACTACCCATATTATTCCGGGTATTATCCGTACTCCAATTATGGCTATGCTTATCCGTATGGCGGCGCGTACTACTGGTAGCTTGGCGGACTTTCCGAAGCGCGTTGCGCTGTGAAGGATGTCCCTTCCCCGGCGGCTCTTCGTAGAATCGCCGCGTGCAATTATAGTTTGGGTAAACAGCGCAAAGTTTACCGAGCGTAGCGGTTATTCCTCTTGCGGGCTTGGGTGAACGCCGATCAAAGAAACGAGACCTGTCCGCGGACTTATCTCTTTTCTTGGTTCGGAAGCGCCTGATGAAATATCTCTTTTTTTCCGTAGCGCCCTGGGCGGCCGGACTGCTCGCGCTGATCAGTTTCGGACCAGTTCAGGCGGCCGGCATTCTCCAGGGGCCGCCATTTCCACGGCCGCCGGCAACCGCTCCGCCAGCAGATGCAAACGGCGCGGCCGATATTCGCGGACCTGCGCCGGCGTCGCCTGAATACGTCACGCTCAAGTCAGTCGATCAAGGCGTGCGGCATGATGTGCAAGCGACGACCTACGCCTACGGTTGGTTTGGCGCGGCGCCGCATGCCGGCGGGACCCGGTTCCAGTGTAGCGACTGGATCTGGCACAAAGGATCGACGAACGATTGCTGGCTCTGGTGGTATCGCTAATAGCCGGCGATCCATCAAATTATCGCTGCGAATTGCCGGTTCACGGTTCAGAAACCGAAGCCATTTCGCGCGAGCCAGACTTGCTTATCGGCTGAAGCCGACGGTGAAGCTGAAGTTCTGCACTTCGTCGCTGTTATGCAGCATGTGGACCGGCACGGCAAAGTCGAGGGCAATTGGCGCTTGGCCCATCGCGGGAATTGAGATTCGCAAGCCAAACCCGAGCGACACACGGAACGTTTCCGCATCCAAGCGAATCTTATCTTCCACCGTGCCGAAGTCAGAGAAGAAAACGCCGCGGAGCATGTCGTCAGCCGTGATCGGGAAAAGGTACTCCACCGACCCGAGCAGTTCAAAGTCGCCGCCCACCTCGACGTTCAAGTCCTTCGGACCGACGCCGCGAAATTCGAAACCGCGCAAACTCGACGAACCGCCGGCAAAATAGTGCTCATAAATCGGCGTGTTGCTGCCCGTCCAGCCGGCATGACCGGTTAGCCCGAGAATGTGCCGGCCCGAGCCGTCAGGCCGCTCGGTCAAGGTGAAATACTGGCGCGCGTCCAAGTTGACGCGCGGATAGACGTAGGTGCCAATCACCTCTTCAAAACCGGCATCGAGCAAATGGCCTTCGGTCGGCAGAAACGAGCTATCGCGCGTGTCATGCGTGAGCGAATAGCCGAAGCCATACAATTCGCTGCGCCCTAATGCTGCTTGCAATTCGGGCGGGGTCGGAATGGTGGGATTCGACAAGTCCACTTCTTCGCCGCGGAAGCTGAAGTTCCCCGACAGGTCTGGAGTGAACAAATAGCCTAGCCCCACGCGGCCGCCGGCGCGCTGTTCGGTCCAGTCCGTATAGATGCGGGTGAAGTACGAGCCGCTCAAGCGCAGGCTGACCGGCGAGTCCAGAAAGTACGGATTTTGCCAGCTGACCAAATAGCGTGAGACCTCGACGCCGGGGGCGGCTTCCAAACGGAACCGTTCGCCATTGCCGCGGAAGGCCGTGCCGTTGCGAATATCCTCCCAACTCGTCGGAAAGCGCGTCCAATCGAAGTTTTGCTCATCGAGCACGATCTGACCGACCAAACCCGAGTCGGAGTTCACGCCGACGCCGAACATCAGCTTGCCCGTCTGCGTTTCATTCACATAGGTATCCAGATCGAGCGGCCGAACGTTGTCGAGCGGATTGGTCATTCCCTCCGGCGTCAACAAATCGCCGGGATAGGCGCGTTGCAGCGGATCGTATAAGCCGGGGGAGGGGGGCGGGCCCGCGTAGGCCGTGCGCAAACCAGGCGGACCTTGGGCCGCGGGATTGGCAGCATAAATATTGCTCTGAGGCGGATAGGTCGGCGGAATCACGGCCGTCGTCGGCGGCACATTGGGCGCGCCGTAGCCCGCCGGAGCGCCGTACTGTGCGGGTGCGCCGAAATTTGATTGCGGGAGCGTCGGAAAACTCGAAGGCGCCGCAGGCGTGTAAGCCGGCGCGGCGCCGGGCTGCGTATAGGGAGTTTGCGCGTAGCTCGCCGCAGGCGCCGCGACAATCTGCGATTGCTCTTGCGGCGAAACCGGATTCACGGCCGTTCCGCCATACGCCGGCGCTTGGCCGCGATAGGTCGGCGCCGCGGCGGCTGACCCGACCACGGACGAGCCTTCATGGGCCGCGCCATTCGGCGAAGCCGCGGCGTTGGGATAGCCAGCCTGCACCGATTGGCCCGCCCATGGCTGTGGTCCATACGGACCATTCACATTGTTCGCTGCGCAACCGACCAGCGTGGCGAGGCAACCCGCCGCGATCGATCGCACGAAGTATCGCATATTGTTACTCACCGGGCCCTCCAATTCGGTTGCCACGGTGCGGGGCTCTGGTTTGCCGGCGTAGCCGCCGGGCCGCCGAAGGGGTCCAGCGAACCGGTCTGTTGCGCCTCAGGGGGACGGCTCGTGCCAGTCGTCCAGCGAGCGCGCTCGGCGGCGTCCAGATCGCTCCGCTTTTCGACGCGGTCGGCCGGCAGGACATAGCCCGACCAGGGGCCCTGCCCATCGGCCGATGCTGGCGGAGCGGCGGCGGCCGGTCCGCGCACGGCGGTTGCTGGCGGCGCGGGGGGTTCCGGAATGACGCCAGTCGCTTCGTCCGCCAGGTACAAGTCCCAAACCAGAAACTTATCGTTCGGGTCGGCTTGCACTTGCGGATAGTTAACCACGTAAGGAGTCGGCGTGTCGGGGCTTTGCCCGCGATAGCCTGGAGTTTGCCGCTTGGCCGCTTGGTGGCCGTCGCCATTGCCGTTCGGTCCATCCGCGTATTGAGCGCGGTCGGCCTCATCGACTCCGGGCGGAACGAACACCACCTTGGGCGAGAGCCCGCTTTGCGGATCGACTTTGAACAAGCCTGACGCTTTCAAGCGGCGCTCGGTGTTTTTGATTTCGCGGGTGTCGGCGATATCGCCGGGCCGTTGCGAGAAGCGATTGATGACGGTGTTGAGCTTGGTGTGCGGTCCATCTCCGCCGACGTGGACATTGATTTTACCGATGCGATAGCGGTCGCCCTCGGTGATCGAGTAGACGATGTCCACTTTGCCCGGCTCTTCCAAGAAGCGGGTTTCGGCCTTCACGTCGGCAAAGACGTAGCCTTTGGTGCCATAGACATCGCGGATCACGGCGGCATCGCGCATCATGCCTCCTTGATCGAAGAACATGCCTTGTCCGCCCTTGATTTTTAGTTCCGGAGTGAGAAGTTCGCCATTGCCGAACTTCTTATTGCCGAGAACTGAGACATTGCGGACAACGTAGCGCGGGCCTTCGTTAATGACAAAGGTCAAGGTGAGCCAGCGCCCCGACTCTCCAAAATTCAGCTCGCGGCCGACCTTCACCTGAAAGAAGCCCAAGTTTTGATAGTAGGTCGTCAGCTTTTCGATATCCTCATCGATTTTCTTCGGTTCCACATAACCTTTGAGGAACCACAAGGTGCCGGGGACGGAGGAGATCTGCGTTCGCAGCCGCGCGCCCGAAGCGATCGTATTGCCGACGAAGTTGGTCCAGAAGATTTTTTGTTGTTCGCCTTCGTTGATCAAATAGATCGCGCCGCGATCGGCCGATTTGTTGCCTTCCAAGACGACGACCTGGACGTTGTTATAGCCCTTTTCATGATAAAAGTTTTCGATTTTGCGGCGGCCTTCTTCGACTTGATAGATATCCAGCGGCGCGCCGACCGCGAGCTCCGTTTGCTCTTTCATTTTGCTCGTCTTATAGGACGCATTGCCGACGTACTTGACGTATTCGAGCAGCGGCCGCTCGACGAGCTGAAACGTGACGATCACTCCGCCCGTCACTCGTTGATAGAGCGGCCGGACATCGACGAATTTGTGCGTGGCATTGAGCCGGCGAATGTCCTCGACGATCACCAGTTGATCAAAATTGCGGCCGGCGCGCGTCCGAATTTCGTTCATGACTTTTTGCATGCTGACCGCGCGATTGCCTTCGATCCGCACGTCGATCACCTTGTCCGCGGAGTTCGGCGCGGCGGCCGCGGCGGACGTTGCCGCGCCCGCGTCAAGCGCGCGATTCGGGTCGAAGGCCGGAGAATTCACCAGCGGCGGCAAGGTCGGCAAGGCCGGACCCGCGCTCGACGGTGGCGCCTCGCGCTGGGGGCTGGGCAGCCCGGGCGCCGGCGCCGGACTTGGGCTCCCCGACAACGCGTTGCCCGGCGGCGTATTGCTCGTCGGCAGATTCGCCTGGGGCGGATTCACCGCCCAAGGAACCGCAGGCGCAGCGCTCGTGCTGGGGGCAGCTCCGGGGAAACCTGGGCCCGAAGGGCCAGGCGGCGACGGCAATTGCGCCCAGCCGGCGCTGCTCAAAAGCAAGCCGAGGGCAACCGCGAACGCGGCGCGGCCGGGCGACAAAGGTGCGCAACCGATGCTGAACATCGACAAGTAGTTTCCAGGGGAACTGCGAATGCAGACGCGAATGAGAAGCGTTTCCTCTGCGCAGCCAATACAGATTGACGGGCTGACAAAGGCGGGAGAGAAATACTGGAAGTCGCCAATCCAAACAAGGCGAGTTCAGCCGGTTCCTCTAGATTGAGTTCGAGAAAAGTTAGCCGGCGGCGATCGCGCGGTCTTCGGCGCCGAGAAAACGGCCGCCGATCTGGTAAGCTGCAAAGCTTGGCTGAACGGCGCGTCGGTGGCCGATCGCCGCCGAGAAGAACGCCGCAGCGCCCCACTGGGAGAAACGCCAATCCGCGGCCACCAAAAAAAAAGCTGGGTTGGGCCATTCGAGGCCCAACCCAGCTTGATTAAAATCTGACCAACGTGCCGGAGCCGGCTCGCTGTGCGACTATTCTTGCAGCTCCCATCCACTTCGGTTGAGGTCGGTGTTGTCCGTCGGCGGATCGTTGCTGGGCAGGTTGCTGTCCGGCAAATCGCGGCGCGGCGCCAGCGATTCGTCCGCCGCCGGCGTTTCTTGCGGCAGCTCTTTTAACGGAGAGGGCCGCGTGGCAATCTCGAAGCGCGCCGGCAATCCGTGGCTGATCGACGCGGTCGAGGTCCAATCGTTTAGGGCCGCGCTCGTCAGCGGGCACAAGATCGACAGGGCGGTCGCTTCATCGCTCACCGCCGGCAGCGTGCTCAGCGAATAGGGGCTGTTCACGGGCGGAGTGTCGATATCGGCCGACGAGGTCGCCGGTTGCAAGTACGCCGGATCGTTGCATTGATCGCGAGGAATGCTCGGCGCCTCGTTCGCGTCGCTCGTCAACAGATCGATCCGCGGCAATTCGATGTCCGCAAAAAGTGCTTCGAGATAATCGCGGACGCGAGCGATGCAGCCCGATTGGCCTTCGCCTTCGGTTCCCCACAGCGTTTCGCCCACGGCCCGCCATACGCCCAGATCGCGGGAGTCGAGCAAGTCGGCATTGCCGGCGACCGATTCATCATCGATCACGGCGGGCGCGTCGTCGCTGAGCGGCGCATTGTCCGCGTTCGGCGCGTCGTTGCTCAGCGGGGTATCGCCACTCTGCGGCGCGTCGTTACTCTCGGCCGCGTCGTTCGTATTCGGCGCGTCGTTCGCAATCGGATCGTCGCTGGTGATAGCGCGGTCGTCGGCGAGCGAGTCGCCAGGGGCCGCTTCGCTCCGGGCGCTCGGCGCGTCGCCGGCCGGCAGATCATTGCCGCCGGGCAGGTCCTGGCCGAATAATCCTTCGCTGTTGGAGTTCGGCGCGTCGCTGGCGATCGATCCGTCGTTCGCGACCGAGTCATTGTTGGCAATCGATTCGTCGCCCTCGGTCGGCGTGTCGTTGGCCATCGGCGCCTCGTCCTTGGCCGGCGCGTCGCTCACGGCCGGACCGTCATCTTCCGGCAAGGGGGCCGCGTCGGGCGCCGGAGTATCGCTCAAGATGATCAAGGGGACCGTCAAATCGCCTTCCGCCGCGGCTTGGTCCATTTCGTCGGCGGTGCCGGGAGTCGCCTCGGGCGAATCACTCGTCGGTTTCTGGCTCTCCGCGAACGCGTCTTGTTCGTCGCGAGCCGGCTGTTCGTCCGTCATGGACGGCTGGTCGGCGGACGCGGACGCTTCGTCCGTGGCGGGAACCAGCGTTTCGCCAGCGGGCAAGTCGCTGCCGTCGCTTGGCGATTGGTCGGCTACAGCCGGCCCATCGGCGGCGAGAGCGGCTTCGTCTTCGGCCAGTGACGGTTGCTCATGGCAACGATCGTCGCTGCCGGCAGCGGGCGGCAAAGGAGCGTCGTCGGCCAGCGGCGAAATCCCTTCGTCGTAGTGGCGGTCGTAATCGGCGGGCGCCGGAGTTTCGCTGTTCTCGCCGGTGATCGCGGAATTGTCGTCCGCAGCCGGCCGGTCGCTCGCGGGGGGTTCCGTGGTCAAGGGCTGGTCGGCGTTCAAGGGGCGATCATCACGCGCCGCCTGATCGTCCAGCGGTTGGCTCGCGTCGCCTGACGGCGCCGCATTGGCATTCGCGTGATCGGCGGCTTGGTCGTCCCAAGCCGCATCATTCGCACTCGAGTCGTTGGCGACAGAATCATTCGCGGCCGAGTCGTTCGCGGCAGGCGCGTTGGCGTCGTCGGCTTTCAAGTGGAACAAGTCTTCCGCCGTGTTCGGGGAGGAAGCATCGACCGCTGAGTCGTCGGCGGCAGGAGCGGGCTGTTCGGCCGGAGCAGCATTGCTGTCGGGCGAAGCGGCATCGTCTTCTGGCGAGGCGACATCGATGGGGGCGGCGTGGGACTTGCGCAACTGCGCAAAGAACCGCTCTTCAACGTTCATCGCATCGTGGCAAGCATCCTTGCTTAGCCAGAAGCAATCGGCCGCGGCCACGGCGAGCCACGCATCAGCGGTTGCCACGGCGCGGCTCACGTCGCCACAAGGAAGATTGCTATCCAAAAACAACGGCTGGGCCGAAACGACGCCAGCCGACAACATACAAACAACAGAGCAGGCGATCCAACGAACTCGCGCACGCAAAGAGAGTTTCATAACACGTGTCCTCCGAGACAGTGAGAGTGGGGCGGTTTGGCAGGGGAGCCGTTCCACGATCCCTTTTGCAATTCCCTCCGGCCAAGAAAAGGCCGGGCTGCGGTCGGGTGGCGCGACCGAGGAAATTCGCTAAGGGACACTCGTTGTCCGCACGGGAATCGAGTTCCGCCCAGCCATCAGCGGCTGGACAAAACGATTCACTAAACCAACGGCCTTTGATGAAACCGTTTCATCGCCGGGTTCGACGTGTCGGAGACGCGCTTCGGGGAGACGCTCGCCGATCGATCGACCGCGCTGCGAACACTTTTCCATTGGGCCGGCGGAGCTCAATGGCGGATCGGATCGCACTGCGCTGGGGTTCGACCTGCCTGTCAACCAGGGGGGCGGCGCGCCGCAGTGAATGGAGATCACCTTGCGGCAGACCTCCTTGTCCCCGGTACTAAAAGCTATCGGAGCCGCTGGACCTGTCCCATTAAGCAATTCACGGCAGCTACAAAGATGAGATAAGCCAGCGAAGATTTTCAGAAGAATTGCTCCGCGCATTCTATGGCGCTTATGCAGGACCGCTGCAGCGCCGCGCGCCGTCACACTTTGCCTAGCACGCAAAGCTTAACTCGCTGGCGTCTCTAAAAATGTGGATGCGCTCCGGCGCGATCTCCGCGAAGGCGCGGGCCAGCCGCGCCGGCGGCAAATCGTCCGGCTGCACCGCGCGAATGTAGATCCCGGCCAATTGCTCCGGATGCTTCCGCGCGATGCCGCCATAGACCTCCGGATCATGCTGCGTCGAATCGCCCACGAACACAAACTGGCGGCCCGGATAAGCCAGCAGAAGCGGTTCGATTTTGTTCCGCTTGTAGGTGGTCTTCGCGACAAACAGCCGCGTGACCGGCGCGCTGCGCCACTTGAGGTGCTTCATCTCCCAGGCGCCGGCCGGAAATCCATTCGACTCGCGAAAGGCCTCCAGCGCGCCGAACAGTTGCCAAGGGCTGGCGGAAACATAATGGAAGGCGGCTCCTTGCTCGGCCCACTGCCGATAGACGTCGGCCATGCCGGCCACCGCGCGAAAGGGCTTGCTGAACGTGCCGCGGACCAGCAGCTTGCGCTGCAAAACGCGGCTGACTTTAATCGTGTCGTCAACGTCGCTGATCACGGATCGACCGCCGGGCGCGAGCAACTGCGCGCGCCCCGTCAGCACGCGCGCGTCCGCTTCCGGCAAAACGACGCGCCACGACAGCCAGCCATCGGCCTCGGGCGGGAGTGCGGCCGCCGGCGGCTCCGTGCCCGGCGCGGAATTCGGCGAATCGCGCGGGGGGCCCGCCGCCGCAACAAACGCGTCCGCAGTCGCGGTCAGGTCGGCTGCGGCGATTTCCAAGGTCGTGCCAAAATGACCGTTGCGGCCCGACACCCCGGCCACATAGTTGCGAGCGCCCAAGCGAATGATGATTTTTCGGCGGCTCAAGGGCTCGGCGAGAAAGGGGCTGGCCCGCAGCCGAAATAGTTCGTCTTTGGCCTGCGTTGCTCGAATTCGCGCGTAGCGGCGAAACAAGCCCAGGACCGCCCTTTCCATCAACCGGCCGAGCGCGGGTCGCGACACGATGCCATGCACGGCGACTTGCCAAGCTTGGCGCGCTTCGTTCCACACGCCGAGCGTCGGAAAAAAGTAGACCTCGTCCAGCGCCTGAATTGCGGACACGGCGGCCAGAGAGGGCGACATAGGCAAAAACTCGGCGATCTTACTAGAGACTTATTCGTGGTCGTCCACCGACTCAATGATCAGCTTGCAGGGCGGGAGCGACTCGAGAAACTGTCGACCGTACGGCTTGCTTCGCATCCGCGGGTCGAGGATCACGACTTGCCCGCGGTCGCGCCGCGTGCGAATCAGCCGGCCGAAGCCTTGGCGGAGTTTCAAAATCGCCTCGGGCAATTGGTATTGCATGAACGGGATTCCGCCACGAGCGCGAACCGCTTCGAGGCGTGCTTCGAGGAGCGGCCGATCGGGCACGCTGAACGGCAACTTCGTGATGATCACGGTTTGCAGCGCGTCGCCCGGAACATCGACCCCTTGCCAGAAGCTGTCAGCGCCAAAGAGAACCGCCTGCGGATCGGACTTGAACCGTTCCAAGAGGCGCGTGCGCGAGCCGCCGTCCGCTTGCGAATAGAGGGCGATATCGCGCTGCGCCAGCCAAGGAGTGATGAACGCGGCGACTCGTCGCATCGCCTCAAAGCTCGTAAACAGGACAAAGGCGCGGCCCCCCGTACGGGCGACGTACCGCTGGATCATCGCGGCCGCTTGCCGATCGTAGTTTTTGTCCGCCGGATCGGGCATTCCCTCCAACAAGATGAGTTCGGCCTGTTCGCGATAGTCGAACGGACTGCCTAGCCGTTGGGTCTCGGTCTTGGTCAGCCCAATCCGCGATTTGAAATAATCGAAAGAGCCTTCGCGTCCGACGGCCAGGGTCGCGCTGGTCGCGATCACGGAACTGACCCGATTGAACAGCCCTTCGCGCAGGGCCGGACCGACATCGAGCGGCGCGGCGGCGAGAATCGTTTTGGGCCGGCCGCGGCGCGTCTGCGCCGCTTCGACCCAGTAGACGGCGTCGGTCAGCGTTTGTTGGCGCCACGCTTCGATCTCGCCCGAGAGCGCGAGCAAGCGATCGTGGGCCGAAGTAAAGTCGTGGCGCTGCGCTTCCTCCTCAACATCGTCCGCCCGAACCTTCAGTTGCCGGGCCAAGTAGTCCAGGGCCGGACTGAGCTCATTGCTGATGATGTTTGGCTCGGTCACGCGGCCGTTGCGCGGGCCTTCGCCCGCGAGCCAATCGTTGATTTCATAAAAAAAACTCTCGCAGGCTCGACGGCAGCGCTCGACCGTTTCTTGTTCGCGCCCCATCCGGTAGTGCACCAGCAAGCCCTTGTTCGTGCGGTCGTTGTACAGCTTGTTCAGCAAGTAGTCGATTTGCGAAGAGGAAATCCCGAGGCCCAAATGATCGCTGGCGACCTGCTCGATCGTGTGAGCCTCGTCGAAGATGACCGCGTCGTAGTCAGGCAGGATGCTCGCCCCTTCGCGGCGCAGCGCCAGGTCGCTAAAGAAAAGCGCATGGTTGACGACAAGCAATTGCGCGTAATGCATGCGGCTGCGCGCTTGATAATAAAAGCAATTCTGAAAGCGCGGGCATTTGCGGCCCAGGCAATTGCCCGTGTCGCTTTGGACCTCGTCCCAAACTTGCCCGAGCGGGCGATAGTCGAGTTCCGCCAGCGAGCCATCGGTCGTGCCGGCGGCCCATTCGCCGATCGCGCGCAGCTCCTCGAATTCGGCCTGCGCCGTGAACAGGCTCGAGGCGCGGCGCTCGGCGGTTTCCAGACGGCGGAGCGAAAGATAATTTCCGCGGCCCTTCACGAGCACCGCGGTAAACTCTTGCGGCATGACGCTGCGCAACAGCGGCAAGTCCTTCTGCAACAACTGTTCTTGGAGGCTGATCGTGTGTGTCGAGAGGACGACTCGCTGGAAGGGAGGCGGGCCGTCGCCTGCCGATTCGGTGGTGGCCAAGATCGCCGGCACCAGATAGGCGAAGCTCTTGCCGACGCCGGTTCCCGCCTCGACGATCAGATGACGCTTCGCGTGCAACGCCGCGTGCACGGCGTCAGCCATCTGCAACTGCTCAGGGCGCAGTTCGTAGTGGGGCAGCCGTGCGGCAATTCGACCGTCGGGTCCGAGAATGTCGCGCGGAGTAGTAGGCATGGAGATCAAAACGAGCCTCGCAAAGTGCCGCCGCCTCCGCGCCGCACGAACCATTCGCGCCGCCCAACGAGGCGCGCGCTCGATACTTACAGCGGCTGCGGCTGCGGAGTGAACGTCCCCTCCTCGGGACTGCTGGCCGTGGCATAGAGTTTCTTCGGAATCCGTCCAGAGAGATAGGCCCAGCGCCCGGCTTGCCATGCGGCCTTCATCGCCACCGCCATCCCAAGCGGGTCTTTGGCATGCGCAATGCCCGTGTTCAACAGCACCCCGTCCACTCCCAACTCCATCGCCAAAGTGACATCGCTGGCCGTTCCGACCCCGGCATCCACGATGACCGGATAGTCCGGGTCCCCCTCCTTGAGATACTCCAAGCAAATGCGGATGTTGTTCGCATTCAAAATGCCTTGGCCCGAACCGATCGGGCTGCCGGCGGGCATCACGCTGGCAGCGCCGGCGGCTTTCAGTCGCCGCGCGGTCATCGGGTCGTCGGTCGTATAGCAGAGGACATGAAACCCTTCGGCCACGAGTTGCTCCGTCGCTTGCAAGGTGCCGATTGGGTCAGGCAAGAGCGTTTTCTTGTCGCCCAGCACCTCGATTTTCACCCAGTCGGCCCCTGGATTCTCCATGCTCCGCAGAATCTCACGACCCAGCCGAGCGACGCGGACCGCATCGTCGGCCGAGAAGCAGCCGGCCGTATTGGGCAGCAAGATGTACTTGCTCGTGTCGATAAAGTCGAGGATGTTGTTGCCTTGCGCATCGATCAGCCGCTCGCGTCGCACCGCCACCGTAATGCATTCGCAGCCGGATAAATCCAGCGCCCGCGACATCAGTTCGTAACTGGCGTATTTGCCGGTGCCGACAATCAGCCGACTGGCCAGCACGTGCGGTCCGATTTTGAGTTGATCTTCCGTTTCCACACCGAGGGCCACGCGAATTCTCCCAGAAAAGACAAGCACCAAGTCGGGTTTTGGGAATGCGGCCGACGAGGCAGCCAATCCCGCGGAATCGCGGCCGCACACCGACCGCGAACGGTTTCCGCGTCCTTATCCGCCTCCCACGAGCGAGACGATCTCGATTTTGTCTCCCGGTTGCAAGGCAAAATCAGGATGCTTCTCGCGCGGAACCAATTGCAGATTAACTTCGACCGCGAAATGCCGCGTTTTCAGTTGCAATTCTTGTAGCAGGCGGCCGAGCAAGACGCCCGCGGCGACATCGCGCGGCGCACCGTTCACATACACTTCCATTGAATTTATAGGCAACTTCAAGTGGCGAGACAAATAACCAACCGGCCCCCGACGCGCCTTGCGGCGGTCCTCAACCGCCCGGCCGAACGGCGACCGTTCGCGAGGGGACCGCATCGAGTGGAATCAGGTGGTCATTGATGGTTTTAAGCGCGGCAAACATGGTCGGATTGAACGGAATGGAATACGCGCCGATCTTGCCGCTGGTCAGTTCGGTGATGTAGATGACCCCCTTGCCGAGCTTGTTTACCCCGGACCCGCGGCGCATGTCGGTCACGCCCGTCACCATCAAGAACTTCGGATTCTTGATTTCCTTGAGGTTGATCCCGAGATCTTCAAAGACCCGGTCGTAAGTATAAAAGGCGGTGAATTTTCCATTGCGCGGATTGAGTACCGCCGCCTTCAACTGGCCGGTCAAAAAGTCCAAGAAATAGAGCGCCTCGACATTGTCGTCGACTTCGCCCGTCGCAATCGCAAAGCTTTCTTGGCCTTGCGTTGCCGTGGCCTGGACCGGCACCGGAGCGAACGTCCGCACCGTCACGAACGCGACGGCAAAACTGCCAAGCAATCCTACAACCATCTGAAGCGACCGCGAACTTGTCAATTGGTGGACCAGCGTACGCAGCATAAGAACGGCTCCTTGCAGGGTGGACTAAGTGCATTCTGGGGAAAAGTTGAGCGATCCGGGCGGGCTCCATCATAACCCTTGCCTGCGCGGCTCGCCAGCGGTGCCGTCGCCATGCTGCCGGTCGCGCGGACCGTGGCCGCCGGCGCTGCACCAGCTCCGCCGGCGGTCGCTTCCGTCTGGCGCCGTGGTCGCTCGGGTGCTTATCCAACCGCTCCGATTTGCTATTATGAGTGCACCTGCGGTCGCGACGCGGCCCTGTTTTTTGTCGCCCGGAGTTCTCGTGACAGCCAGTTGCCACGGCCGCCAAGTCTTGAGACCGCGGCAGTCAATCGCCCTTTGACCGGTTTGCCGAGCCCTTTTTCCAGCGAAGTTCAACCCGCCCGACGAGTCTGCCCATCATGCCTGAGACCATGCAAGCGCTAGTCAAGAAGAAACGCGAGCCCGGCTTGTGGCTGGAAGAGGTTCCGCGTCCGACGATTGGGATCAACGACGTGCTGATTCAAATCCTGCGGACGGGCATCTGCGGCACCGATTTGCACATTTACAAATGGGACGCTTGGGCGCAAAAGACGATTCCGGTCCCCATGGTGGTCGGCCACGAGTTCGTCGGGCGGATCGTCGAGGTGGGCGCGAACGTGAAGGATTTTCATCCGGGCGAAATCGTCAGCGGCGAAGGGCACGTTGTCTGCGGACGGTGCCGCAACTGTCTGGCCGGGCGGCGCCATCTCTGCAAAGACACGCAAGGAGTCGGCGTCAATCGGCCGGGCGCGTTCGCCGAGTATCTCTCGCTGCCGATGTCGAATGTGTGGGTTCACGATCCGCATATTCCGCGCGACGTGCAGGCGATCTTCGATCCCTTTGGAAACGCGGTCCATACGGCCTTGTCCTTTGACGTGCTGGGCGAAGACGTGCTGATCACCGGCGCCGGGCCCATCGGCATCATGTGCGCCGCGGTGGTCCATCATGCCGGCGCTCGCAACGTGGTCATTACGGATGTGAATCCGTGGCGGCTTGAGCTGGCTCGCAAGCTGGGCGCGACCTTGGCCGTGGATGTGCGGCAAGAATCGGTCGCCGACGTGCAAAAAAAGCTCGGCTTGAAAGAAGGCTTCGACGTGGGGCTCGAGGTGTCGGGCAATAGCGCCGCGTTTCGCGACCTGCTGGCGAATATGTGCCATGGCGGCAAAATCGCCTTGCTGGGGATTCCCGAAAAGGAAATTGCCATCGATTGGAACACGGTCATTTTCAACATGCTGACGATCAAAGGAATCTACGGCCGCGAGATGTACGAAACGTGGTACAAAATGACCGTGATGTTGCAGTCGGGCCTGGACATTAGCCCGATCGTGACGCACCGCTTTGGCTATCAAGATTTCCAGCAAGGCTTTGACGCGATGCTGAGCGGCAACTGCGGCAAAGTGAATCTGGTTTGGGCCGAGGGTTGAGGCCGGGCGCCGCGGCGAACGACGGGCCGCGCGGCGCAAAAACAGACGGTGGTTCGCACTTTTTTCTGCGAGGAATTCATGGCCGCCACTTTGCAGCAAACGGTCGCTCAACAATTAAGCGAGATTCGCGCCGCCGGTTTGTATAAGGGCGAGCGCGTGCTGACCTCGCCGCAAAATGCCCATGTCAACGTGGCCGCCGGCCGCGAGGTTTTGAATCTGTGCGCCAATAACTATCTCGGCTTGGCCAACCATCCAGAGGTCGTCGCCGCGGCGCAGCGCGCCATTCAGGATTGGGGCTACGGACTGGCTTCGGTCCGGTTTATTTGCGGCACCCAGGCGCCGCACAAACAATTGGAAGCCGCCCTTGCGCGGTTTCTTGAAGTCGATGATGCCATTCTTTACTCTTCGTGTTTCGATGCGAATGGAGGTCTTTTCGAGACCCTCCTCACGGCCGAAGACGCAATCATCTCCGACGAATTGAACCACGCCTCGATCATTGATGGCGTGCGGCTGTGCAAGGCGCAGCGCTTCCGCTATCGGAACAACGATCTGGCCGATCTCGAAGCCAAGTTGGTTGAAGCCCAGGGGGCGCGGTTTCGCCTGATCGCGACCGACGGCGTGTTTTCGATGGACGGCATCATCGCGAATCTCGCCGGGATCTGCGACTTGGCCGACAAGCATCGGGCCCTGGTGATGGTGGATGATTCGCATTCGGTCGGGGTCCTCGGCGCGCGCGGCCGCGGAACGCACGAGCATGGCGGCGTGCTCGGTCGCATCGATCTTTTGACCGGCACCTTAGGCAAGGCGCTCGGCGGCGCCAGCGGCGGATACACGGCGGGCCGCCGCGAACTGATCGAGCTCCTGCGGCAGCGCTCGCGCCCTTACTTGTTCTCGAACTCGGTCGCGCCGGTGATCGTCGGCGCCTCGCTCAAAGCGATTGAACTGCTCGAGCGCTCGACTGAGCTGCGCGATCGGTTGGCGGACCATACCCAATTCTTTCGCGCGCGGATGACCGCCGCCGGCTTTAAGATTGTGCCCGGCGAACATCCGATCGTCCCGATCATGCTCGGCGACGCGGCGCTGGCCGGCCGCATGGCCGAGCTGCTCTTGGCTCGCGGAATCTATGTCGTCGGCTTTTCGTATCCGGTGGTGCCGCAAGGAAAAGCCCGCATCCGCGTGCAGATTTCCGCCGCCCATACGCGGCCCGACCTGGAATTCGCCATCGAGCAATTTGCCGCGGTCAAAGCCGAACTGGGGCTGTAAAGGCCGGCCGTACCGGCTTTTTCTGTTCTTCGTTGCCCTTCTTCGCGGGCGGCGGTAACAAACGGGCGCGTTTCTCGCTGAGTTAAGTGTCGAATACGACAAGTGACTCTGAAAGAAAACGGCAGCTTTTAGAACCTCACCCTTAAAAATCCAGCACCGCCGACTAGGAGATTCGTCCGATGTTCAAG
>DASRSE010000247.1:0-10675 GCA_035656655.1 Pirellulales bacterium
GCAAGCATCATCCCGAACAGAAAGATCGCGCCAGAGACGGGTGAATTGCAGAGGAACAACTGGCCATAGCCGCGGAGGATCGTCGCCAGAAATAGGGCCGCGGCGCGCATCATGCCAAACCGCCTCGTTTATTCCAAGGCGAGACGACCAGCGGCGTTTTATGCGACCCTTGCCGAGCGGCGATCGTATCAACCAGGCAGACCGAGCAAACGATGCCGCGCCCCAGCACCTGCATGCATGCCGCCTCGAGAGCAGCGCGGAGCGCGCTGGCGGAGATTCCGGCGGCCGGATCACGCACGACTTGCAACTCGAGTCGCGCCGTATCGTGCTGAATCACTTGAAATTGGCGCAGGCCGGGCGTTTCTTCCAACCGATTGGTCAGGGCATAAGGAGTCAGCGGCGTGCCATCGTCGCGAAACAAGGTTTCCGCGACGCGCCCCTCCAGACGCTCGAGGCTCCGCCGGCTTGCGCCGCAACCGCAATCCGCAGCGCCCCAGCAGCCGTAATCGCCGAGCCCCTGATAGCGAATCAACGGAGTCGCCCAATTCATGAGGTTGGTGACGACCAGTTCGCCGGTCTGGGCGGTCGGGCAGCCCGCCTCGTCGACGACTTCACCAACCGCGGCCGCCTCGTTCCAATGCCACCGCCCTGCCGCGCAGCGTGCGGCGAGCAGGCCAAATTCGGTCGAGGTGTAGGTTTCGACAATTTTGGCTTGCGGAAAAACGCGGCGCAGCAGCGCGGCGGTTGCCGCGTCGAACATTTCGGATGTGAGATGCAACAGCCGCACCGCGGTCGCGATATGGTTCTCTTGCGCGAACGTCAAGGCAATGTTGCGCATCGTCGAGGGATACGACGAGATAAACTCCGGCTTCAGGCGGCGGATTTGCTCGCAATGGACTGCCGCCGGCAGGGCTGCGTCAACTAACCGCTCGACCGCGACGGTCGTTCGCAGTTGATCGGCAAAGGCGTAGTCGATCGCGTCGGGCGATAGATCGATGAAGTAGAGCACCTCGGAATAGGGTCGGCCTTGGCACCAATCGTAATACAAGAGCAGATTTTGGGCCGCATAAAACGTCAGTGCGGACTCGTCGAGAAAGAGCCGGCCCGAGATCCCAGTCGAACCGGACGAGGCCAGCAGCCGGCAGGGGGCCGGATCATCGCTGCTTTTCAAGTCCGCCAGCGGCGCCGCGCGAAGTTCGGCCTTCGTCACCCGCGGAATCAGGAGCAGATCGTCCCACCGCTGAAACTGCGCCGGTGTAAAACCGGCCGCTTGATACTTCGCTCGATAGAAGGGCACGCGCTCGTACGCATACGTGAGCAAGGCTTGGAGCGTGCACGTCTGAAACTCGCGCAATTCGCCGGCGTGCCAACTTCGCCGCTGGAGCGCCAACTCGAGCGCCCCCAGCAAGTGGCGCTCGCGGTCCGCCAGGCGACCGACGGTTTCTCGGGTTAAAAAGCGTCTCATGCCAGCCAAGGCTTTCTGCGCCGCGTCGCTTCTGACCAGCCGCGTCCGGCCAGCCATGAATGACCGGCGGCGCTGGCGGCGAAGGCTTATTGCAACAATATCAGTTGCTGTTGGGCGTACGTGTTTTTCGGATCGAGCGCGATTATTTCCTGAAACAACTCGCGCGCCGCCGCTTTGCGCTGCGGTTGCGCTGCCCGTGCAATCGCCAACTCGGCCAAAGTATTCACATCGGACGGGTACGCGGCGGTCAGTTTTTCCAGGATCGGCTCGACGGTCTTGCCCTTGCCGGACCAGCGCAGCGCAAAGGCGTGCCAAAAATTGCCGTAGTAATTATTCGGGTCGGCGCGAACGACTTGCGCAGCCAAGGTCGCCGCCTCCGGATATCGATACAACACGAGCAGGGTCGAGATGTGGCCCAGTTTGGCCTCCAGCGCGGCGGGGGCGATCCGGGTTGCTAGCTCATAATAGGGCTCGGCGGAGCGTGCGTCGCCGGCCGCGAGCGCGAGCCAACCGAGCCGCGCGTTCAGCAAATAGCTCTTGGAATGGGCTTTATACGAGTCGCTCAGAGCCTTCGCCGCCTCCGCATAACGACCCTCTTTCTCCGCTTGCAGCGAAGCTTGCCAAGCTTCGTTGGTTTTCGCGTCGAAGGTCTCCGCGAATTTCAGGGCTTGGGCGGCAGGCTCGTCGGTCGTTTTCAGCAACTCAACTTCATAAACGACCGACGCATTGCTGGGATAGGCCGCCAGCAGCGGAGCAATTGCCTCCGCTGCCTCGCGATCCTTCTTCTGCATCCGCAGGGCGATCGCCAGCCGCAGCTTGCCATAGAAATTATTGCTATCGAGCGCCAAAACCTTATGCGCAGCCCCCTCGGCAGCGGCCCATTTGCCGGCCGCGGTCAAGGCGAGCGAGTTGCCCAGCGCCGCTTCGACCGATTTCGGCGCGATCTGCATGGCCGTTTGATAATATTTTTCGGCATCCGGATAATTCGCCGCCAGGTACGAGAGCCAACCGAGGCGCAGATTCAGCAGATAATGATTCGCGTGCCCTGGATAAGCCTTCGTCAAAGCCTCGATGGCCGCCGCATATTGGTTCGCTTGCTCGCTCTGGACCGATTGTTGAATCGCCGCGCGGATTTCAGACTCGCCGGTCGCGAGCCGGTCCGCCGCCACCACCGCCGCGACCGAAGCCAAAAACAGCAGGGTCGCGGCCAGCGCGCTCGTCCAAAGTTCGGCGCGCCGCGGCCCGCGGCAGAGGGGCACAAACGGGCCTGCTTGCGGCATCGGCGCGCGGCGCAGCTCCCAATCGCCCGACCGAACCGACGCGAGAAAGCACTTC
The DNA here is from genome assembly GCA_035656655.1 of Pirellulales bacterium. Classification (GTDB taxonomy): domain Bacteria; phylum Planctomycetota; class Planctomycetia; order Pirellulales; family DASRSE01; genus DASRSE01. The sequence goes on from DASRSE010000247.1 coordinate 2,801, forward strand.
GGGTCGAGTTCAACGTGCGCAACCCGCGGCGTTCGCAGCCAGGGCGAGACCGCCGTCGTCCGCATCTTTAGGTAACCGACATATTCGCTTCTAATCTTGACCGTACCGAGCGCCGGGCGGACTAGCGCGCCGAGCCGCGCCGCGAATCGAACCAGCCCTCCCAGGACGAGCGTCGCCGGGGCAAAATCGATCCACGACAAGCCGGGTCGCTGGAACAGCGGCCAGCGCGGCGCCGCCAGCGCGAGCCGCCGCAGATCAGCGTCGTCGCCTTCCACCCGATAAACATAAAACGTGCCGTCGGCCTTGCCGAAATAGAGCCGGCCCTGAGCCGTTTCAAAATAGTAGGTCCCGTCCGGAGCCAGTTTCGTTTTCAGCGCGAGCTGATCGACAGGTCGCCCTTGGCGAAAGACGTCATACGTCAAGGTTTCATCGAGGACAAAATTGGTCGCCTCCTCCAGCGCGCGGTCCGGATAGGCCGGTTCGACCACCGCTCCTTCGGGCGGTAAATCGTTCGCGTGAAACTCGCTCGCGTGCTGATAGCTCGCAAAACTGAAGGGCAGCGTCGCCGCGCCGATCTGGTCGCTCGCTTGCACCTGAATGTGGAGATGCGGCTGCGGCGAGTTGCCGGAGTTGCCGCACAACCCCAGCGGCATGCCGCGTTCGACCCACTCTCCCTCTTGCACGCGAATTGATTGCGCGCTGAAATGCGAGATCTCGACAAAGAAGCCGCGCGGATCTTCGAGCACCACATAATTGCCCCAATTGCCGCCTCCCACCGCGCCGACCGGGTTGTCGGGCGCGCGATCGGCGACCCGCACCACGCGTCCGCGAATCGGCGACAAGACCGGCATCCGATAGCAATAATAATCGGTCAATTGGCTCCCGCAGCCGCGATGGGTGCGGCCCTCTTCGTCCGTAATCACAAAATCGTACGCGTGCCGCCAAATTCCTTGGTGGGTCCACCGGCCCTCAAACCCTTGCCAGACCGTCCAGCGGCCGGCAAACGGCAAAAACAAGGTCCGCAACGTGCCGGGATAGCGCAGCCGCGCCACGGTCGCGTTTTCCAAAATCTCTTCTGGCGTGCGGCCCAGCGCCACGGTCAGGTCCGGAAACCGCGCCAGCCGCAACAGCAGCAACATGCCGATCACCAGCGTGCAAAACGGCAACGTATAGCTCGGCACCCCGAGCGGGTTCAGCAGCGCCGCGAACAGATCGAGAACAAACGGCGCCACTGCCGTCGCCGCCAGCGCCAACAAGGCGCTCCGCAGCGAAGGAATCAAAAACATGCCGCCCAGCCCCATCGGGATCAAAATAAAATTGAAATTATCCGGCTGAATGAGCGCCGTATCGAACGACTGCCCCAGCAACGCCCGCACTCCGACCCCCGTGAAAAAGCCGGCGACCGCCAGAAACCCCAAGATCCGCGACGACGCGCAGACGAGCAGCGCGAGCAACAGCCCGCTCGTTACCGTCGGCGTGAACACGATTGCCCCGCAGGCTTGAAAAAAACTGCGGGCCGCCAAGGGCAGTCCCCAGGTCGCATCGGCCAGCGCCAACCCGCCGCGGGCAATGCTCAGCGCGGCGGCGTAACGCGTGGTCACGAGATAGCACAGGATGCCGACGAGCGAAAACGTCAGACTCAACAGCGGCAAGCGGCCGCGCACGACGATGGCTTGCGCCGCCAGCAACGTGACCGCGAGCGTGATCATGCCGGCCAAGACGGCCAGCACAATCGCCAAGGGTCCCAGTTCAAACCGCGCGCCCAGCGCGCAACCGACCAAGAACGGATTGTAGAGCTCGTGGCCGGTCTGCAAAAACGCCGCTTCGATCCGCATCAGCCGCGCGAGCCCATACGCACCGCCGAGAGCCAGCAGGCCCCCCAGCGCAATCCGCGGATTGAGCAGCCCAATCGCGAGCACGCACAGGCCGTTCCGCGCGCCGGATAAGAAGAAGATGGCGGCGCAGCCGCGCAAGATCGCATCGATTCGAGATTGAAAGGCGGCAGGCATGCGAGTGCAACGGTCAGGGTTGGTGAACGAATCTCGGAAGGGCGCGGGGCAAGCCCTCCTCGTAGCAGGCGCGGGCCGCGGGGGCCGCGCGCCGCGCTGCGGCGGTCAAGTTTCGGCTCCGCTCGATCGTGCCAAGCGCTGCGGGAGGCGCTCGCGGCGAACGATGTCCGACAAGTCCTCGCGTTCGCGGATCACGTCGACTTCACCCTGCGGCCCGATCAGGACGACATTCGGGCGATACGCGATAAATTGCATCCACTGCGTCACATTGTAAGCGCCGACCGGCGCCACGATCAGCCGCGTTCCGCGCTTCAGCGGCGGCAGCAGCAGGCCTTCGTCGATCGCATCCAGATTCATGCAGAGCGGGCCATACACCACGCTGACTTCGCCGATGCCAGGAACTTCGCGATCCAGCTCGATTTCGTACTTGTACCAAAAGCTAGTAAAGAGCAAGTTGACTCCCGCGTCGGCGACATAGGCGCGGGTGCCGTCGGCCAGCCGTTTGACCCCTTCGATCGTGGTGATCAGATACCCGGCCTCGTCGATGAGGGCGCGGCCCGATTCCAGGATCAACTTGGGCGCGTGACCCGGCCGCAACTGGCGATAGAGCGCGTCGCAAATCGCCTCGGCGAATTCTTCCGTCGCAGGGACCGAGACATCGGGCGGGAGATAGCTCGCCTTCAGCCGGCTCCGCGAAGGAAAACCGCCGCCGATATCCAGATAGTCCATGGCGAAGCCGAAACCGTCCTCGATTTCGTAGCCAAAGCGGGCCAGCTTTTCCACCTGCTTCGCATACGCCGCTGGCTCAAGCACGAACGTCCCGACGTGGCAATGCAGTCCGCAAGGGATGAGCTTGCCCCCGTTGACGATCCGCTTGATGGCGTCGAGGGCTTGGCCCGACTCGAGATTGAATCCAAACCGCGACCATTGCGGATAGATGCCCGCATCCAAGTTCAGCCGCAAGCCGACCTTCACTTTTTGTCCGAGCCGCTCGGCGATGACTTCCAGATCGCAGATTTCGTCGAGATGGTCGATGTTGATCATCGCGCCCTCGCGGACGGCGGCCTCGAGCGCGGCGGACGATTTCAAGGGGCCATTAAAGATGATGTCGTGTCCTGGCACGCCCAGGGCTCGCGCTTTCGCATACTCCATCTCGGAGACGACCTCGGCGATCGACCCCTCCTGATGCATGATTTCACAGATCGCGCCGAGATAATTCGTTTTGTATGACCAGGCGAACACGACTTTGGGATAGCGGCGCGAAAAATCTTGATAGGCATCGCGATAGAGCCGCCGAATCTTGGTCTCTGAAAACACAAACAGCGGCGAGCCATGCTCGGCCACCAAGGCCTCGATCGACACGCCATCAATCGCGCGGCGGACCTTGCGGCTGTAGCCAGGACTGCGGCCAAACTTGTTCGTGAAGCCGCCTTCGACTTTGTGAATCACCGGCGGTTCATATCGGTCCATCGCGGGGACTTTCTCTCTGGGGGCGGAGGCTGCTTCGTCGTGGCATCGTTGTGGCTTCGTCGTACATGCTCTTCGTCGCGGCGGGCTGCCAGACGATTTGCACTGCAATGCTTATTAGGGGGCGGACAGTTCGGTTTGCTGATGGCGCTATTTCCAACATCACGCGGAATTAATTGAAACGGGCCTGCCGCGGCTATGGGTTCTCTCCGCGGGCCAGCATGTTCTGAAATGCGGTCATGTCGGTCACCAAATCATAACTGTAGCGGACGAACAACTTGCCGGCCGCATAATCGCGGTTCGACTCCACCGGCAGGCTCAAGCCGCGACGCACCAGCCGCGCCGGCAAATTCAAGCCGACCCCAGTCGCCAGATAGACCCAAGCCGGAAAGCGCGGGTTAATCTCGATCAGAAAGACCTCGTCGCCGCTGGCCATGCACTCGAGCTCAAACGGCCCGCGCCATTGCGATTGCCGCACGAACCGCTCGGCCGCGGCCAGCATCGGCGCATTTTTCACCGTTACGCCGGTCCACATTTTACCTAGGGCCGTTATCGACATTTTTTTGATGCCGACCAGCCCCAGCGAGTTGCCTTCGCCGTCCCCCAGCCCGACAACGTTCAATTCATCGCCGGCGACGACCTGTTGCAGAATCACCGGATAGCCCCATTCCGCGACCAACTCGTGAAAACGGGCGGCGGCTTCCGGCTTCGTGTAGCAGCGAAAGGCCTTGTAAAAGCACCCTTTCACCATCACGGGCAGCCCGATCCGATCGATCGCGTCGGACAGCATCGACGGGGCAGTGACCACGATCGTCTGCGGCAGTTGAATGCCGATTTCGGCCGCCAGGGCGGGCAGCTTGTCTTTGCCGCGGAGGCGAAACTGCGCCAAGCTCGGCAAGCACGTCTCGATCCCGTGGGCCCGCAATTGGTCGGCATACTTAATGTAAAAGGGCAACTCCGAATCGAGATTCGGAATCACATAGTCGAGCCCGTGCGACCGCTGCACGTCGAGTAGCCGCGCCAACAACCCCTCGCCGCCGCCAGAGGGATAAGGCATCATCACCGAGCGATCGACGACCCAATCAAGATAGATGCCCGGCTCCAGCGCGTCGTACGCCAAACCAATGATCTGCACGTCCAAGTCGCGATCTTCCTTGAGGCTGCGCGCGACGCCGATTCCTGGACCGGGGTTGTCCACCGCATTGATCCCGGAAACTCCGACGCGAATTTTGCTCACGTTGTCCTCAAACGGCAAATTAGGCGGCCACTAAAGCATTTACCGATCTCCGTATCACAAGGCTCGGTCGCGCGGGGCAGGACGCTTTTCTTCGACTTTGACGCCGAGGCCGACGTCCCGGCCGGACCGCCGCAAGGATGCGAAACGGCCGCCGGGTCCAAAATCTCACAGGTCGCTATCGTAAGGCTGCACGAACGGGAGCGACGCATCTCAACCCGCGCGAGCGAGGGTCAATGAAGGACGAAAGAGTCGGAGCACGAGCGGCGCGATTACGGTTCCGAAGGGCGCGCCGGAGGGGCCGGCTGGGGACCACGGCCGCCTTGGCCGATCCCCTGCCCGCCGGATGGTGGAGCGCCGGGCCCCCGTTCGCGCAGTCCCTTCAGTTTCGTCCGTTGTTCTGGGGTTAACAGTTGCTCGACTTTTTCGGTCGCTTCTTTTTGAATCGCTTCGAGTTTCGATTTTTGATCGACGGTGAGATCGAGCTCTTCGGCCTCGCGCGGATTGAGAAGTTCGCCCGGTTGCGGTGGACCGCCCGGCCCGCGTCCGCGCCCACCGGCCTGATTCGGTCCGCGTTCATTTGGACCGCGATCGCCCGGTCCGCGCTCCGCATTGCGCCTACCGCCGGGACCGCGGTCATTGGGACCGCGTTCGCCCGGTCCGCGATCTCCTTGAGCCCGTTCGCCTGGCCCGCGATCTCCCGGCCCGCGATCTCCTGGCCCGCGATCTCCTGGACCGCGATCGCCGGCGCCGCCTTGATCGGCGGCCAGCTTCGTGGCCAGGGCGGTCAACTCCTCTTTGGTGACGATCCCGTCGTGGTTCGCGTCGGCCTGATCGAAGAGCCGCAAGAGTCGCTTGTCGGTGACTTCATCCTTGGTGAGCTTGCCATCCCCCTTTTTGTTAAAGGCCATCATTCGCGTGACCAGCGGCGAGGCGCTGGCTTCCGCGGCGCCAGCCGGCGCGGCGCCGCGCTCGCGCGCGGCGGGCGATTGCGCGACCGCTTGCCAAGAAAGGCCGGAAATGAGCAGCGCCGCCGGGATAAGCCAAAAAGTTTTACGCATGTTCGAGTTTCCAAAAGGGAAGGCGTGAATCCACACTCGGCGGTCGCTGCCAAGCCGAGAGAACGTCGAAATCAACTGGTGAAAAGGTTTCCTTAGCCGCGCTGGCGTTCCGGGCGGTCCGAAGGAGTCTTGCCCAAGACAATGTCAAAGTTGGCGTTCAATTCGCCGACCTTCGAACCTTGGACCGGCACAAAGTCGACCAGCACCAGTTCGCGATCGACCGGGTTGCGGATGCCGTTCAAAACCATGTCCGATTTGTTTTGAGGATGCCCATTAATGAAGACTTGGGTCGTCAGTGCTTCTCTGCCGCCGAGATTGACGCGGAGATGAATGTGGGCCGTCCGGCCGGTATACGGAACCGGTTTGATCGTGCGAAACCGATATTCGCCCGACGACGCGGTCGTGAACGTACCGTAGCCTTGAAAATTGGGGTCGCGCTGGCGGTGGCCGCTGTCGCGGCTGTTCAAGTACACGCCATTGTGGTCGACTTGCCAGATTTCAAGGTTCGCGTCCTTGAGCGGCTGGCCGTCCTCATCGGTAACGCGGCCAAACAGATTCGTGATCTCGCCGACCGCGGGAGTCGTGCTGTTGCTTACGATCACCAGATCGTTGTCTTTGTCGAGCGGCAATTTGTCCGGATAAAAGGGCCCTTCCGTCAGCCGCGGCGTATCGGCGAGTTGCTCGGCAAACACTCCCGGCACAAACAGGGCGCTGGCTCCGACCGCCAAACCGCCTCGCAACACGTCTCGCCGGGAAATGCCCGAATGATAGAAATTCATGGAACGGCTCATTGGGTTTTGGCCAATCGCATTTCCCTTGATCTGCTTTGGCCGGATAGGATTTGGATCGATAAGTTTTGCACCAAGCCGCTTGAACAAGAGCCCGCTCCAGGGACTACGCCGGCCCGCGCTGGCAACTCGATCGCGGCGGAGCCGACGCGATTTCAGATCAGCCCGAGGGTTCGCAAGCAACTCATAAAATCGGTCACGTCTCGTTCGGCGTCTTCTTTGCGCAAGGCATACTTCTCGCTCAGCAAGCGGACGGCGCCCACCGTGTCGCTTCCGCCTTGGAGCGCCTGGAGGAGAATCGTGCCCGACGGATTAAGAACGAACGAATGGCCGCTCGCCGGATCGAACGCGAGCCCTTGCGGGCCGACCGTCAATTGGGACAAGCTCCGCATGGGTCTGAACTCTCCGGCGGCAATCGCGATTTGGGGGACGATTTTGGGCCGGCCATTCCGGTCGCTAATAGGAAAACGCACGACGCGCTTAACTTCTACAGTCGCACGCGCAATTTGCGCCGCCGGTCACCGTTTGCGGCCAAAAATTGCGGTTTTCGCGGCGCTCTTTGCCCAAAAGACGCGAGTTTGCCGGTTCGCGAACCAATCCTTGCGCGGCCGACCTTTACAAAAAAATGTAATCTTTCGCCAGCCTATGCGAATCATGGGGTATCCGGTCCGCGGCGCGCTCAGCCAAGCTCGGCGGAACGCGGCGGCTGCGGCAAAACTGGCGGACGAATGATTTCGCTCGCGGCGCTTGGGCGAAGTGACCGAGATCGCGGTTGTGCCAGGTGTTCTCGCCAAAACGTCTCGTGGTATAACAAGCAGATCGTCGAAAAAGCACCCAATCTCGCTGAGCGGCCGCCATGAAGACCCAACAGTTTCTTGAACATCATGGCGTTTTGATGAATCCGTTTGCGGACGAGGACGCGCAGACCGATCCGGTTTTCAAAGAGCACTGTATTGCCAGCACGTATCACCCGACTTGGGACAAAATCTATGGCGACCCGACCGAGCCGGCGACCTCGCTGGTCTTCGGCGAAAAAGGGGCCGGCAAAACGGCGATGCGGCTGCAAATCTCGCGCAACCTCGACGCTTACAACCGCGAGCATTTCGGCCGCCGCGTGTATGTCATCGAATATGACGACTTCAACCCCTTTCTCGACCGCTTTCGCGACAAGCTGCCGCAGCGCAAGCAACGGCCCGACAAGGCGCTGGCCGAGTGGAAACTGTGGGATCACATGGACGCGATCCTCACGCTCGCGGTGACCAGCCTCGTCGATCGCGTGCTCGAGGTCGCGCAGCCGCACGGACCGTCGGGTTCAG
>DASRSE010000248.1:0-8267 GCA_035656655.1 Pirellulales bacterium
GCAAGTTGCGCTTCACAAACCGCCACAACCATTGACCGAGGGTCAAGCGGCTCATCCCAAATCGATGTTCGAGGACATACCCGGAAAAATACGACACGGGAAACGAGACCAGCAGATGCAAGGCGTAGACGACGAAGAACATGGCTCCCCAGCGGATCGCTCCGCTTTGCAGCCATGCCAGCGGCAGCGTCTGCAACCAGCGATCGACTGGCCGGGCGAGCCAAAACGTCATGAGCGACAAAAAGACCAGATCGACGATCGTATCGACCAAGTCGAAAGCGAGCGACCAGCGTCCATAGCGCTGCGCTTCCGCCAACTGCTCCGGCGTTTGCTCGGAACCCGCCGCTCGGGTGGCAGCCGTCTCGTGCAGCGGCGCGTCACGCTCTTCCGACGCCGGGTCCGCGGAATTCGATTCGTTCATCATCGTTCACAGTTTGAAGACCAAGATCAAGACGGAGATCGCACGGCCCGATTCAGAACAGCAGCGGCCTTTCCAAGCAACCGCGGGGCGGTCGCGCCGGCGCGGAATTCATCGTACCACGAACTGCGGAAACGAAAATCAAGCCGTTTCGAGCAGCGAACGCGCCTGAGCAGCCCGCCGCGGCCGCGCCCCTGCCTCGTCATCCCGCGTCATCCCGTCCCCATTGCCATCCCCGCGCCCGCGCCCGCTCCCTCGTCATTCCCGCGCAGGCGGGAATCCAGCGACCATCCGCAACGCGCGATCTCGCCCCCCCTCCTTCGTCATTCGCGCGCACTCAACCCGCCCGTACGGGCGGACCAGGTCCAATGCCGGTCGCTCGTCGCGACGACTCGTTCCGGCGGACAACCCAGTTCGGCGACGATCGCGCGAATCTCGTCGAGACTGAGCGCCGCGCGCAGCGAGGCCTCAAACAAATCGCGCTGCGATTGGTTGCCATCGGCGGCGTACGTTGCGACAAGATGCCGAATCGTCACGTCGTCGCCAGGCCGAAGCAGGTCGCGAATGAAAATCAAGCCGCCTGGCGCCAAGACCCGGACCGCTTCGCGGAGAGCGACGCTGGGCTGCGGAATGTGATGGACAATGCTGTTGGACATGACGATGGCGAACCGCCCATCCGGGTACGGAAGCTCCTTCGCATCGGTCTGGCTAAGCAAAATCCGCTGGCGAAACCCGGCCACGTCGATGTTGCGGATCGCCAAATCGAGCATGCTGGCGGCCAGGTCGCAGGCCAGCACCGAAACCTCGTCGTTCTGGCGGCAGAGCTCGATGGGAATCTGCGCCGTTCCCGTCCCTAGATCGAGGACTTCAAAGCGGCCGACTTCCGTCCCCGCCTCAAGTTGTTGGCGGTAGTCGGCCAACGGGCCGGCAGCCGCGCCCAGCAAATCGGTGACAAAGGATTGATTCACCGCGCGGTGGTTCATCGCGTCGTAGTCGAGCGCTTCGTTAGGCGAATCCATCACCTCTGGTTCTAGGACACGTTCGAGAGGCATAGCATGGAGTCCAAATGCCGAATTCCAAGGCGGGGGGCAGAAAACCGCAAGCTCAAAAGCCGCGCGCCGCTTTGATGTCGTCAAAATCGCGCAGATGATAGTCGAGTCCCACGAAATCCAGCACACGGCATAGCCCGCGCAGCGCCACTCCAAACCCATCCGGCCCGGAAAAGCCGCCGAACTGGCCCCCTCCCTTCAGATGCGGCTCCAAGTCGACGAAGACGCCAGGGATGCCGCGCTTGCTCAGTTTTTTGGTGAGCGCCGGCACCAGATCGCGCAGTTCGCGTAAGATGAGTTCGTGCGCGCTGTCCCCTTGGTCCGGCGGCACAAAGTTCTTCAGCGCGGCTTCGTTCACGTGACCTGTTTTCTTGAGCGGCCGCGGCGATCGATAGTCCTTGATATGAATCCAACCGAGTCCCCCGCGCATTTGCTGAAACTGCTCGAGCGTTTCCGCTTGCGAGTAGCCTTGGCTGATGAGATTGCCGGCGTCAAAGATGAGCATCAGGGCCGGATGATCGACTTGTCGAAAGATCTCGGCCATCAGCGCGCCGTTTTGTCCGACCAGATTCGCCTCGACCTCGACTCCGTACGTTAAATCCGAGCGGTGGCACGTTTCGGCAATCTGGCCGAGTTGATCGACGGCTTGCGCCAAATGGTCGCGCGGATCAGAGTCGCGCGGCGGATAAAACGAGAAGCCGCGAATCAGCTTTGCTTCAAAGGCATGGGCCAACTCACAGCCGCGCTTGACGTCTTTTGCCAGATACTTTTTGAAAGGGACGAATTCGTTCTTGGTGCCATCTTCCTGATCGAGCAGCTTCACTTTGCCCAAGGGCGAGCCGAGCGACGACACATTCAGGCCATATTCATCTTGCAGGTGGCGCAAACGCGTGATTTCGCTCGTCGTGAGCTTCATCACGTTTTTGATGCCGTCGCCCGCGTCAATAAAGCGGAGCGTGTAGTATTGCAGACCCAACGCCGCGAAGGCCGCGAATTGCTGGGTGGCGGTTCGCTGATTCGCGGCTTCGTCGGCGAAGCCCGAAAGAATAACCTGCGGTTGATCAACCATGATGAGGCATCCAGAAGCAGAGAGCAGAAACGTGGCCGCCAGCGGCGCAAGCGAATTCTCGCCGCTGACCGCCGTCACCGCAAGGGCGCGCCGCGGTGCGGGAAGCGCGGTGCAGTCCAGGCGGCGAGCCGCGCGGCGGTGAGAATCACTTTCCCCGCTGCGCGCCGAACACCGGGGGCAATATGGAAACTTCCACTTGCGAGCTCGCGTCGGGCGCATGATAGACGCGCTCGGTCGCTTTCTGAAAATCGGCTTCGGTCGCGTGATAAATATCGCAGAATTTTTGCGGATTGCGGTCCGCCAGCGGAAACCAACTGCTCTGCACCTGGATCATGATCCGATGCCCGCGACGAAACGTATGAAACACGTCGGGCAAAACCCAGTGAACGGCGGTCACTTTGCCCGGCGTAAATGGCTCCGGCTTTTCATAGCTGTTGCGAAATTTGCCGCGCATCAATTCGCCGCGCACGAGTTGCTGAAAGCCTCCCATTTGCACGCCGCTTGGGTTGGGATCAGGGTTGGGAAAGTCGCCCGAATAGACGTCGATCAACTTCACCACCCAATCGGAATCGGTGCCAGTCGTCGAGACTTGTAACTTGGCACGGACCGGCCCGGCGAGCGTCACATCCTCTTCGAGCGCGTCGGTTTCATAGACCAACACATCCGGGCGCGAGGCCGCAAACCGCTGGTCATCGAGCATGTGCTCGCGCGTCATGCCGATTGCAATGTTCGGGATGAACGGCACCGGCTTGGCCGGGTCGCTGACATATTCGTCAAACGGCTTGGCGTCTTTCGCCGGCGGGTCGAACGAGAGGCGGCCGCGCGGCTGCAAATAGAGAGTCTTTTTTGCCGCCGTTTTCGGCGGCCAAGCGTCGAATTTGCGCCAGACGTCAGTGCCGCCTTCGAAGACATAGGCCTTCGGCAAATCGAATTTGCCTTCGTCTTTCAGAAAATGCTTGAAGAATGGAAGCTCGATATTCTCGCGATAATAATTGCCCGTCTTCGAGAATGCGCTGACGTTGCCGAGCTTGTCGCCGGTGCCCCCCCAGCCGCCATGATCCCACGGCCCCATGACGAGCATGTTGCTAATGCCCGGATTGTACTCCTCGACCGAGCTGAACGTATGGAGCGCGCCGAACAGGTCTTCAGCGTCGTACCAGCCGCCGACGGTCATGACCGCCGCGTGGATGTTCTTCAGATGCGGCCGGAGATTGCGCGCTTGCCAATAGGCGTCGTACGTTCCATGCGTCATCAGGTCGTCCCAAAAGTCGATCTTGCCGTGGAAATACAGCTTGTCGGCGTTTTGCAGCGGACCCATCTGGAGATAGAACTCGTAGCCATTGGGCGTTTTGAAATCGAAGGGCCGCGGTTGCTGCCGCAAGGGATCGTCCACGTGCTGTCCAAAACTCGACAGCCAACCGAACGCATGAGGCAGATAGAGCGCCCCATTGTGATGAAAGTCGTCGCCGATAAACCAATCATTGATTGGCGCTTGCGGCGTCGCGCACTTCAGCGCGGGGTGCGAATCGATCATCCCCTCGGCGGTATAAAAGCCCGGATACGAAATGCCCCACATGCCGACTTTGCCATTGTTGCGCGGCACATTTTTGACGAGCCAATCGATCGTGTCGTAAGCGTCGGTGCTTTCGTCGGTGTCTTGGTCGCCCTGTTTGTGCGGCTTGATCGGCCGCATGTGGACAAAGGTTCCCTCCGAAGCATAGCGCCCGCGCACGTCTTGAAACACAAAGATAAATTTCTCGCGCATGTACTTGCTCATAATGCTCCGCGGCCGCGGATACACATCGACCCCGTACGGTCCGCAGCTATAGGGCGTGCGCGAGAGCAGAATTGGATAAGCGACCGCATCGTCTTTAGGAATATAGACCGCCGTGAAGAGCTTGATCCCGTCGCGCATCGCGATCTTGTATTCGTACTTTGTGTAATTGGCGCGGAGCCAGTCCGTAGGCGTTTCCGCCGGGTCCGCCGCGGCGGCCGGCGCCTGGGCCCGCAGCGGCTCGAGCGCCGCGGCGCCGAGAACAAAAACAGCCAGCAAAGCAACAGCCGCGACAGAGATTTGGCGCGGAGCACGGCGAGCGTGAATCGCAAAGCGAGAGGAGCACATGGCGAGCGGTGGGGCAAGAGGTTGCAAACGAGCGGAGCCGACGCGACAGATGCAGCTTAGTTGGCCGCGCCGTGCGGTTCAAGCATTTCTCTCGCCAGCCGCCGCCTCGGCCGCCAAGAGAGCGCTTCTCCGGGCGACCCCTCGCTCGAGCCGGCGTTTAGCTGGTCGGCGTCAGCTTCTTATCCGGATCGTTCTCTTGCTGGCCCGGCTTGACCTTCGCGCCGTTTTTACGGCCGCGCGGCAAGGAGAGAAACCGCTCTTGCTTGAGTTCCGCTTCGACCAGCTTATGCCGCGCTTTGAGCAAATCGCTCCGCGTGACGATGCCCACGATCTTGCCCGGATCGTCCGGATCGACGACCGGCAAGCGACCGACGCCATATTCCGCCATCCGCAGCGCGATGGAGCGGCACGATTCCCACGGATAGGCCGTGATCGATTCGCGGTGCAACAGATCGTAGGCAATGATGAAATCCGGATTGTTGAATCGCGAACTGCCTGGCTCGTCGAGCAGCGCCGTGACCCAGTCTTCCAGCAAATTGGAGCGTGTCAGCACGCCGAGCAATCGCCCTGCTTGATCGACGACCGGATAGCCTTGGTGCCGTTTCGCGTGCGTGGCGAGGAAAAACTCGCGCATCAATTGCTTGACGGACATGGTGGCTGGCACGGTCACGACAGGCGCGGACATGACCTCGCCAATGCTGAGCGGTTCGAGCGGATCGACCTCGAATTCGCTGCTCGTGTGCCGCCCGTCGCGCGAGAATTTCTCCGTCATCATCGACCGCCGCAACAGGAGGACCGAAATGCCGCACGAAATGGCCGTGGCGATCAAGATCGCCGGCAAGGCCTGCATGTCATAGGTCAGCTCCAAGGCGAAGAGCATGCCGGTCAGCGGGCTGCGCAGGCTCCCCCCCAATACGGCCGCCATACCGACCAAGGGCCACAAGGTTTGGTCGCCGCCCGGCAAAATGTGCGACAACATCGCCCCCAGCGCACCGCCCATGATGAACAGCGGCGCCAACACGCCGCCCGACGTGCCGGATGCCAACGACAGCGCCCAGATCGTGGCTTTTACCGCCAGCAGCCCGACCAGCGCCTGGGGCACATAATGCCCGTGGAGCAAATCATCAATGATGTCGGCGCCAATGCCCAAGGCTCGCGGACTAAAGTAACCGCCGATGCCGACGCACAAACCGCCAATCGTCGGCCACCACATCCAATGAATCGGCAGCCGGTGAAACAGGTCCTCGGACTGACTGATCATGACCGTTAGCAGAATTGACACAATCCCGGCCGCGACGCCCAGCGCGACCGAACTCAGCAGAGCCGATATTTCAAGCACCGCGTGCGGATGCACCACCATCAGCGGAGCGTGGGTGCCAAGCAAGAAGGGGCGTACGACCGCCGCCGTCGCGCAGGCCAACGAAACCGGGATCAAACTCCGCGGCTTCCATTCAAAGAGGAGCAATTCCACGGCCAGCATGATGGAGGCCAAGGGGGTCGCATACGTCGCCGTCATACCCCCTGCCGCGCCGGCGACCAACAGCGTCTTGCGCTCCGCCGACGTGAGCCGAAACAATTGCGCAATGATCGAGCCGAACGCGCCGCCGGTCATGATGATCGGACCTTCTGCGCCGAACGGACCTCCGGAGCCGACGGAGATCGCCGCTGACAACGGCTTTAACACAGCCACTTTAGGCTGCACGCGACTGCGGCCGAAGAGGATGACCTCCATGGCCTCGGGTATCCCATGCCCGCGAATCATATTGGAGCCATACCGCGCCATCAGGCCGACAATCAGTCCACCGACCGCCGGCACCAAAATCACCCACAGTCCGAGCGTATTTTCAGCCGGAATATGGTCCGTCAGCGAGATCGTTTGAAAGAAAAAGATATTCGTAAACAGCCGAATCAAGGCTAACAAGCCCACGGCGACGAACGAGCAGACCGCGCCGATCAGAATGGCCATGGCGCTGATGAAGACCAGCCGCCGGTTAACATTGAAATCTCCTTGATGACCCATTGATGATGCTCTCCGAGGCGAAAATGTCTTCACGCGGCGCGAACCTTACTGCGCAGGGGGCTTGAATTCCAGAGGACTTCGTTCAGGCGGAAGGAGAGATTTAATTCGCTCGGAGCGGGAGCGAAGAAATCCGCGGCTCGTGCCGGAGGTGGGACGACGAACAGTCGCTCTTTTTTGCCGTTTTTTAGTCTACCTAAAATTGCCTTTGCGCGAACCCGCAAAATGGTCGCGGAAACCCGCGCCGCGTTTCTCCCCCCACTTAGAGTCCCAGCAACGATGCGGATTCGCGATCCAAGAACAGCCGGCAATGCGGATGATTTTGCAAGATCGAGGCCGGAACGTCCGGCGTTATCGGCCCTTGTACCGTGTTTTTGACCGCCGCGGCCTTGCGCCGGTCAGGGACGGTCACGACCAGCTCCCGCGACTTGAGAATCTGCCGAATGGACATCGAAACCGCCTCCTTCGGCACCTCCGCCAACGTCGAAAACCAGCCTTCGTTTAACTGCTGACGGCGGCACGCTTCGTCCAAGGCGACAACCAAATAGGGCAATTCCGTGACGAAATCGGCTGGCGGGTCGTTGAACGCGAGATGCCCATTTTCGCCGATGCCAATCAGCGCTACGTCGATCGGATGCTGGACCAGCACTGCTCCTAGCTCGGCGCATGCGAGGGGAGGGTCGGTTTCCGCGTCAATCGCGTAAAACGCCGCCAGCGGTTGCGGCAGCCGATCCACGAATCGCTCGCGCAAATAGCGGCGAAACGAGGCGGGATGCGTGGCCGGCATCCCGACATACTCGTCCAAATGAAACGCCGTCACCACGCCCCAATCGACTTTCGGCGCTTGGACCAGTTCCGCCAACATCTCAAATTGCGAAGCGCCGGTCGCCACGATCAGGTTTGCTTCGCCGCGAGCCGAGATGGCCCCGCGCAAGGCCGCAGCGGCCGCCTCCGCCGCTTGGCGGCCCAATTCGGCCTTGGTCTCGCTGATGATAATTTCCATGGAAACTCAGCCGGAGTAAAAACAGCTCGTAAAAACAGCTCGTAAAAAGAACTTTGCCTGCGATTTTAATCGACCGCGGCCGGAGAAAGAATCCACGCCGCGCTGGTTTCACTGCCGGGCGGCCGCCCGCCTCAAGGTTCACCCCCTTGGCAGCCTCTGGAACGATTTCACCGGCTCCGTCCGCGCACGGCTGCGCTGCCAAAAGGACGCCGGCGGGCGCAATTTTGCGAGCCATGCGGAGCTCTGCCCAGACACGGGCGAGGTTGAAAAACGCACCAGGGCTTTTCCAGCGACGGTTAAGCGGCGTGCTTTCAGGCGTGGCAAGAGTTATAATAAGCCGCAGCCCGCCTCGGCCGGCATGTTTCCGCGTCGATCCCCGCCCAGGCCCGCCTTGGCCCTCCCACTCACCCGCCCTCTGGAGAACCGCATGACGCCGACTAGCGCTACGAACCGTCGCCAATTCCTTGGAACCACCTCGCTGGCAGCGGGAGCCGCCTTGTTGGGCAGCCTGAGCACCCGCTCGGCGCATGCCGGCGCAGACGACACGCTCAAGGTCGGGCTGATCGGTTGCGGCGGCCGCGGAACGGGC
>DASRSE010000249.1:0-6916 GCA_035656655.1 Pirellulales bacterium
CGGGCTGATGGTGACGGGCTTCATTCTCTACAACGCGACCGGCTATCTCATCGAGTTTCAGTTCACGCTCGTTCAGCGAAGCGACATTGACTTGGCGCTCGAAAAAGAGCGCGGCCGCGAGGTGCTCGAAGAAGCGCGGCGGCTGCCGGGGGTGAATTTCGCCGAGCCGACCCTCGATGTCGCTTGCGACTTCGAGCATGGCCTCTATCATCGCAAAGGGGTCGTGACCGGCTTGGTTCGCGGCGCCAAGCTGACCGTCCCGCGCAACGCTCGCGCGGAACCGCTGCGGATTCCAGCGGCCGGCGTCGCGATGACGCGCAAGCTGGCCGAGTTGCTCCAACTGCGCGCCGGCGACTCGTTCGTCATGACCCCGATCAAAGGATTGCGCCAGCCGGTGACATTGCAAGTTGCCGAGATTTCGGACAGCTACATCGGCCTTGGGGTCTACACGGACCTGGCTTATTTAAGCCATTTGATCGGCGAGGAAGAGGCGATTACCGGCGTGCAGCTCAAGGTGAATTGGCGGAACCATGATCGGTTCGCGCTCTTTCAAGAACTCAAACAGATGCCGGCCTTGCAAGCCGTTAACTCACGCCAGGACATGCTCCAAAATTTGACCGACACGCTGGTCAACATGCAGCGCATTTTCATCGGCTTAATCACCATTTTTGCCGGCGTCATTTTCTTTTCGAGCTTGCTCAACACGTCGCTGATCGGCTTGGCCGAGCGCCGCCGCGAGGTGGCCACGCTGCGAGTCCTCGGCTACGGCCCGTTTGAAATCGGCGGCCTCTTTCTCCGCGAGAGCATGGTCGTCACGGCGCTTGGCACGACGCTCGGGCTGCCGCTGGGCTACGGTCTGTGCCACTGGATCGCCCATATTTACAACACCGATATGTTCCGGTTTCCGGTCGTGACCCCGCCGATTGTGTTTATCGCCACGTTTTCGCT
This sequence comes from Pirellulales bacterium, assembly GCA_035656655.1. Lineage (GTDB taxonomy): Bacteria > Planctomycetota > Planctomycetia > Pirellulales > DASRSE01 > DASRSE01. Next base: position 949 of record DASRSE010000249.1, read on the forward strand.
GGCCGCGGTATTCGGGCTCTTGTCACACGTGGTGGTGCAGCGCGAGATTTCGAAATTCGATTGGCTCGAGGCCTTGCAAGTTAAGGAATAGCGGTCGGTTGAAGGGTTCACCCGGCGGATTGGTTCGACGCGAGCGTTGATTGCCGTTCCCAGGAAAACCACGCGCGGCGAACGCCGCACGGGCCGGAAAAAAATAGGCGGACGACCTTTTTCAACCGCCGGTTCGATTATCATGATCTCGGAGGAGATGTTCGCATGCGTACTTGGATGATTGTGCTGCTGCTGGTCGCCGCGCTGCTTGGCTTGGGCGTCGTAATTTCGGTTTCGGCCTCGGGCACTCCCGTGGAAACGGCCGTTGTCCGGCTCGCCCCGATTCGCGAGTTTGTCGACGAGCGCGGCAAGACCCGGCTCCCGCAAACCTACCTGATCACGATGCCCTTCGAAGGGCGGATCGAAGCCATCGGCTTGTCCGAGGGAATGCCGGTCAAAAAGGACGAGGTGGTCGCCCGCGTCGTGCCGCACGACATGGAACTGACCTGGCAGGCGGCCAACGAGGCGGTCCAGCGGCTCGAGGCGTCCATCAAGGAGAACGACGACGCAACGGTCGAGAAGACGGGCCTGAAGCAGTCGCTCAGCTATGTCGAGTCGATGAATCATACGGTCGAGGCCGCCCGAGCCCGGGTCGAGGCAGGCAAGGCGCGGCTCGACTTTGCCGATCGCAATCTGTCCCGCATTGAAGACCTCCGCGCCAAGCAGGCCGCCACGCCCGAGGAACTCGACCAGGCGCGCGTCAACCAGGTTTCCGCCCGCGTCGATCACGAGCAGGACGTACTCGTGCTGCGGGCGCTCGAGTCGTTGCAAGCGGCCACCGCGCTGTTGCCCACCGCTATCACTGAATACATCGATCGCAAGGCGCTGGCTCACAATGTGCTCGAAAAACAGTGGGCCGAAGCCGACATCAATCGCCAGCAGATCGACAAGAATCGCGAGCGCGGCGAGATGAAAAGCCCGATCGACGGCGTCGTCTTGGAACGCGCCGTCAACAACGAGCGGCAGTTGTCCGCCGGCGCCACGCTGCTAAAACTGGGGCGGCTGGACGAACTCGAAGTCGAAGCCGATATCCTCAGCCAAGACGTGGTCAATGTGAAGCGCGGCGACGAGGCCGAGATCTATGGCCCGGCGATCGGACCGCAGCCGGTCACCGCCCACGTCACGACGATTTATCCGGCCGGGTTCACGAAAGTCAGTTCGCTCGGGGTGGAGCAGCAACGAGTCAAGGTGGTTTTGCAGTTCAACCCGGCCGACCTCGCGCGGCTGCGCAAAGAGCGCGCTCTGGGGGTCGATTACCGCGTCCGCGTCCGCATCTTCACCGCCGAACAACCGCAGGCGAACGTGATTCCGCGGTCGGCGCTATTCAAAGGGGCCGCCGGCGAGTGGCAACTCTTCGCCGTGCAAGGGGGGCGAGCGCGGCTGCTGACCGTCTCGGTCGGCTTGATGAACGACGACTACGTGCAAATCGACAAAGGGGTCCAGCCGGGCGACGAGGTCATCCTCGCCCCCGAGACGAGCTTGACCGAGGGGGCCAAAGTCAAACCGAACCGCCAAAGCGAGGCCGCCGCGACGCAACACAGCGGCGACTGAACCGCCTCCCGTCGGCGGCGCGCGACTGGTTGCCACATCCGGGCGCTGCCGTAGGCTGTTGAGCCTGAGGCATGCTTTAGGAAGCCGCTATGCCACGCGTTTCCGCGCCTGGGGCGCGAGATGCTGGTCCTTCCAGCGGCGATGGACCCACCAGTATTGCTCCGGCGCGCGGCGAATGATCTCCTCGAGCTTGGCCGAGTACCACTGGGTCAGTTCGCGGACGTTGGCGGGGGAATTCGGATCGCGCGGATCAGCCACCGCCTCAACCCCCATTTCATAATAGAGCGGCTTGCCCAGCCGCCGCGCGTACATCACGCCCAGCGGCGCTTGATGGGCGAGCGAGAACAGTGCGATCGCCTTGTGCGTGCTGGCCGGCCGGCCAAAGAACTCGACCCAGCAGCCTTTCGGCCCGGCATATTGATCGACCAGCAACGACAGCGTTCCGCCGGACTCGAGCACCCGATTGGCCGTCTCGGCGCTCCCTTCCTTGGGCAAGATGAATTGGCCCTTGGAACTCCGGAATTGGTTGACCCAGCGGTGCAAGTAGGGATTGTCCAAATCGCGGGCGATCGACCAGGTTTGAAAGTTGAAGATGCCGAACAGATGGGCGCCGAGCTCGAAGTTGCCATAGTGGCCGGAGATGATCACGGCCGGGCGGCCGTCAAAGAACAGCTCGCTCGCTTTCGCGCCGTTCTTGAAATGAAAGTAGTGCCGCCAGTTGGTGTCATGGATTTTGCGCGGCGTATGCGCGATCTCGACCACCATCAAAAACAGATGCTCCCACATCCGCATCGTCAACTTGCGCCGTTCGCGGTCGGTCAAGTCGGGAAAGGCGTGCCGGAGATTCTCTTCGATGACGCTCCGCCGCATTTTTACCACGTCGGTGGCGAAGCGCGCCAACCAGCGGCAAACTCGATGACAGGTCTCCAGCGGCACCGCCTGAACGAAGCAGACGAACAGCCGGACAACCACATAGACCGAAAAATCGGCGACCTGCTTTCCACGCATGGCGAGGGCCTGCTCTGCTTAAACGAAATCCAGTTCCGTAGCGGCAAGCATTTTCGCAGGAAGCGGCCATTCCTCAAAGAGCGCTTTGGCTCCCGCGGATCGCGCGTTTTTATGCCGTCAGACGCCGGACTTCGCGGCGCAGCCCGTCGAGGCAAGTCGGATCTTCCGAGCTGGTTTGGATTTGGCCGGCGCCGCGATCGCGACTCAGACGATTGCCGGACGGGCCTTCGCCTTGCGCGTCGCAATCACCGCCAGCGCCAGCAGCCCCCCCAGCGCCAATGCGTACGACCCAGGTTCAGGCAACGCGGTCATGGTGATGGTGCCTGTCCCGGACGAGCTGAAGCCGGTGAGAAAACCAGCGAGCGAGGTCACATTGCTCAGCGAGGTGCTGGAAAACGAGAAGACGATCGGCTGGCTCGGATCGGCTACCAGCCCAAACGGCAGATTCTGGCTAAACAAGCTGCTGGCTGAGCCGCTATCAAAAGTGATGTTGATGCCTGGCGCCGGGGACGCGTAGGTCACGTTGACGGAGCCCAAGTTCAAGGCCAACTCGGTTCCGGCCGTCGAGAGCAGGTCGATGCCGAACGCATTGCCGTTGCCGCCGCTGGTGACTGTCACCGGAATCGGCGTGGTCGGTATATTCAGGACGTTCTTGAAGAACACGTCGGCGAAAATGTCCGGGACCGATTGCGTTCCGACCAGATTGCCATCGAGGAAGAAATTCATCGAGGCCAAGGAAGAAGCATCCGCCGTGCTGCCGGAGCGGGTCGTGTTCGGATTGGTGAAGTCGTACAGGTTGGTCCCGTCGTACAGCAGATTGAGATTCGTAAAGTCGATCCGAATGGTCGAGGCGCTCGCGGCGCGCTCGTTCGCCAAACTGCCGAATACGAATGCCGCGATCAAAGCGGCGACCGCCAGCAAACGGCGCGCGAAGTGGGTGAATCCAAAGTTGTTTGCACTCATGAGCAGACCTTTCTATTCTCAATTGCCCTAAAAAAATTCAGATCAAATCGACCGAGCGCACGAGTGCGCGGATTCTAAATACCGAGCGCACGGGTGCGCGGATTCTAGCTGGGGCCAAGAAAAACGGGACCCCGACGATCTCACGCGCGAGTTCCGGCGCGTGCGCTTCACAAAGAGAGGATTGGCAGACAAGCCATTCGATACGAGCGAGGAGTTCCGACGGCAAATACTCGTCGCGAAAGGCGCAAACGCGGGACGAGCATCGCCGGACGAGTTTGCCCGGCCATCGACCGCCACCGGCGGGAGGTTAGGCTGATTACGTTCGTTGTGACTCATTGGCGATTCTCCGCACGCAGCTTTTCGACCGGATCGCTTGGGTGGCTTAGCAATTAGGACGATAGTAACACCCTTACGGGGGGGAGTGTCAAGCAAAGGGGCAATGATTTGCAAATTTTTTTTGATTTTGCCAAACAAATCCGAAAAGCTGCGGTCACTCTCCGGCTCCGTACTTCTGGCTAGGCCGCCCTTCCGGGGGCTTCAAATCGGCTGAAACTCCTTGTGATCAAGGGGTTTAGGGCATAGCAAATTCCAGCGAATCGAGCAATCGCTGTTTTTCCTCTTCGACCGGCAGCGCCGCATAGGTGGAGAGGGCCTCCAGCACGTTGGACATCGCCGTGACACGGGTCGTGCTGGCGCGGATCGGCTTATTTAGTTTTTGCTCCTCGATCGCGACCCGCTTCAAGGTCGCCCGCAAGGGCGCCTCCTGATTGTCCAGATTATCGAGCGCGGACTGGGCTCGATTCTGCGCCGTTTGCCGGCGAGAAACGAGCAGGAGGCGGCGCGCGGTCAAGTCGGCCGCTTGCAATTGAACGGCCCGCAGATCGGCGTCGTCGCGGGCGGCCAGCACGTCCTGACGGAGGGCCTCGGCGCGCAGCGCGGACCCTTCGCCAGGGTCCTTGCTGAACGCAGCCTGATTGAGCAGACCGGCGACGTTGTTTTGCAGCACGGCGAGCTCGCCTTCGAGCGCGGCGGCTTTGGACGCCAACTGCGAGAGTTGCGTGTTCAAAGGGGCGATTTGCGCATCGAGGTCCGAAGTTTGTTGGGCCAGATCGGCGCGCATCTTCTCGGCTTTGGCATCCAAGCCGTCGAGGTCCTTTTCGGCTTCCGATTTTTCCGCCAAGAGGTCGGCCCGCGCGGTTGCCCGCTGCCGTTCTTGTTCGGCCTTTTCGTCGGCTTGGGTTTGATCTTTCGTGTGGGTCAGCTCGCCAAATCGACTGGCGACCCTATTGAAACTTTTCTCGAAGGCCGATCTTTCTGGCAGCGGCATCCGTTCCCACAGTTTCGTCTTGTGTTCGAGGAGGCTTGTATTGTTCGCGGTGGTTAAGCCGGGCCCTTCGAGATACGCATAAATGCGTCCGAGAAAGGCGGCGGTTTGAACGAACTCGTCGTTTCCGGCCGCCGGAGGGGCATCTTGTTGGGGAAAGAATTTACTTAGCGTGTCGATTTCCACCAGGGCCGCCGACTTTTTCTTGGTCAGCACGAGAAGCCAGATTTTTGCGCGGCGCGCGGCCCCATTCGCTTTGTCCAGCGCCAGCGCCTCATCGAGGAATTTGAGCGCGGCCTCGTATTTGTGCTGGCGAAATTGGACCAGCGCATAAGCATAGGGCGCCCGCGCGTCGCCGGGACGAGCTTGCGCGGCGCGGGCATAATAGCCGGCCAATTCATCTTGCGTCTGGTCTTTGGGCGACGCTTGCCAGCCTTGGTCCAGCAGCGCCGTCATGGCGGTCTTGAAGGCTTCGTCCGGAGCCGCGAGCCCCGCCGCTGGCGCCGAGAGCCCGAGCCCCGCTAAACCGCACCACGCAACAAGGACATTGCGGCGCCACATAGGTCGATTCCTGACGAGAGAGACCGCGGCGAGGCAAACCTCCGCGCAGCGCTATCAGGCGCTTGCGCCTAGCCGCGAGGTTCATCCTAGCCCTTGGCCCTCCTGAGAACAAGCAGCGGTCGCGCAGGCGAAGGCGGCCGGCGATTCTCCGCCACGGCCGGCCGTCAATCCGACCTTCGGCTCGCAAGCCGGCGCGGCGCCCGCGCACGCCCATTCCTTTCGTCAGGGAGAGCGCAGTAGCTCTGGATTCCCGCCTGCGCGGGAATGACGGAACGCATGACCGGAACCGACCGCCTGCGCGGGAATGACGAGAATAAGTCGCCCACCGTCATTCCCGCGCAGGCGGGAATCTAGTGGCGCGGCAGCGACGGGCGGGGTTCTCATTGGTGAAGTCCGCCGGTTCGCAACTTCGCCCCTGTTTCCGATGCGCTGGATTCCCGCCTCCGCGGGAATGACGAGAATAAGGCTCAC
>DASRSE010000250.1:0-11963 GCA_035656655.1 Pirellulales bacterium
CACGGTTTCATACTTGCCGATGTCTTCCAGAATTCGCAGCCGGTTGGCGGCGAGCGTGCTGCCGGTCTCCACCAAATCGACAATCGCGTCGGCGACCCCCAACGCAATCATGATCTCGACCGATCCGGATAAGGTCACCAGATGCACGTCCGCGCCGTGGGCTTGCAGATACTTGCGCGTCACGTTCGGAAAACTGGTTGCAATCCGGCAGTTGTGCAGATCGGCGGGGGAACGAACCGTCCCATCTTCCGGCACGCAAATGGACAAGCGGCAACTGCCGACTCCCAGATCCAATCGCGTTTCAACCTCGACCAGACTTTCCGCCACGAGGTCGGCTCCAGTGATCCCCATGTCGATCGCCCCTTCGGCGCACAGGACAGGAATGTCCTCGGTGCGAAGAAACGTCACATCGACCGGCATCTCTTTCGAGCGCGCGAACAAACTACGCTCTTGCCGCCGAAAGCTCAAACCGGCCTCTTTCAACAGCTCAGCCGCGATTTCAGCCAAGCGGCCTTTGCTAGGAACGCCAATACGCAAATTGTTCATGGTGAAAACAAGCAACAGGAACGATCGAGCTCGAAACGAAAAACATGATGCACAATGCGGCGCTCGCGAACAAGCCCAAACCGCCGCGCGAGCGGCCGATCACGCGCCGCGGCTTAACCGCCGCTAAAACGCCGCAACTCAGCGCAGCGCACCACAGAATTTGGCAAAGCATGCATCGCATCGGCATTCCTCCGGAGTTAATTGGACACCGGTTTACCTCGCTCGCGGACGAGTCGCGCGCCGGCGCCAAGCGGCGGTCAATCGCGCAGTCGAAACAGGCGGAGGGCGTTCGCGGTTGTCTGGGCGGCGAAGTCATCCAAGCGGGCGCCGCGCACCGCTGCCAGACAGGCCGCCGTGTGGACCAAGTTCGCTGGCTCGTTCCGCTTGCCGCGCAACGGATGCGGCGCCAAATAAGGACTGTCGGTTTCGATCAATATCCGCTCGGCCGGAATGGTCGCGGCCACTTCCCGCAGATTCGCCGATTTCTTGAACGTCACCATGCCGGCGAAGCTGATGTAGAGTCCCAACCCGACGCATTCGGCGGCCGTGGCTGCGTCACCGGTGAAGGAGTGCATCACCCCGGCCAAGGGACCGCGTCCCGCGGCCTCGCGGAGCATCACCAGAACGTCGGCGTCGCTTTCGCGAGTGTGGACGATGAAAGGTTGTTCCGTCGCCTGCGAGAGGCGCAGATGGCGATCGAAATAGTCCTGCTGCAGTTCGAAAGGGGCATAGTCCCAGTGGCGATCGAGGCCGGTCTCGCCGATGGCCACGACGCGCGGGCGCCGCGCCAGCTCGACGACGAGGTCCCAATCGCCGGCCGCGGCCGCCGCGCAATAGTTGGGCTGGATTCCGACGGCGGCCCACACCGAGCGAAACGCGGCCGCCAGTTCGACCGCCGCGCGGCTCGACTCGGCGGTGACTCCGACCGTGATCAGCCGCTCGATCCCGGCCGCCGTTGCTCGGTCGATTAGTTCGGGCCGGTCGGCGTCGAACTCGGTTTGGTCGAGATGGGCGTGCGTGTCGCAAAACGCGGCCGGCGGAGCGGAAATATCAGCGGCCGAGGTGGTCATCGACGCATCCTCCGACAAACGCGCGGATGGCGGCTAATTTGCCGATTGGCCCTGGGATTGCTCGAGCGACTCGAGATGTCCGCGGGCATTCCCCAGAACCTCGGCCAAGAGGGCCGCCGCGCGCACGTCGCCCTGCGCCGCGCTCAAACAGTCGTCCAGCACGGCGATGTCGCGCTTTTGTTGTTCGGCGATTTCGAGCAGCAAATAATCGAGCGATAGCAGGTGCAAGTCGGTGTACACGATCGGATAAGCGCCGGCGTCCGGGCAGCCGTTCAAATCCAGAATCAGATCGGCGATTTTGGCGGCATATTGCTTTTGATCGGCGACCAGGTTCTGCAGCAATTGTGCGGCCTTTTCATCGCCCGGATGCGACCACGGCTGCACTTCCTCGACGAAGATCGGCAACGACCGATACACGGTCGCCAGCGCGCGATTGAGAACGGCAATGATTTTCGGCTGACGCATACTTTCCTTTACGAGAACAGATGGGCGGCGGCGGTCCGCGCCAATTCCACCAGATCATTCCACCAGACGCCGAGCCCGACTACCGGCAAGGTCAAAAGCGCCACGAGCCCCCCCGGCAGCGACAGCAGCGTAAAAGTCGAAGGGGCGACCCGATCGGGCTCCGGGTCGAGCGCCATCACCTTCACTACTCGCAAATAGTAAAACAAGCTGAAGCACGTGTTGAGCCCGGCCACCACGAGCAAGGTCAACATCAGCGGTCCGGACAGTCCCTTTTGGAAGGCCGTCACCAACGACGTGAAAATCACGAACTTGCCGGTGAAGCCGGCCAACGGGGGCAAGCCAACCAGGCTGAAGAGGACGACCGAGAAGCAGAGCACCAACCCTGGCGACCGGCGGATCAGTCCGCCATAATCGGCGATTTGCTCGCTATGCAGCGTGTTCCGCAAGAAGGCGACGATCGCAAACGCGGTTAGATTCATAAACAGATAAATGCCGACATAGAGCGTGACCGCGCCGATGGCCTGATCCGCATCGCGAGGAAAGGGCCCGGCCAGCAGCAGCGCTGGGACGATCGGCATCAGCATGTAGCCTGCGTGGGCGATCGTCGAGTAGGCCAGCAGCCGCTTCATGTTCGTTTGGCCGTAGGCCGCCAAATTTCCAAACGTGCACGTGATGGCGGCAATGAACGCGATTACCAGCGCCATGAATTTGCGAATCGGCAGCAACGACGTGTTGGCGTCGTCCACTCGATGCATCTCGGCCGCCGCTTGGTTGGAAGCCGAATTCTTGCTCCCCGCCGGCGCGGCGCGATCGGACGGCGAACCCGCTTGAACCGCCGGCAAGGGCGCCGTATCGGCCGCGACGGTCGCGGTCTCCGCGGCGGGCGCCGCGACATAAAATTCGTCCGTGGCAACCTTGGCCGCCTGCGGGTTAAACGTCGCGCTCCCTTTTTCTGGAATGTAGCCCAAGCCGGCACACACCCGGACGAGCAATGCTAACGCAGCCGCCTTGGAAGCGACCGATAAGAACGCGTTCACTTCGGCGCTGGCCCCTTCAAACACGTCGGGGCACCAGAACTGAAACGGCACTGCCGACAGTTTGAAACAGAGACCGACGCCGACCATCAGGCCCCCCAGCGCGAGGACGACATATTTGTCGGCCAACGCGCCTTGGCGAAGCCCTTCGGCCAATTGGGCGGCCATCGTCGGCAAATGGCATGAGCCGAGCACGCCGGCCAGCAAACTCAGCCCATAGAGCATAATGCCCGCCGTCCCGGCGCCGTATACCACGTATTTGAGCGCGGCTTCGCTGCTCTTGCGGCGCCCCTTGAGCATGCCCGCCAGCACGTACGAAGGAACGCTGGCCATCTCGACGCCGAGAAAAATCGTCAGCACATGGTTGGCCGAAGCCATGATGCACATGCCGAGCGTCGCGCCGAGCACCAGCGAGTAAAAATCGGCGGCGTCCTCGCGGTCCGGAATGCCCGACAATTGCGTGAACAGGACGTACAGCACGGCAAAGAACAGCAGCAGCGACCGAAAATAGATCGTAAACGCGTCGTACACGAGCATGCCCGTGAAGATCTCTTGCCGCTCAATCGCGCCGGAGAAGACGTGATTGCCATGCACCGCAAACCACAAGCCGGCCACCGCGCCGATCAAGGCCACGAGCGCTGCCGGGATGCACCGCTCGAACCGCAGCACTCGGACCAGCAGCATCGCCACAATCGTCCCGCACAGGATCAACTCCGGGCGGAACAAACGCAGGCTCGTCGCGGTATTACTGGACAGCAGATGAAGTAGCTCGGGAAAATTCACGGGACCGGTTCAGTGCTAAGAAAAAAGGAAGGCAATTTACGAGCGGACCGCGGGCTTAGCGTTTGGCGACCTCGGCGTCCGCCGCGGCCCCCTCGGCAGCCACGGCTTTGACTTCCGCCGGACGATTCTTCACCGCCCACTCTTTCAACTCGCTCACTTGCAATTCAACGCTCGGCGTGACGTAGTTAAAGACCGCCTTGGGATAGACTCCAAAAAAGATCGCAAACACCACCAGCGGGACGGCGATCGCCAACTCGCGATGGGTGATCGGCGTAATGTGATCGCCGTGCGGACCTTTGTATTCAGCCCCGAGATACACGCGCTGGATCGTCCACAGAATGTAGCCGGCCGTGAGAATCACCACGCTGGCGGAAATAATCGCCAGCACCGTGCTGAACTTCCAAGCCGCCAAGGTCACAAAGGCCTCGCCCCAAAAACCGCACAAACCGGGCAAACCGAGGCCGGCGAAGAACATCACGATCGCAATTCCGCAATAGACCGGCATCTTCGCAAACAGGCCGCCGAACTCGTCCAGGTTGCGATGGTGGACGCGGTCGTAAATGATGCCGACCATAAAGAACATACCCGCCGAACTGATGCCGTGGGCGATCATTTGGAACATGGCCGCGGAAATGCCCATCGACCAAAAGTCCGTGTTGTATTGGGTTCCGGCCATCACGCTCCAAGCGCCCAAGCCCAAGACCACATATCCCATGTGGCTGACGGAACTGTAGGCGACCAGCCGCTTGAAATCTTTTTGCGCCAGAGCGGCAAATGCGCCATAGACCATGCTCAACACGCCAATGCCGCAGACGAACCAAGCGAGGTCATATCCCGCGGCGGGACAGATCGGATAGCAAATGCGCAAAATCCCGTAGCCCCCCATCTTCAGCAGCACGCCGGCCAACAACATGGAGATCGGGGTGGGGGCCTCCACATGGGCGTCGGGCAGCCAGGTGTGCAGCGGAACGGACGGAACCTTGATCGCAAAGCCGACAAACAGCAGCAAAAACGCCCACCATTGCAGCGACTTGCCAAAGAGGGCCGTTCCGTTGAATTGGTCGGTCGTTTGACCGAGCCGTTGCAAGGCAAGAATGTTGAACGAGTGGACCGCCTCCTTCGAGTCGCGAATCGCGGCCAATTGCTTCGAGTCGGCGACCGGTTTGAGCCCCTCGGTTCCGGCGCGCTGACCATCGGTCGTGGTGGGCACCACGTGCACTTCCGCCAACGCTTGATCGGAAAGGGCCCGCACGTCGCTGCTGTAGTACAGCATCAAAATGGCGATCAGCATGAACACGCTGCCCAGCAGCGTATACAAGAAGAACTTGAGAGCCGCGTATTCGCGCCGCGGTCCGCCCCACACGCCGATCAAGAAATACATCGGCAGCAGCACGACTTCCCAGAACACGTAGAACAAAAAGAAGTCCAGCGACAGAAAGACGCCGATCATGCCTGTTTCCAACAGCAGAAACAGAATGCAATAAGCCTTCACATGCTTGGCGATGTTCCAACTGGCCCCCATCGCCAAGACGCAAGAAAACGTCGTCAGCAGCACCAGCGGAAAGCTGATGCCGTCCAGCCCCATGAAGTAATCGATATGAAACGACGGAATCCAAGGGACGTTAAACACGGTCTGCATTTGCCGGACGCCGGTGACAAACTGCCACGACGAGCCGTCTGCCGCAATCATCAGCAGATTGAGCAGAAAGGTGAGCGCGCAGATGGCCAGCGCGAAGAGCTTGGTCGCCCCCGGCTTGTCCTTCGGAAAAAAGGCAATCGCCAGTGCGCCCAACACCGGCAAGAACACGAGCAAGCTCAGAAAGGTAATGTAAGGATTCGCCATGACATTAGGACAATTCAGTTCGATGGTTCAAGCGTCGACCTGGCAGAAAGGGTCGCTCAATAAATTTCGCCGGCCCACCTGACCCGCGCCGCCGATCCGGCGGACGCGAGCGCGGGCCTCAATGCGCGGCTGCCGAATAACTCCAGAAAAAACTGACCAAGATGAACAACGCCACCGTTCCAATCGCAATGAACATCACGTACTGGCGGAGCTTCCCCGTCTGCACGTTCCGCAGCGACATCCCGGCGGAAAAGGTCCAGCGCGCGCACAAATTCACTAGCCCGTCAACAAACGTCCGATCGATCCAATCGTCGATGACCGACACGCGGCGCACGAGCCACGCGAGCCCGTTGATGATGTTGTCGATTACTTTCCGATCGAACTCGGCAATGCGGCGCGAGATAAACAGGACCGGCTGCACAAAAATCGCCTGATAGAGTTCGTCGAAATACCACTTGTTTACGAGGAAGTTGTAGATTGGCTTGAATTGCTGGCGCGCTTCGCTGGGGCTGACGAGCTTCCAACCGTAGAAGGCGGTGGCCAACAAAAATCCGGCGAGCGCCGTGCAGAACGCAACGGTCCCGGCTGGAATATTCAAGTTGTGGCTGAGATGCTCGTTGGGATAGGTCAATCCGGTCAGCCATGCTCCGCCCGAAAATCCGGCCATCGTCCCCTCCGGCCGCGCTTGCTCCAGCAAGTTCGTGACGCTCAGCCCGGTAAAAGGCATCGTCCAGCCGATCCCGATCGCGAACACCGCGAGCACCATCAACGGCACCACCATCACCTTCGGCGATTCATGCGCGTGATCGTAAATATGTTGATCGCGCGGCTGGCCCGAAAACGTCAGATACCACAACCGGAACATGTAGAAGGCCGTGATCGCGGCTCCGCCCGCCGCCGCCAAGAAGAGAATCCGGTGCGCCGGATTCAAGTTCGTAAAGCTCAAGGCCTGCTCGATGATCGAGTCTTTGGAATGGAAGCCGCTGAAGCCGATCAAGAAGGGAATGCCCGCCCCCATGATCGCCAAACAGCCGACGAGCATCGTATAAGCCGTGTAAGGCATCTTGTGGCGCAAGCCGCCCATCTTCGACATGTCATTCGTGTGCGTGGCATGAATCACGCTCCCCGAGCACATGAAGAGCAAGCTCTTGAAGAACGCATGCGTAATGAGATGAAAGAGCCCGGCGATCCAGCCGCCGACGCCCAGCGCCAACATCATGTAGCCCAACTGGCTAATCGTGGAATAGGCCAGCACGCGCTTGATGTCCAAGGCCGTGATGGCAATCGTCGCCGCCAGAAACAAGGTGATCGCGCCGATGTAGGCGATCGTCAACAAGACCTCTGGCGCAAAGACCGGATAAAACCGGCCGACCAGATAAACTCCCGCCGCCACCATCGTGGCCGAATGGACCAGCGCCGAGACCGGAGTCGGACCCTCCATCGCGTCGGGCAACCAGACATGCAGCGGAAACTGCGCGCTTTTGCCGACGCAACCGCAAAAGATCCCTAGCCCCGCGACGACCAGCAGCCCATAGCCCAGGTGCTCTTTGCGCCAGGTGGTCAGATTTGCCTCGGTCGGGGCCTGGCCGGCGGCAATCTCCGCCGCCGCGGCGTCCTTGACCATGGCGTCCGGAACCTGCAACTCGTGATGATTCGCGCCGGTCCGCACGAGGCTAAATAAACCAGGCTCGGCTTCGCCTTTCGCGCCGACCGTGTTTCCAAACGAGAAGGTGCCGAGGCTGCCCCAGAGGGCCATCAAGCCGATGATCATGCCGAAATCGCCGACGCGGTTGACGATGAAGGCTTTGTTGGCGGCGTTCGAGGCGCTTTTTCGCTCGATGTAGAACCCGATCAGAAAGTAAGAGCAAATCCCGACCAGTTCCCAGAACACGAACACCATCACGATATTGCCGGAGAAGACCAATCCGAGCATGCTGAAGCAAAACAAGGAAAGGAACTGAAAGAACCGGTAATAGCGGCCGTGCCGGTGGAGGTGATGTCCGTCGCGGAGCGTCACCTCATGGTCGGTGATGTCGTGCAACTCGTCGTGCATGTAGCCCGACGCGTAGAAATGAATGAGCGTGGCGATCAGCGTGACCATCGAAAACATCGCGATTGTCAGCGCGTCGATGTAATAGCTGATGGTGATTTTGAGCGAACCGAATTGGCCGAGCGTATACAACTCGCCCGTGTACTCCGCCTTTTGCACCGACTCTTGCTCCGCCAGGTCGTGCGCATGATCGGCCGCTGGATTGGCGGCCGGATGATCGGTCGAAACGGCCGCCACAGCGCCATGTTCGACCTCGTGCAAGCCCTTTCCGGTGCCATGCACGCTGAGCCAACTGATGAGGGCAATGAACGACAAGAGACATGAAGTTCCGATCGCGCCGGTCGCGAGCGCGGAGGCTCCCTTGCCGTGGCTCCCCATCCGCGGACCAAAAAACAGGATGAGGACGAACGAGATCAGCGGCAGCAGAACGGCCGTCCCCAGCAGCAGTGGAAGGGTGGATGCGAGATTCATAAGCGAACAGACGCGGCCATGACGCAGTCGGCTCCGCCCGCGGGCGGAAGGCTCCGGCTGCTATCCTTTGAGTTCATCCGCGCGATCGACATCGACCGTCGCGTGGTTGTTGTAATAGTTGAGCGTAATCGCCAGCGCGACGGCCGCTTCGGCCGCGGCCAGCACGATCACAAACACCGCGATCAAGGAGCCATCCAGGCCGATCGAGTTCGCGCCGTTTTTCTGCAAAAACTTGCTGCCAAAGGCGACGAAGTTCAAATTCGCGCCATTCAAAACCAATTCGATTCCCATCAAGACGCCCAGCGCGTTCCGCTTGACGGCCATGCAGACCACGCCGGAAACGAACAGCACCGCCCCGACCACGAGGTAATGCGAAATGCCGATGGGTTCCGTCAAAAGATTCATGATGCTGCCACGGCTGCGAAACGAACACCGCAAAAACGCAAAACGAACTTGTTTGGCCAAACGGCCTCGTCGGCGAACTCGGCTCAATCCAAGATCGCGGCGCGGCGCCGCTTGGTGCGCGCCAAATAGGCCGCTCCAATCAACACCACGAGTAAATGGACCGAGACGATTTCAAATGGCAATAAATAACCGGATAAACCGGACTGTTTGAGCGGATTGGTTTCCTCCAATCGATCGACCCGCATCCCGAGCAGGCCCATCCCCATCGCGGCGGAAGTCGGCGCGGCACTGGCTGCCGGCGCCATCGCGACCGGACCGCCGGTTGCGACCGGACCGCCGCCTGTGACCGGTCCGCCGCCTGTGACCGGTCCGCCGCCTGTGACCGGTACTCCGGCAGTGACCGGTACTCCGGCAATGACCGATTCGTTTTTCGGCGCGCCCCCTTGCCATTCGGGCACACTAAAGGCGATGCTCGCCAACACGGCCAACAGCGAGCCGCCGACCAGCGCAGCCAGCACCCATTCGCCGCCGCGCGTCTTGATCGAGACAAACGGCCCTTGGGCAGTCAGCATTACGCCAAACACCAATAGCACCAGCGTGCCGCCGACGTAGATCAAAAACTGCATCGCGCCGACAAAATCGGCCCCCGCCAAAAAGAACAATCCGGCCGTGGCGCCCAGCGATAACACGAGGTAAAACGCCATCCGCACCACGTTCGGCGTGAACACGACCGCCAAGGCGAACGCACACGCGAACAGCGCGAAGAACAAAAAGAAAAACGAATGCCAATTGATCGCCGCCAGCAGAATCGTCCCCGCCAAATTCATAGCGCACCTCCGGCTGCCACGCGCGCCGCGGGCTCGGCCTGAGGGTCCGCAACGGTCGCCGAGTCTGCTCTGAGATCGGCCGCGCGGGCTCGGGCGGCAGGGGTGTTCCAACTCTCACGGACTTCCCCCGCCACGTTCGCGGAGAGCACCCCTAATCCCACCGGAAACTCATAATGCCACAGGACCGCGCCCAAGAACATCGCGGCCGCGATCGGCGTACAGTATTTCAAACAGACCTTCATCACCTGGTCGATGCGCAGCCGCGGCAGCGTCCAACGGATCCAGATCATCACCGCCACGCCCGTACAGGCCTTGCCCATGAAGTTCAAGAAGCCGAGAAAATTGCCGACGTAGCCGAAGAAATGCCACGAGGTCGCATCGGGCGCGTAGTGCAGACCAATCCAATCGGCGATCGGAATCGGCCCGTTCCAACCGCCGAAGAACAGAATCGCCGCGAGTCCGCTGACGGCGAACATCGAGCCATATTCAGCCATGAAAAAGAAGCTCCACCGGAGCCCCGAATATTCCGTGTGAAAGCCGGCGACGAGTTCGCTTTCAGCCTCCGCCAAGTCGAACGGAGCCCGATTGACACTCGCGATGGCGCAGGTGAAGTAGACCCAGAAAATAATGAATGTAAAGGGGTCGTGCAGGATGTACCAGTTCGTGAACCAGCCGCGCTGCTGGTCCGCAATCGCCACCAAGTCCATGGTGCCGGCCAGCATGACCGGCACGACAATGCACATCCCCAGCGGCACTTCGTAACTGACGACCTGGGCGGCTTCACGCATCGCCCCGAACAAAGACCACTTCGACGCGGAGGCATAACCGCCGAGAATGACGCCGAAGACCTCCAGCCCCACGATTGCGATGATAAAGAAGACGCCGACATTCAGCGGCTGTGCAACCCAACCGTCTGAAAATGGGAGCGCCAAATAGGCCGTGAACGAGGCGCAGAAACTGATATACGGAGCCAACTTGAACAGCAGCCGGTCGGCCCCGTCGGGCATCAAATCTTCTTTGGTGATCAGCTTCAGCCCATCGGCCAACGACTGCAGCCAGCCGAACTTGCCTCCCACCCGCGTCGGACCGAGGCGATCTTGGATGCGGCCGGAGATCTTGCGCTCCAGCCAGATAAAAAACAATGTGCCGCCGGCCACCCAGGTGATGATCAGGGTGCATTGCAGGAGGCCGACCAATAAAAAGGCCAACCAACTCGGCAGATAGTGACTGAGAAAATCGACCATCGCGTTCGAGTTCTTCCTAAACCCGACCGGGCGGGGCAACGAGATCGGAAATCAACGCGTCCGGCGGAATTGCCAAACGGGTCACGAAAAATCGCGGGCTGCTTACGAAAGGGTCCGTAAGAAGATCGTGAAATATGGCACAAACTGCCCCCTGTTTACAAGCCCCTGTCGCCGAAAATTGTCCTCCGGAGCCTTTCCTGCGCTCGCCGCACGGCCGCTTCGCAGCCTGCGCGGGTCTTATTGCACTTGGCCCGAGGTGACCCGGAGAAAAACCTCTTCCAGCGAAGACTCTTGCACGGCAAACGCATGGACGCGAAAACCGGCTTGCACCAGGTCTCGCAAGAGGTCGGCGTCCGCTTCCACGTCTCCCAAATGCGAGAAGTACACGTCTTCTTCTCCGAGCGTCTTCACCTCAGCCGCTGGCGTGCGGGTCGTCAGCCATGCGGCCAGCGCCGCGCGGTCCCCCAGCACGCGCATCCGCACGGTTCGTCTTGCATCTTTGTTGACGCCGCGCTGAATTTCGGCGACCGATCCCACCGCCAAGAGCCGCCCTTGCTCGATAATCCCCACCGTGTCGCACATCTCCGCCAGCTCGGTCAAAATGTGCGAGCTGACGAGCAGCGTTTTGCCATCGGCCGCCAAGCGGCGAATCATTTCGCGCAGCTCGATCCGGGCGCGCGGATCAAGCCCTGCCGCTGGCTCATCCATAATCAGCACCGCCGGGTCGTGGATCAACGTCCGGCCGAGACAGAGCCGCTGTTTCATCCCTTTCGACAAGCCATTGATCGGCTTTGTGGCTAACTTATCGAGCGCGGTGAAGTCCATCACGTAGCTAATCGCGCGAATTCGAGCGCTGCCGCACAATCCGTAGGCCCGCGCAAAAAAGTCGAGATACTCGCGCACGTTCATGTTGACATACGTGCCAAAGCTGTCAGGCATAAAGCCCATCCGACAGCGCACGCGGTCCGGATCATCGACCACGGAAAAGCCATCGACGAACGCATCGCCCGCGGTCGGAACGTCCAGCGTGGCGAGGATTCGCATGCTGGTCGTCTTGCCGGCGCCGTTGGGACCGATGTAACCAAAGACGTGCCCGCGCGCGACCTCAAACGACACTTCGTCCACGGCCTTCGTATCACCGAAGTTGCGGCAGATGCGCCGCAGTTCAATCGCCGGAGAGGCATTCATCTCAAGACTCCCAATTCAGCAAAAACTGCCATTATTG
>DASRSE010000251.1:0-26698 GCA_035656655.1 Pirellulales bacterium
CGCCCACGCCAGACCTTTATTTTAACCTGACGGCGCGATGAAAACTGCCGTCGGGAAGATTTTTTCTCATCGATCGCCGGCCGAGCGGCGTGCAGTTCTAGAACAGCGACGACGCCGTCTCAAGACAGCAACGCCGCCGTCGTTTCAAGACCAGGCGCGAACCATACCGCGCAGGCGGTTAGTCTCCCGTGCCGTGGCTGGCCCTTTCGGCCTCGGAAATGCGTTTCCCCATCTCGGCCTTGACCGCTTCCAAATTGAAGCTCGCGCCGCGCTGCATGGGGGGGAATTCGATAAAGGTTTGCAGTTCTTTGGCCATCACCTGCTGGACGAATACGAACCGCCAAAACTGGTACTTGAACCAGTCGAAATACTGCTGGCCCCCTTCTTTCGTCCCAAAGTTGGGCCAACCTTGCCGCTCAAACGGGTCGAGCCGCAAATTAATCAGATACGGCACGTCCACATGAACCTTCGCGCCGAGCCAACCGTCCGGCTGATCGATGAAGCGATACTTGTAATCATCGACCCGCACCGCGCCGACCGTGCTTTCGCCGAGATAAAAAATCTCGTGCCGCGCCGACGGTCCTTGGCCGGTGATGGCGGCTAATTGATTGTAGCCATCCAGATGGTTTTTATAGGTTCGATCGCCAAGCTTCACCCCTTTGAGAAGCTGATCGGTGATGTGCGCATTCCCGGCCGCAGCCAAAAAGGTTGGAAACCAATCCAAACCGGAGAAGATCCCGTTTTGCACGGAGTCGGCCGGCACATGGCCCGGCCACCGCAAAATGCACGGGACGCGGAAGCCCCCTTCCAACACGGTCCCTTTGCTCTGGGCGAAAGGGGTCGTGCCGCCGTCGGGCCAAGTGAACAACTCCGTGCCATTGTCCGTCGTGAACACGACGATCGTGTTGTCATCGATTCCCATATCCTTCAGCTTTTCCATGACCGTGCCGACGTCGTCGTCAAGCTGGGCCATGCCGGCTTCCTCCTCGGACCAACCGTTGGTCGAATTCCGCATCTTTTCATATTTCGGCGAGAGATGCGTGACGATGTGCATCCGCGTCGGATTGAGCCAAACGAAAAACGGCTTGTCGTCCGAGTGGGCCTTTTCAATGAACTTGATCGCCAGGTCGCGAATCTCGTTGTCCACGGTCTCCATCCGCTTCGGGTAGAGCGTGCCGGCGTCCTCAATTTTTTGCTTGCCGATCTTGCCCCACCGCGGCATCTCGGTCGGGTCGTCCTTGTCGGTCGCCCAACTATGAACCATGTTGCGCGGACCGACGACGTTCAAGAGGTCCTGCGGGTAGTTCGGATGGGCTGGGTCTTCCATCGCATCCAAGTGGTACAAGTAGCCGAAGAACTCGTCAAACCCGTGAACGGTGGGCAAATACTCGTTCAAATCGCCCAAGTGGTTTTTGCCGAACTGACCCGTCGCATAGCCTTCCGCCTTGAGCGCCGTGGCAATCGTGCACGCTTCCGCCGGCAGGCCGACCTTCGCGCCGGCCTGTCCGACGGTGGTCAGGCCCGTGCGAATCGGCAATTCGCCGGTGATGAAATTCGCGCGGCCGGCGGTGCAACTGGCCTCGGCATAGTAATCGGTAAAGAGCATTCCTTCCTTGGCCATCTTGTCGAGATGCGGCGTGCGGCCGGCCATCAACCCGCGATGGTAAGCGCCAATGTTCCACATTCCGATGTCGTCGCCCATAATGAACAAGATGTTCGGTTTTTTCGTGGAGCCGGACTTGCCCGCCTGGGCGATCAAGCGTTCGGTCGCGTCTCCATTGGCCATGGCGAGCAATTCGCTTTTTGCCTTCGGCTCGGACAAACAGACCGCACCGGATCGCGTCGCCGATGGCGGCGCGATCTCCAGACTGCGCGCGTCGCGAACTTCCGACGCGCCGGACGTGTTCGATAGCGGAGTTCGGAACGCGGCGACCGCGTAGCCGAGTAGTCCGCCGATTGCCAGCAAGGCAATCGCGCCTGCTTTACCACGGTTCAACATTGCTAAGCCCTCCCCAAAAAAACCAGAAGCCACGCGCCGAAAACAACTCGGCAGCCGCGCTCATTATAAAGGGCGCGCGTGGCATTTATAGATAGAAAGTTGGCGGCTGGGCGATAAAGAATGGAGGAGCGCCTAGCGCCCTGGCGTCAGGGAAATCCGATCCTGCGAAGGGGCCGTCCCTTAAAGAAAACGTCCGCGGCGAGTTACGCGGCGTTCAGAATCGAACTCGCTGGAGGGAGCTCGAGCGGCTGAGAGAGCCGCGCAGCGGCGGCAGCAATCGTTTCAATCGAGATTTGTCGCCGCAGATCAAGCTGCCGCAGATGCGCAAGAACTTCGCGCACTTCGCTCAACCCGCGATCGCCAGCATCAATCAGGCCCGACGCATCGATGCCAAGATGAAACAGTCCCCCGTGCCGCGCCGCCTGCTCCAGGCTGGCATGCAGCCGCCGGCGAGCCTGCCGGCGACTCCACCAGCGGCGGTCGCTAGGCAGCTTGCCTTGAACCGGAAACTCGCGGACCCCCGGCGAGCGAGAACCGGCCGCGCTGAGCCCGCCTTGCGCGATTTCGGGGCGAAGGGCCGTGATGCCATGCTTGCTCAGGTGTTGCCAAGCGCTCAAGGCAGTCCCGCGGAGAGCCAGCGTGCTGAGCGGAATATCAGCCGACCGCGCCGAGAGAATGCGACGGCTCAGCTCGCGCTCGAATCGCTCTGGCGAAATCCCTAGACCGATCCAAGTTGAATCGCCGAGCAAGGCGATTTCATGCTCGACCGTCGTACTGCGGATTACGTCGCTGGCCGCCGACATGGCCGGGTCGGCGACGGCCCAAGTCGCGCGCGTATTGTACTCGCAACAGAGTTCGACCAGGCGCGGCGTCAACTCCGCCAGTCCGCGCTGCCGCAGCCAGTCGGGCCGAGCCCACAGGTCCAACTCCAGATCGATTGAAACGATTACCGTGCCCGTCGCCAACGTCGCCGCCATGACTCGAAGCCTCCGTGATCGATCCGCACAGCGTCGCGCGCTGTCGGTCTTGAAGAGAAATCGACTCCTTTGCGCAAAGACTGCATGAAAGCGCGGCAAAATTGGACGCGAGATAAAACTTCTCGGCCCGATTAGCCCCTAACAACGGAGAATCTGGTGCGTGTTGCCCCGTCGTGGCCGATACTTCACGCGCTCTCCTCCTGCGCTCCGCTCACGGCGTCAATGAGCTGGCGCCGTCCGTGCACAGATGGCCGTGATCAGCCCCTCCATCGTGTATTCCGTCGCCTCGACCGCAGGTTCATGATGGAACTCACGCAGGGTCGCCGACGTGATCGGACTGATGCTGGCCAATTTCGTTTTTCGCAAGCGCTCGCCGAACATGGCCACCAGCGAGCGCGCAATCGCGGAGCTAGTCACGGTAATCCAGCCGATTTCCTCGTTCTCGAGGGCGGATAGAATCTCCGGCGCGGAGGCGAGCACGTCCGTGCTCGAATAGACAACCACTTGTTCGATCGTCGCCCCGGCGGCCTGGAGATGTTCGCGCAGGACCTCGCGGCCACGGCTGGCGCGGATCAACAAGCATTTTTTTCCGCTAACGCGCTCCTGCAAAGCGGCCGCGAGCGCCTCGGCGCGAAACTCGGCTGGCTGGAGATCGGCCCGCAGGTGAAACTTAGCCAATTCCGTGGCGGTCGCCGGTCCGATCGCCGCGAGTTGGGCGCCGCGCAAGTCGCGTGCATCGCGGCCTTGCGAAAACAGCCGCGAGAGCAATGATTGCACGCCGTTGGCGCTGGAAAAGACGATCCACGCAAACTCGTCCAGCCGCTCCAGCGCCGCATCGACGGGGCGCCAATCGGCCGGCGGCCCAATCTCGATGACCGGTTGAATGAGACACTCCGCTCCGAGCATTTCCAAGCGCTCGATCAGGCTGCGGGCTTGGTCCGCGGCCCGAGTCACCAAGATTTTTTGGCCAAACAAGGGACGTTCCACGAACCACGAGCAAACCGGCGCCTGCCGCGCGACTTCGCCCACGATGACCAGCACCGGCGGGCGAACATGCCGCGCGGCCATCTCGGCAGCCACCTCTTGAAGCGTCGAATGAAACAAGGTTTGATCGGCCCACGAGCAGCGCCGCAGGACGACCGCAGGCGTATCGCCCGATTTTCCGGCCGCGATCAGGGCGGCGGCCCAATGCTGAGCGGTGGTAACTCCCATGTAAAACACAAGCGTGCCCGGAAATTTTGCCAAGGCGGCAAAGTCAATCGCCGCGGTGTCCTTGTCCGAGCTTTCTTGTCCCGTGATCAAAGCGACGGCCGAGGCCAGATCGCGATGCGTGAGCGGAATGCCGGCATACGCTCCGGCCGCCACGGCCGCGGTGATGCCCGGGACAATTTCGACCCGGATGTTGGCTGCGGCCAGCGCGGCGAGTTCTTCTCCCGCCCGGCCGAAGATTAGCGGATCGCCGCTTTTTAGCCGGACAACTTGCTGGCCCTGGTTGGCGGCCGCAATCATCCGCGCGTTGATCTCCGCTTGGCTGAGGATCCGGCCATGGCCATGCCGGCCCAAGCAAACTTGCTCCGCGGAGGCGGCGGCCTGCGCCAAAATGCGAGGATTCACCAGGTAGTCGTACAAGATCAAGTCGGCCGTCCGGAGACATTCGGCCGCGCGCAAGGTCAACAGGCCGGGGTCGCCGGGCCCGGCCCCGACCAGAAATACGCGTCCGCGATGCTTGTTGACGGGCTGGACCATGCGACCGCGGAGACCGATGTCGGATAGAGGAAGACGATGTCGGCGGACGGTCGGCTTGGCGCAGCCTCTTCGGCGCGCACTCCTTTAGACCGTTCCCGGCAGACCCTAGATTATAATGACTCGGCTTGAAGTCGCAGGCAACTTTGTTAGGATGAGCAATTGAGGAACGGGCAGTTCGATCGGTGCGGAGCCCTGGCTTTTCATCTGGTCGCGCCGACCGTTCTTGTTGACAGTCCAACTTACAAACTACGAGCGTGTTCGGTAAGCCCAGGGGGCCGAAGCGAAACCGTCCGCAGCGTGTGATCGACTGAATCTGTAACTGGTTGATAGAAATCATTTTTCGAGCAGGAGCCGCAGGGGAATGCACTGGTTGATGCTGATCCTGCGGTTGTTGCTGGGGCCGATTCGGCCGGAGCGCTGCTCCGCCCTTGGAACCGATTCTCCGCGGCGGCGCCGTTTGGCTGCCGGCAGGATGCGAATCCTCGGCCTATCATTTCTGGAACAGCGGGGCGATCCTCCGAGACATCCGTGGAGCGGTCGGCTTGCCAGACAGCGCGGTCGGAGCATTGGCTCCGCGGGCCAGCCGCGGTGCGCCGCGGCTCTCCGCTGCGCGCTCTTTCTGCGCCCGAGACTTTGTCTCGCCCTTGTTCCCCCGGTTATGGCTTCCGCTTCGCGATCGCGTCCTGCCGGTTTTGCCGCGGCTCTCCTGCGGCGCTGAGTCCGCGCGCCGATCGTTGAACCTCCGCGGAGCACCGCGGCGGGACCGGGCAATGGCCTATTCCCACCGCGACCGCCGAGCGCCGCTACGATCGCACGCCCGCCTGGAACCGCCGCTCGGACCGCCTTTTCAGGAGAGCTTATCTTGACACCGGAAGCCGTCATTGCCTCCGTCATCAGCGCCGTCATTGCGGCGGTGTTGGCGGTGGTGCTCATGAAACTAATCGACCGCCTTCGCAAGAAGGATGCCGAATCCGAAGCCAAAGAAATCGTCTCGCGCGCCGATCGCGAAGCCCAAAATCGCCGCAAGGAAGTCGAACTCGAACTCAAAGAAAAAGCGATCCAGCAACAAGCCGCCGGCGAACGCGACCTGCAAAAAATCCGCCAAGAATTGCATGAGCGCGAACGGATCCTCGACAAGCGCCAAGACACCGTCGAACAGCAATCGGAACAACTCCGTAAGCAAGAGAAAATGGTCGAGAGCAACCAGCGCAAGTTGGCCGAGCGGATCGAGGACACCAATCGCCGCAACGACGAACTGACCAAGCTGCTCGATCTGCAGCGGCAAACCTTGCACCAGTTGAGCGGGCTCAGCCGCGACGAAGCAACCCGCCGCCTGCTCGACATGCTCGACCACGAATTGCAGCACGAGCAAGGCAATCTGATCCTGAAATACGAACGCAAGCTCGCCGAAACCTGCGACGCCAAGGCCAAGGAAATGCTGATCACCTCGATCCAGCGCTACGCCGCCACGCATACCGCCGAGACCACGACCAGCACCGTAGATATTCCCAGCGACGAAATGAAAGGCCGCATCATCGGCCGCGAAGGCCGCAATATCCGGGCCTTTGAAAAAGCAACCGGAGTCGATGTGATCATCGACGATACGCCGGGAGTCGTCATCGTCAGCGGCTTTGACCCGGTGCGCCGCGAGATCGCGCGGATGTCCCTCAATAAGCTGATCGCCGACGGCCGCATTCATCCCGCTCGGATCGAGGAAATCGTTAACGAAACCCAGAACGAGATGGAGAAGCACATCCAGAAATGCGGCGAAGAAGCGGTCCAAGAGGCAGGCATTCCGGGCCTGCACACCAAGGTGATCCATTTGCTGGGCCGACTCCATTTCCGCACGAGCTATAGCCAGAACGTGCTGCGCCATTCGATTGAAGTTGCCTTTTTGTCGGGCATGATCGCCGAGGAAATTGGGCTCGACGGCAACCTCGCGCGGCGTTGCGGCTTGCTGCACGACATCGGCAAGGCGGCCGACCACGAAGCCGAAGGGGGCCATCCCAAGATCGGCGCGGAGTTGCTCAAGCGCTACGGCGAAGGCCCCGAAGTCGTGCACGCGGCGCTCGGGCACCATGACGACATTCGCATCGACAATCCGTACACGGTCATCGTCGCGGCGGCCGACGCTTGCAGCGCGTCGCGCCCGGGCGCGCGGCGCGAATCGCTCGAGCGATACATCAAGCGGATGGAAGACTTGGAGGCGATCGCGCGCGGTTTCTCCGGAGTCGAACAAGCCTTTGCCATTCAGGCGGGCCGCGAGATTCGCGTGATCGCCAGCGCCAAGGAAACCGACGATATCACGGCGGCCAAGATCGCGCGCGACATTGCCCGCGCCTTCGAAGAACAACTGACCTATCCCGGCGAGATCAAAGTGACGCTGCTGCGTGAGCTGCGCGTCACCGAAATGGCGCGCTAGCAACTGCCGCGCCCGGCAGGCGCCGCGCGGACCTCATTCCGCGGCGGCCGCGGCCCGTTCCAAGTCGGACCTGCCATCCGAGCGCGGCATTCCTATTTCCCTTCGACTTCCCTTCGTGGAGGAGACCTCAACGTGGCAAAGAAAAAAGCATCCGCAATGAAGAAGACGAGCCGCCCGAGCGGGGCGAAGAGCAAGTCGAAAGCGGCACGACCTGCCCCCAAAAAAACAGCACGGGTCGCCAAAAAAGCGCCTGCGAAGAAGAAAGGCCGAGCCTCCGCTGCTGCCCACGATCATGATCATGATCATGACGATAGCGAGTTGGAGCTAGTGACCGATGAAACCTTGCTGGAACAGTACGACCAGTCGGCCGACGAGATTTTTGAACAAGAGTTTGGAAAGACCCTGCCGTTTATCGAGCGCGAACTGGATGACGGCACCATCTTGATCTCGGAGCTGTTTTGGGTTCACGCGGTCGTTAAAAAATAGCGCGCAGTAAACACGCGCGGCGGCATCCAGCCGCGGTTGGGCCGGCGATGGCGGCGCCGCGAACAATCGCCGTCCCGTCGGTCGGAATCCAACTCCGACACTCGAGCCCCGCGGCCCGGTCGGCAAAATTTCATGGGGTTTTATTTAAACCCTCACTGGCATGGTCCCGCCAAGCTCGGCTCGCGGCTTCGCCGCATTGCCGCGGAAAGCTGCATAACTAATTTCTCGCCGATTAGGTCGCCGATCAGGTCGCCGGCCAATTCGCAGTTCAGGCCGCAGCCGTTTGCAGCGGCTTGCCATGCGCGTTACAAATTGGAGCACGGAACGGCCGCTTGACCGTTTGCACTATCGACCGCCTTTGTCTTTGAGGACCGTAATGAAAACCTTTCTGCGAACTGTCCGCCGGTCGATTCCGTGCTCGTGGTTGTGGGCGGTCGGCTGCCTGCTCATTGCCGCGGCGGCGCAAGCGGCGGAGCCGGCGGCGGCGCTGGCCACCTTTCGCCAAAAGGTGCATCACATCATTGTGATTTACCAAGAGAACTGGAGTTTCGATGGCCTGTATGGCAAGTTCCCTGGCGCGAACGGCCTCGAGAACGCGAAAGCGACGGCGAAGCAAACGGACCGCCGCGATCGGCCGTATCAAGTTTTGCCGCAGCCGCTCGACACCGACTGGAGCCCGCCGATTCCCGACCGGCGGTTTCCGCTGGATCTGCCGGTCGGACCGTTCGATTTGAGCAAGTTCGTCAAGCCGGAGGACAAGACGGGCGATCTGATCCATCGCTTTTATCGCGAGCAATATCAAATCCATGGCGGCAAGATGGACCACTATGTTGCTTGGAGCGATGCGGGCGGGCTGGTGATGAGTTATTACGATGCGACGAATTTGCCCGAGGGCAAGCTGGCGCAAGAATTCACTTTATGCGACAATTTCTTTCACGCCGCGTTTGGCGGCTCGTTCTTGAATCACATCTGGCTGGTGGCCGCCGCGTCGCCAACCTGGCCGGAGGCGCCGCCGGAGTTGCTGATTCGCAAAGACCCGAACCATTTTGCCGATGGCGTGGTCACCGACGACGGCTATGCGGTGAATACGTGCGTGTCGATCAACCACCCGCATCCGCTGAACGCCAAGAACCCGAAGTATCTTTTGCCCAGCATCAAGTTGCCGACAATCGGCGATCGGTTGAGCGACAAGAAAATCGACTGGGCTTGGTATTCCGGCGGTTGGAATCGCGCACTCGCGGGCGACCCCGACCCGGAGTTCAACTCGCTGTTTCAATTTCACCATCAGCCGTTTGTCTACTTCGAGAGCTTTGCCGACGGGACACAAGCCAAAAAGGACCATCTCAAGGACGAGCAAGATTTTTTCGCGGCGACGAAGGCGGGCAATCTGCCGCCGGTCTGCTTCGTGAAGCCGTTCGGCGCGGATAACGAGCATCCGGGCTACGCCAGCTTGTCGCTCGGCCAGCAACACGTCGCCGATCTGGTCGAGGCGGTTCGCAAGAGCAAGCTCTGGAATGACTCGGTCATCGTCATTTGTTACGATGAAAACGGCGGCCGCTGGGACCATGTGCCGCCGCCGAAGATCGACCGCTGGGGACCAGGGACGCGCGTCCCGGCGATCGTCATTTCGCCGTTTGCAAAAAGAGGGTTCATCGACCATACCCAGTACGACACGACCGCCGTTCTCAAGCTCATTGAAGAGCGATACGACCTATCTCCGCTGGGCGCCCGCGACCGCGACACGGGCGACCTGCTGCACGCGCTCCAGTTTTAGCTGCTATTTTCGCTAGTTAGCGTATTTCTCGCTGCGAAACTGCTCTGGAGCGGGCGCCCCCGGTTTGCTACAGTCCCGCCCTCTTTTCGATAAATTGCCATTCGGCCGAGCGAGCCCACGTGGACAAACAGGTCCTTCGCGTGGATGCTTTCGCACCCCGCCTGGCGAGCTATTTCTCCTCTTGCGCAGGGCTCTGGATCATGGTTCGCATCTGTTCGCGTGCTTGGCTGGCCGCGTTGCCATTGTTGCTTCTGACCGCGCGCGCCGAGGCGACCTCGCCGTGGGAATTGCTGAATTTCAAACGGGTCGAAGCCGATCCGCACAAGGACTACGAGTTGAGCGAACGGAACGGCCCGTGGATGATCATGGTCGCCACGTTCACCGGCGACGGCGCCGCGGACGACGCGCACAATCTGGTGCTCGATCTGCGGAAAAACTTCAAGCTGAACGCCTTCCGGTACGAAAAAACGTACGACTTCACCAAGTCGGAACGCGGCCTGGGCCTGACTCCGGACGGCCGGCCGAAGATGATGCACCACATGGAATCGCGCAAGCTCGATGAGATCGCCGTTTTAATTGGCGACTTCACGCGCGTTGACGACCCCGAGGCCCAAGCGGTCTTGAAAAAACTGAAGCAAGCGCAGCCCGACTCGATCAAAAAGAGCAAAAGCCTGGCCTTTGCCGATTACCGGCACGAGTTGTCGCAGAACGGCGCCCCGACGCGCGGACCCTTGTCGCGAGCTTTTATCGTGACCAATCCGCTGATCTCGTCGGAATCGTTCGCGCCGCGCGGAGTCGACAAATTCGTGCTCGAAATGAATCGCGACGTCGAACATAGCCTGCTCGATTGCCCGGGCAAATACAGCGTGATCGTGGCGACCTTCAAAGGCAACTCGATCATCGATCAGCAGAAGATTCGCGAGGTGCAAGCCTCCCGGCGCGACATGAAAACCCAATTGGACGTGGCGGCCGACCGGGCTCATCGCATGACGGTCGAGCTGCGCAAGCTCGGCTACGAAGCGTATGAATTCCACGATCGCGAGTCGAGCATCGTGACCGTCGGCAATTTCGACGCGATCGGCACCACCTTGTCCGACGGCACGATCGAGCCGACCCCGCGGATCAAACGCATCATCGAGGTCTTCGGGCCGATCGACCAGAAAACTCCGGAGCCGGGGCAGACGGCGACCGGGCTCATGCCGCAGCGGTTGCAGAAATTCGGGCCGAATTCGGATCTCGTGTTCGATGTCCAGCCGACGCCGGTGGAAGTGCCGAAGCGATCCGTCGCGACCGATTACGCTCGGCCGGTGAACTAATTTCGGCCCCTGTCGCCGCGGCGGGCCCCAGGGCCGTCAACCGTCGCCGCCGCGCTCAAAAGTCGGCCCGCGATCAATAATTCGGGCTGCGCTCAATATGTCGAGCTGCGCTCAAAAAGCCCAGCCCGGCGAAGGAAGAACAGACAACCGTTCCAGGACCCTTTTCCTGGAGACTTGCTCCTGGCCGGGTGACAACGGACAGGAAACGAAAAGGGAGGCTCCTTCGCCGGGCATGGGGAGAGGCGGGGGGAATGAGAATTGAAAAATGAGAAATGCTAAGTGCGAATTGCTAAGTGCGAAATGGAGGCAGACGGCAGGGGCTGGCGTTAGCTGGTCAGTTGATCGAATAGTTTGCGGAACTCGGGCATTCGTTCGCCCAAAAACGCTTGCCATGCTCGCGGTTGCCACAGTTCGAGGCAAACCGCCGCTCCGACAATCATCACATCTCCCCCCGGATCAACGGCGAGAAACTCGCGGAAGCCCTCTGGCACGACCAACCGTCCGCGCTCCGCCAACGACACTTGCTTGTGCCTGGTGGAAAGCAACCGTCCGAGCTGTTGCACCTCTTCCCAACGCCCCTCGAGCTTGCCCGCCCGCAATTTGCCGCGAAGGATGTCCATTCCGGCATCCCACTTCGCTTGCCACACGTCCGCGAGCCATAAACTGAGGCATCCTGGCCGTTCCTTGGCCAAGATGCACTCACTTCCTACCGGAAACGCGTCCTGCAATTCGCTCGGAAGCGAAATCCGGAATCGTTCGTCCAAATTGCGTGGGAATTCTCCCAGCAGAAATTCAGCCGATGGTGCCATGGACAAGTGCCTCGGGGGGCCGATTCCGCTGGCCTCGACTTCATCCGTATTGGGTTAAATTCCCCAGAAAATGCCTTATAAATTGCGTTTAAGGGACTGATTCCCACGAAATGCAGTCTACCGAGCAATTTCGTCCTTGCCAACTCCCTGGCCCAAAAAAATCCCTGGCCGCGCCGAGCAAAAATTGGGGGGGTTCGTGCGTCTAGCTTGAATGGAGCGAGGACCTCAGCCGGCGCGCCGCAAAAATTTGACGCGGCCGGCAATTCGGCTCTAAACTAGACCCTCCGGCACAGACCTCTCTCTGGAGTAAATCATGGCCACGCGGATTTTGGCGGCGGCGTTGGTGGTAGGCTTGGCGATTCCCGCATTGGCCGCGAAAAAGGACAAGACCGATAAGACGGCTGCGCCCGACCCGCAGGTTCAGCAGAACTTGGATGCGGCCTGCAACGCGATCTTCAAAAAGGTCGACAAGAACAACGACCGCAAGCTGAGCGAAGGCGAATTCAAAAGCGCGCTGAATCTGATCGAGCAATACGCGGCCTCGCTGCCGCTGCCGCCGACCAGCGGCAAGCGGATGAACAAAGCGGCCAGCACGCTGAATGCGCCGACGGCCGGCCTTCCCGACCTCAGCAAGGGGAAGCATCTCGCCCAGGATGAGTTCAAGACGCTCTTTCCGAGCCTCGTCGCGGAAGCGCAATCGGCTCTGGCTCAGCAGCAGGCCCAAGCCGCCGCCGCCAACATGAACGCCAAGAAAAAACGCGGCTACTAGGTTTAACTTCCACCGCCAATCCTTGCGCGGACTAGATCGACGTTTGGCACCGTCCGCGCTTGCGGATCCAGGCATTGAAGGAATCAACAGGCGGCTGGTCGCGTGCATCGCGAACCGAGATCCATGCATCCGCTTCGATTTCCCTGACTGCGACTGGCCCCAAGCCTGGCAAGCCTTCTAAAAAGTTCGCGCTAGATTCAACCGGCCGCGCCGGTTCGGCCGGCGGCAAATTGCCGCAGGGCGGCAGGCAGCGCTTCGCATTCGGCCGCGAAGACGCGCGCCGCCAGCGTGTCGGGAGTATCTTCCGGCGAAACCGGAACGGTCCGCTGCAGAATGATCGGACCGTGGTCGTACTCGTTATCCACGAAGTGGACTGTGCAGCCGCTTTCCGCTGCGCCTGCCGCCAGCACTGCTTCGTGCACGTGGCGGCCATACATGCCTGGGCCGCAAAATTTAGGAATCAGGGCCGGATGAATGTTTAACACGCGTCCGAGAAAGTCGGGCGGAATGCGCACAAGCTTCAAAAAACCGCCCATCACGACGACCTGCGGTTCCACCGCGCGAATCGCGTCAAACATCGCCGCGCTGAACTCTTCTAGCGTGGCGAAGTTTTTTCGCTCGATCACCCGCGCCGGAATCTGCGCCGCGGCCGCGAATTCGAGCCCTTTGGCGGCCGGATTGCTGGAGATAACGAGCGCGATCTCGGCGGCCAACTCGCCCGCGGCGATTTTGGCGAGCAGATTGCGCAGCGTCGTGCCGCCGCCGGAAATCAGCACGACCATTCGCAAGGGATTGACCGAAACGAGGCGATTCATGGCCGCGGATACCGCCATTTGCGAACGAAAAAATGAAGTCCGAAACGGCTGGGGTTCGAAACCAGCATTCGGATCGATGCGTTGAAAGGCGGTTCTAGTCGGACGCCGGGTCGCTCCGCCCCACGGCCACGGCGTAGGCCGTCGCATGGCTGCGGCAATGGGAAATCGATATCAGAATGTCGGCAATCCCAAGTTGTTCGATTACTTCGCGGACTCCGCCGCGGCACGCGACGACCGGCTTCCCCCCGGCGACATTGCGAACTTCGACGTCGCGCCAACTGATTCCGCGGCGCCAGCCGGTGCCAATCGCTTTGAGCACCGCTTCTTTGGCGGCCCACCGGCCGGCATAGTGCTGCGTCGACATTTTCCGCGCCTGGCAGTAACGGATTTCGTGTTCGGTATAAACCCGATTGATGAACAGCTCGGCATGCCGCTCGATCATTTGCGCGATTCGCAAACACTCGACGATGTCCGTGCCGATGCCAACGATGTTCATGGGAGCTAGTGCGGGGACGGAATTCGGAAGTCGGGGGACGGAGTTCGGAATGCGGAAATGGATCGCTGCGAGCGGCGGATGCCTAGATTATACCGCAGGCGGCTTGCGCGCGGCGGAGAACTTCGCCGGCTTTTTTTCGCGCTTTGACGGCCCCGGCGGCCAAGATCTCGAGCACGCGTTCCGGCCGCGCCTCGAACTCCTTGCGCCGTGCCCGCGACTCCGCGAAAAATTGTTCGGCCTGGTCGGCGAGCGCTTTTTTCACTTCGCCATAACCGAATCCGCCACGGCGATACAGCGCGGCCATGGCCTGCTTTTCCGAGTCGGTCGCGAACAGCGAATACAGCTGGAAGAGATGATCCGCGTCTGGCTCTTTCGCGTCCTCCATCGCCCGCGAGTCGGTCGTGATCCGCATGATCTTTTTGCGCTGCGCCTTGGCGTCTTCGAAAAGTTCAAGTGTGTTATTGTAGCTTTTTGACATCTTTTCGCCGTCTGTACCCGGCACTTTGGCCGACGAGTCGAGAATCTTGGCCTTGGGCATCACGAAGACTTCGCCAAAGTGATGGTTGAAACTCGTGGCCAAATCGCGGCACACTTCGATATGCTGCGTCTGATCTTCGCCCACCGGCACGGTGTCCGCATCGTAAGCCAAAATATCGGCCGCCATCAGCACCGGATAGGTGAACAACCCGGCATCGGCGGTCAAACCGCGGGCTTTTTTGTCTTTGTACGCATGACACCGTTCGAGCAACCCCATCGAGGCGCCGGTCATCAGCAGCCAGCACAGTTCGGAAACCTCCGGCACGTCGGATTGGACGAAGAGGACCGCGCGCTCTGGGTCGAGTCCCAGCGCGAGTAGATCGATTGCCGCATCAAGGGTCAATTGCCGCAACACGGCCGCGTCGCGGACCGTCGTCAACGCGTGCAAGTTGGCGATGAAATAAAAAGCCGATTGCTCTCCTTGGAGGTCAATGTATTGGCGAATCGCGCCGAAGTAATTGCCCCAGTGAAAGCGGCCCGTCGGTTGGATTCCGGAGAGAACGTGCATGAAGAGGAAGGAGAAAGGCGAAATGAGAAATGAGAAATGCTAATTGCTGATGGTGGACTGGTGGGCTAGGTTTTTTTGAGAACCAGGGTGTTGACGATGTCGGAGATGCAAGTTGCACCGAGTTCGCCGAACGCGGCGGGCAAGCGGTCGAGGATTGTCATCGTGGCCGTCGGGTTGTAAAAGTTCGCGGTGCCAATCTGCACGGCCGCGGCGCCAGCCACCAAAAACTCCATCACGTCATCCAGTGTCGCGATGCCGCCAATCCCAATCAGCGGCGTTTTCACTTTGCGGGCGACCTGATAGACACAGCGCAGCGCGATCGGCTTGATGGCCGGGCCGCTCAGGCCGCCCAGCACATTGCCGAGCAGGGGCCGCCGGCGGCGCCAATCGACGGCCATGCCTTGGACGGTGTTGATCAGCGAAATCGCATCGGCGCCCCCGGCCTCGGCCGCGACCGCAATTCTAGCAATGTCCGTCACATTCGGCGTCAGCTTGGCTAAGATCGGCAGTCCACAGGCGGCGCGGCAATCGCGGACGAGGCGCTCGCACATCTGCGGGTCGGTGCCAAAGTCCACGCCGTGGCTGACGTTAGGACAAGAAATATTCAGTTCGATGGCGGCCGCCCCTGGCAAGCCGTCGAGGCGAGCGCACATTTCCACGAACTCGTCATGGCCGCCGCCGGCAATGCTGACGACGATCGGCGCTCCGAGCCCCGCCAGATACGGGAGGTGGTGCTCGATAAAGGCTTCGATCCCGTCGTTGTCGAGCCCAATCGAATTCAGCATGCCGCTGGGCGTTTCGATCGTCCGCCAAGGCGCATTTCCGGCGCGCGGAGCTTTAGTGATCGTCTTCGGCAGGATTGCTCCGAGACGCGTGAGATCGACAAAACCGGCCATTTCGCGCGCGTAGCCGAACGTGCCCGACGCAACCATGATCGGGTTTGGCAAGCGAAGTCGGCCGAGCGAAACGGAAAGGTCCATAGGGGCGGTCAGAGCCAACGAGGGAAAGGCGCCGGAGCAAGAGATTCTAGCGTGCGACGAGGCCCCTGCGCAACGAAAAAAGGGCGGTGGACTTCCCCGCGGTGTGGCGGCGAAATCCACGCACCCTTCGCATTCGGCGCGCTTCTTTTGTACTACGAATCAGGGGATTAGATTATCCCCCCATGCGTACGGGCCGGGGTCATATGGTCGGGCTGATCCAAGAACCAGAGCCGTTCCCATTCGTCGAGGAACATGCGCAGGTTGTCAGAAGTGTAGAGCAGTTCTTGGGTTCGGCGCTGTGGATCGCCCGAATAGGCGGGCAATAAGCAACCAACGCTGGAACTCAGCGACAGCCCCAAGAGTAGACCGATAAGTAGACGGCGCATGGAGATCACTCCTCCTGATACAACGATCGACGCGCTTCCGTTAGCGCGGAGATCGATCCTTCCGTGGATTTGGGCCGAGCGAGACAAGGGATTGCTCGGCCGTTTATTTCATGCTGCGGCGAGGAGCTCCGTTGCGGTGGCGATTCCATCCGCCCAACGGATCCTCTTCGATTTCAGCGAACACTCGTGATAAGTCGTGTTTTGTCGGCTATCTCGGCGAAAAGATGAGTCGTTGCCGAGAACAGCGGGCGAAAAATAGCAATTTCCAATTTTTCCAGCCAGACCAATTTATCCCGTCGGATTCGTTCCATAACTCATTGGCTCGGCTTGTGTTTCAGGGGGTGGCGCGGTGTTGGTGGCGGCTTCGCGGGCTTTGGCCTCGGCGTGCCTGCGCTCCAACTCGCGGACTTTCTCTTCCATTTCCTTGCCTGGCTTGAACGTGACGACAAACTTTTCAGGGACAAAGACTTTTGCACCCGTGCGGGGGTTGCGTGCTTTCCGAGCAGCTCGTTGCTTGACTTCAAAGACGCCAAAGTTTCTCAATTCGATCCGGCGTTCTTCCACCAAGGCCTCGACAATCGCGTCGAAGGTCTTTTGAACGATCTCTTTCGTCTTCAACTGCGTCAGGCCGATCTCGTCGGAAATGGTCTTTACGATTTCTTTTTTCGTCACGACTCGGTTCTCCTCGGAGCAAGGGCATTTGGGGGGCCTTCGCAGGCCGCGTTCCATCACCCGAACATGTTCCAAGTGTAGATGGCATAAGCACTAGAGTCAAGGTTAATCGCCACAAGCAAGGCTCGTGGAGAGCTCGACCCGAGCGGCATTGCCGTTCGATTCGTAACAATAAGTCCTGATTGTCAAAGACCTTATGGCCGGAAGAACCGGCAGGCCGCCGGTTCAATCGCCGTAAACCATTACAAATCAATGATTAACGCCGTTTCTCAGGCCCACATCCTTAGCTCGAAGACACCCCGGCTAATGGCTCGCGCATCTTCAACTGGCTTTCAATATCGACCCTACAACCGGGAAAGTTAAACCAATCGGTACAAATTGCGGAATTTCAATCGGAGAGGTCCTTCGGCCGTGGCAAAAACGGCGACTAGCTGGAAGCCGCCGAGTCGGCGCGGACCGCGGGTCAGCCCCGCCAGGGCCTGATTGCGGCCCCCGCGAGATCGCCTTTCATCGCCGCCCAATCGCCGAAATGTCGTCCGCTGCTAGACCTTGATCACGGCGGCCTGGGCCTGGATCGACTCGAGCGAGTAGAGTTTGCCCTGCCCGCTACCCGGACAGGCCTCGCAGCAGTCCTGCCAAGCCTTTGGCGAGCGGAGATTGGAATCCCAAAAGGGCCACGTTCGGCATTGGCGCGGCCGCGCTTCATAGACGGTACATTTCTTCGTTTGCGGGTCGAGGAGGATGCAATCGCCGTTTTCGCGCTCGGTCAAAGTCTTGCGAACGCCCGCTTTGCGCACAAAGGCGAGTTCAAAGTCCGCGACCGACATCCCACGCTTTTGGGCCATCGCGGCGATTTCCTCGGCATTGACCCAGACGTAGCCCGGCGCGCCAGTGCAGCAGTCGCCGCACTGGGTGCAAGTGAATTTCAAGCCTTCGTGATACCACGGTTTTTCGGTCATAGGCGAGCTCCCAGCAGATCGAATCTGGGCAAATTTAGCGAGTTGAGCAGGACATTCGTACAGAACATTTTAACCGCGAAGGCGCGCAGAGCGCGAAGGTTTATCCCTTCCGAAAGTCCGATTTCCGGGTTCTCCCTCGCTCGGGAGTCGCCGGTGAACCGGCGCAATAAAACCTCGCGCTCTTCGCGCCTGCGCGGTCGAAATGTTCAAACCGCAAGAGCCAATTGTATCAACTCATGGCAAGTTCGTTGAGCGCTCCCAGAAACTGGCGTACTTCTTCGATCTGATTGAAGGGACCGAGACTCAAGCGGAGCGTCCCGCCCTGCGCGAGCGTTCCTAGGGCCTGATGCATCAACGGAGCGCAGTGCAATCCGGCCCGGGTCTGGATTTGATACGTCGAATCGAGCAGCGCCGCCAGCACTTGCGGATCGAAGTCGGCAAACGTCAGACTGACGACGCCGACCCGCGCCGCCGGATCGGTCGGGCCATAGATTTTGACCGCGGCCGTATCGTGCAAGCCCGCCAGCAACTCCGCCGTGAGCGTTTGTTCCTCTTGGCGCAAAACCTCGACGGTCCGTTCGAGAACGTATTCAACGCCCGCGCGCAATCCGATTAGACCAGGCACATTCAAGTTGCCTGACTCATACTTATCGGGCATTTCCGCCGGTTGCACATCCTGATCGCTGCGGCTGCCGGTTCCTCCTTGCTGAATCGAGCGGAGTTCCTGCTCGATTCCGGGCGCAAGGTACAAAAAGCCCGTCCCAAGCGGTCCGAGCAGTCCTTTATGGCCGGGCGCGGCAACCAGGTCGGCATGCACCTCCTTCACTGCCAGGGGCCAGTGGCCGACGGCTTGCGCCGCATCGACCAGAAAACGGACTTTGGCCTCGCGCGCCAACCGGCCGACGGCCTCAATCGGCTGCACCGCGCCGGTCACGTTCGACGCCGCCGTCAGCGCAATCAGTCGCGTCGCGGCGGTCAGCGCCGCCCGAATCTCGTCCGGATCGACGATGCCTGCCCCATCGACCGGCACGCGGCTCACGGAGATCTGGCCGTCGTTCTCTAGATCTCGCAGCGGGCGCAAGACGCTGTTGTGCTCGGCGATTGTCGTGACGACATGATCGCCCGGCCGAAGCAGGCCGTGAATGGCGAAATTTAAGCCTTGGGTGCCGTTTTGGGTGAAGATAATCCGCGCGGGCTCTTCGGCTCCGATCAGCCGCGCGACCGCACTGCGGGCGGCGGCGACCGCCAGTTCCACCTCGGCCGCGTCGCGATAAGCGCTTCGCCCGGCCGGCGCGCCGAGGCGCCGCTGATAGTCGTCGACCGCCTGATAGACGGTTTCCGGCTTCGGCCACGAGGTCGCGGCGTTGTCGAAATAAATCCGGCGAGCCGTCGGCATCGAATCGAACCTTCGCAAAAAGAACGCCGCGCGCGAGAGCCGCGCTCCCAGGACCGCGTTCCAATTCTACGAAGGCGCGTCCGGTTCAACCAGCCGCCACTGCTGGTCGCCACTGCCCAGCGTGACCGTCAGCCACGTTGCCGGCAGATCGTCGCGACGTGGCCACGGCAGAAGAAAACTGCGGCCGCGCCGGCGAGAAACGATACTACGGAGCGCATTTTGATCGCACCAGCGGCCAGCCTACGGCATGTCTACCTGCCACGCCTCGAGCCCTTTTTCGCTGGCCACAATCAGAACGTTCTTGCCGTCCAGCGTAGTTAAGGCCATGCCGGTCAACTCCGCGCCATAGTTAAATTTGTCGAGCAACTGGCCTGCGACGTTGAGAAAATGGAGCGAGCCGTCCGGCCCGGCCAGCAACCACACCCCGCGCCCGTCGGCCAGTTTGCCGGCGACGGCTCGTTCGATCGGCTTTTTCGGGATGCTTTTGACGATCGGATACGTCCAGACAACTTTTCCTTCTGCATCGAGGCCGAGAAAAATCGACGACTTTTTGTCCTGAGCCGAAATGGCGCAGAAGCTGGGAGCATCGGCCTCGAAGTTTTCGCTGGTGAGCCATTCAATGTCGCGGCCGGGTAGGCTGAGAATCTGGCCCAGAGCGCCTTGATAGTCGAGCGGGGCAATTCCTTCGCTGCCGTTGACGCACCAGGCCGTCCGGTGGCCCGCCGCGTCCTTGCCTGCGATCGCCAATCGCAAGGCGTTCTGAATGACGCGGTTGCTCCACAGGCGTTTGCCGTCCAGCGAAACGCCTTGCACGCCGACCGTATCCCAATAGCCGACGAGCAGCATCGGTTCCCCATGGCCTTCAAGATCGGCGATTTGCACGTCGGCAATTTCGACTTTTTCGCCGTCCGGATAGGCCAAGAGGCGGTTCCACTGGTCGTCAAACATAAACAATTGCGGCTTGGAATTCGCGAACAGAACGTAATACCGCTTCCCCTTGCCGTCGACCGCCGTCCGCAAATAGCTCACCACGGCGTCCGGCGGGAGATCGAGCTTATGCCGCGTCAGAACTTTGCCTTGCAGGTCGAGTTCGACAATGCTGGACCAGCTTTCAATGGTGATTAGTTTCGGAGCGCCTGACGGTTGCGGGACGATCAGCAGATTGCCTGGCTCCCCCTTCAACTCGCTCGCTTTCCAGAGCGCGGTCAATTTGAACTTGGCCGGGTCGGATTTCGCCGCGAGATCGACTTTGGGAATATCGACGACGAACGAGGTGTCGTCGGTCTTGGCCTGATGGATGGCATCGTCGTACTGTTTCAAGGCCACATTAAACCGCGTTTGCACGTCTGCAAACGTGTTTTCTCCGGCGAGCAGCTTGTCGATCGTTTTCGGCAGTTCGGCCACCAGGTAAGGGTTAATGCCGGCCTCGAAATCTTGCATTTTTCCGTCCGGTCCCAGGATGATCCGGCAAGGGAAGCCGAATTGTCCAAAGACCTTGTCGGCTTGCGCGTCGCGGTCACGCGCCAAGGGGAGCGTGCAATCCCAGCTCTTGAGCAGCTTCTCCAAGTCTTCGTTTTTCACCTTGTCGGGGTCAATGCTGACGGCATAGAACACGACCTTTTTATCATCCGGATACTTGTCGCGAACCTTTTGCAGCAGCGGAAAAACATGCTCGCCCGGCCCGCGGTCGGAACTCCAGAATTCAAACACCGCCACTTTTCCTGCCACGGAGTCGCGCGTGATTTTCTCGCCCGCGGCGTCGTACAGAACGAAATCGCCGATCCGCTTGCCGAGCAGATTCGTGGGGGGGACCGGGGGCGGATACATCGGCACCAGCCGCTTGACCAATTGCGCATCGCGCGGAATCTCGAAGGCAAACGCTTCGTCCTTCACGGGCGCATCGAATCGCGCTCCAATCAGATCGGCCGTAATGGACACGTCGGTCGCGCCATGCGCGGAATACTCTTTTTGCGTGGCAGGATAGACCGGAAACGCAATCCGGCGAATCGCATGCGTCGCGCGGTCGATCCAAAATACAAACCGCTCTAGCGGGGCGGGATTTTTCTTCGCCACCTCTTTTTTGTTTTCCTCCGTCAAGCCGGGTTCCGCCGCCGGACTGGAGTCAAGCTGCACCCGATCGCAGATGCTCCCCTCAATTTTTTCCGGGGTTAAGAGGACCGGCGGGGCGGCATTGCGGAAAAAGTCCTGCGCCTGGTCGGGATCGACCAGCAGCGCCAAGACAAGCGGAGCGCCGACCGGTCCGCCGCTCAGCGCGCCGTTTAATTGTTCGTCGCTGAAGAGGACCGTTTTATCGAGCTTTGGCCCAACCGGGACGGCCAAGACTTGCAGCGGCAGAGGGCGTACGGCGGCGTGTAGCTCCTTGCCATCGGAGACGACCATGGCGTCGTAACATTGCAAGCGGATTTTATTCGGCCGAGCAAGCGTTAACGAATAATCCCATTCGTTTTGTGTGATCTTCTTCCCCTCGGCATCGACATAGGTCAGCGATAGCTTGCCAGCATCGGCATAGCTCGACGCATCGCGGTAGGCGATCGACATTTGGTCGAGGATTTTTTGCGCGTTCTTGGAGTTCTCCTTCGCTTCGGCGGGAGAACTCACGGTCTCGCCGGGGCGCGCGGCGGACGGGTCCGGGCGATTGCACCCGCAAAATCCCAACCCAATCCAGGCCAGCAAGCACAAACGCGCCAGCGGGCGAAGCCGAACGGAAACCAGCGATAAGCAAAAACGGCGAGCGTGTGACATCATCTTCTGCATCCATTCAAGAAGTTCGGAGATTCCAGCGCGGGAGCGGTTCGCGGGCCCCCAGGCCGATTTGAAGACCGGAGGCACTGATTGCGCGAGGCGGCCAACCCGCGAGGGGGCATTATGGGGCGTTTCGGCGAATGAGTAAAGCTCGACTTGCGCGCTGCATTGACCAGCTTTCGGCCGAGAGTAAGATGCCAGAAGCCGGCAAGTACGACATTTTCTCTCCTTCGCCCCGTCTTTGTAGATTCACATGACGACCCCCGTTTTGCGTTTTGGCCTGGATCAATCGATCGAATTCGATTTGCCCGCAGAGGCGCTGGTCGGAGAATTCAATCGTCCGCTGGGCGAGCCGCTCTCTGACGTCGCGGCGGCGGTCCGCGAGGCGATCGAGCGGCCGCTTGATTTTCCGCCGCTGATTTTAGCGGCCGTGCCGGGCGACAGAATCGTGCTCGCACTCGATGCCGCGGTCCCGCAACTGCCGGTCGTCGTCGCAACCATCGTGGAGGCCTTTTTAGCGCATGGTAGCCGGCCTGAGGAAATCACCATCTTACAAACCGCGGAAGGGGGCGCGTTGCGCGATCCGCGCGAGCGCTTGCCCGCCGCACTCCGCGAACAAATCGGCTTGCAAACGCACAACCCGGCGAAAGGAGACGAACATTGCCATTTGACCTTCTTGGCCGACGGGCAAGAGATTCGGATTCATCGCGCCCTGTTCGATGCGGACGTCGTGATTCCGATTGGCTGCTTGCGAGTTCGCTCGAGTTGGGAGTATGGCGGGATCCACGACTGCATTTTTCCCGCGTTTGCCGATGCCGCATCGCAACAGCATTTTCGCGAAGCGGCCGCGGCGACCGCCGAGCAGCGCAAAATGCGCCGCGCTGAAGTGGACGAAGTGGCTTGGAACCTGGGGATCATCCTCACGGTCCAAGTCGTGCCGGGCGCCGATGAGGAAATCCTGCACGTGCTGGCCGGCGATCCAAAACAAGTTGCAGAGCAAGGCTACGAACGAACGCGCGCCGCTTGGACAATCGGCGTCTCGCAGCGCGCCGACCTGGTCGTGCTCGGCCTCGATGGCAACGCCGCGCAGCAATCGTGGGATAATCTGGCGCGGGCCGTTTCGGCCGGCCTGCGTCTGGTCGAGCGCGGCGGGGCGATCGCGCTCTGCACGGAGTTGAACACGCCCCCTAGCGACGCGCTGCGGAGCTTGATCGACGTGGAAGACAGCGCCGCTGCGATCCGCCGCATTCGCAAACAGCATTCGCCCGACGCGCCGGCGGCGACGAAACTTGCGCGGGCGCTCAGCCAGGCGAAGCTCTATCTGCTGAGTCAACTGGACGAGGAAACGGTCGAGGACTTGGGGTTGGCCGCGGTGAGCGAATCGGCTGACATTGCGCGGCTGGCGAGCCGTTCGCAATCGTGCATTCTGGTGTCGCATGCTCAATTCGCTGCGGGCCACCTGATCAAGCAATACGAATAATTTTAATTTCCACGCCGCAACGGCGGTACGAGCCCTGCCATGACCCAACCGACCGAGAATCGCGCGCTTCGAAATGAGCTTGGCTGGGCAGATTTCTCCACGCGCACGCAGCTCGAAATGCGCGGCGCCGATCGCGCGAAATTCCTCCATAACCTATGCACCAATAATATCAAGGAACTGGCGGTTGGCTCTGGCTGTGAAGCTTTTTTGCTCACTGCGCAAGGTAAGATTCTCGGCCACGTGCTGATCTTTGCCACGCCCGACGCGCTGGTGCTGGAAACCGAGCCTGGGCAAGGTGCGCGGCTGCTGCAACATTTTGATCGCTATCTGATCCGCGAACAGGTCGAATTGCACGATCGGTCGCAAGACTGGTCCGAATTGCTGCTGGCCGGCCCGGAAGCCGAAGAGTGGCTCGCACGGCAAACCGCGCAGCCGCCGGCGGAGCGGTTGGCTCATTGCGCCGCGCTGCTGCTGGACCAACCGGCTTTTGTGCGCCGCGTCGATTGTTATGGTCCGGCGGCCTTTCTGATCGCCGCGGCGCGAAACACGGTCGAGCAAATCACGCTGAAGCTGCACGCCGAGGTCGGGCCGCCGGCCGATCTCCGCGCGGTCGAGGCGCTGCGCATCGAGGCGGGCTTTCCGCGGTTCGGGATCGACATCACTGAAAAGAACCTGCCGCAAGAAGTCGCGCGCGATCGCGCCGCCATCAGCTTTACCAAAGGCTGCTACATCGGCCAAGAAACCGTCGCGCGGATTGACGCCTTGGGGCACGTGAACCGGCTCCTCTGCGGAGTGCGCTTTGAACGGCAAGCGAATGCGATCGATCCCTCCGCCGAGGCGATTCCGCCCGGAACCGAATTGAGCAGCAGCGAACAGCCCCATGGCGCTCAAGCGAGCGGCTCTCACACCGTCGGCGCCGTCACGTCGGCGGCTTATTCTCCGCGGCTCAAGGCGCCGCTGGCGCTGGCTTATTTGCGGCGCGGCCAGCACGAGCCGGGCACCAAGCTCACGAGCATCGCCGGCGCGGCGGAGGTGATTGCCCTCCCGCTAAAGTAAGGAGCAGTCGGACATAACTTCGCCGGCCCTTCGTCCGGAACCCAAGCTGCTATCTCTCTTCCGAAGGCGAGGGGCTTGGAATCGAAGTTTTTGTTCAGTTCTTTAGTTCGCGTATAGATTGAGCGCGCCTAAATACTCGGCGACTTCCGCGCCGGCCTCGAGCGAGTAGCGAAGCAAATCGGAACGGCTAATCAACCCGACCAAATGGCCGTTTTCCAAGACCGGCAGCCGCCGAATGCGGTGCTCGAGAAAAATGCCTGCCACGTCGCTGAGCAAGGTATGCTCCGTGACGGTAATCAGCTCGCGGGTCACGAAGTCGCAGATCGATTGTTTGCGCAAGTCCGGATTGAAGACGAGTTCGAGCAGCGGAAACTCGCTGATGACTCCCACCAGTTTGCCATCGGCGGAAACGACCGGCGCGCCGCTGATCTTGTGATCGAGCAACAATCGGGTCGTCTCTGCGACGGTCGCATGTTCCTGGACACACAGGACGTTGCGGGTCATGACGTCTTGAGCGGTATACATAACAGCATTCTCTCCGAGGAACGCGGCGCCAGCAGAGCGCGGCTTGTTCAACTATAGGTTGCAATCGATGGCAACCGGAGGGCGCAATTGCCAGCTTCCGCGTGGCCCTTGTCCCCTCTTTCGATGCCAATTGTGCGGATTAAACGCACCGCAACCGCGAGCGAGGCGGGCTCGCGATCTGCTTCGCCTCCGAATGCCGTGGAACCTTTTGACTTGCGTCAATTGAGGCGTAGTCTTGT
Organism: Pirellulales bacterium; assembly: GCA_035656655.1. Classification (GTDB taxonomy): domain Bacteria; phylum Planctomycetota; class Planctomycetia; order Pirellulales; family DASRSE01; genus DASRSE01. Next base: position 25,111 of record DASRSE010000251.1, read on the forward strand.
GCGGGTTGTAACTGCGCCCGAAGCGGAGAAGACCTCGGCCGCTCGCGGTCAGCCAATCGCAGACGGCCAAATTTCGCGGCGGCCCTCGACCAACTCGCCTCCCTTTGAATTTCCCACGTTCCTCCCAGCGAACCAAGAGCCCCGATGCGGACCGACAATCCTCACGTGCTATTGATCGAAGAAGAACCGACGCTGGCCGAAATCACCGGTTTTCGATTGGAGTTGTTGGGATATAGCGTGGAAAGCGTGAGCACGGCAGCCGAAGCGATTGACAAATTGAACCACGATTTGCCCGATGCGATCTTGCTGGGCTTGACCTTGGCGGGCAGCGACGGCATCGAACTCGCCAACCGGATCAGCAACGACGAGCGCACTCACGACATTCCGATCATGGCCCTGTCGAGCGACGCCGACTTGAGCAAAGTGCAGCGGGCGTTTGCCGCCGGGGCGAAAGAGTTTTTAGTCACCCCCTACGATCCTGCCACGCTGGAAAGCAAACTGGAACATTTGCTCGCCGTTCCCACCGCTAAGTAGAGCGACCACCCCGCAACCGCACGCCACCACTCCGCTACGATTTGCCCCCCCGTTCCCGCTCCAAAACCCTTCCGCCAACTGACGCTTTTACCAGCGATATCGCGGAAGCGTCTGCCTGATCCCTCGCGACTTTATTCCCCCCACTTTTACTACAACCTTACGCATCCCATGGCTGGCCGATTAGGCGACATCCTCGTCCGACGCGGAATCATTACCGAGGGCCAATTGCAGGCCGCTCTGTCGGCTCAAGGTTCGGAGCGCGGGATGCTCGGCGTGCTCTTGATGCGGCGCGGATTGATTGATCTAGATCAGCTTGGCTCGGCGCTGGAGGAGCAATTCGAGGTGCCGTTCAAGGAGATCGTGCCGCAAGCGATTAACCCGCAAATCGTACGGCTGCTGCCCGAAAAGATGGCGCGCGACCGCGAGGTCGTGCCCGTTGGGGTGGGGAGCGGCGCGCTGCAATTAGCGATGGTCGCTCCGGACGATATTGAAACCATTTCCGAAGCGGAATTGATCACCGGCTATCGGGTGCAACCGCTCGTTTCGCTACAAAATGAAGTGCAAGCGGCGCTCGATCGCGGCTTTGACGAGCGGATTGTCGCGCGGCAAACGATCGTCGACATGAAAATGGCCGACTTGCTCGAGGCGGCGAAGCGCATCGATGAGCAAACGGACACGATTGCGGGCGAAGAGGAGTCGGCGCCGGTCGTCCGCCTCGTCAAAGCGATCTTGATGGGGGCGATCAACGCCAACGCCAGCGATATCCATCTCGAGCCGCATACGCCGGAAATGCGGGTCCGGTATCGAGTCGATGGCGAATTACAGGCGGTGATGACGATTCCCAACCATATCGAGGAAGCGGTCGTCTCGCGCATCAAAGTCATGGCCGACATGGACACGACGGAAACGCGCAAGGCCCAGGATGGCCGCTTGGGAATCGACGAAGCCGGCACTAAAGTGAACTTCCGCGTCAGCACAATTCCCACCGTCAGCGGCGAAAAAGTCGTGATGCGGCTCCTCGACGAAGGCAACAAGATCTTCGATCTGGATCGGC
>DASRSE010000252.1:0-10402 GCA_035656655.1 Pirellulales bacterium
CGAACTGCACAATGGATATTACGTGCAAATCCCCACGTCAGGAAAACTGTCAGCGGCCGGCAGCTATGCGCCTCAGTTGCACGACGAAGGGTTCTTCGCCGATTCGTATCTGGTCGTTTGTCCGGGCTCGACGTTAGCCAAAAACGCCAGCTATCGCATTCCGACGGCCGAAGAAATCTTGGCGACCAACGGAGCGAACCTGGCTGAAATGCGCCGGCTAATGGGGGGAAGCTACGGCTATCACATCGGCCACATTGAAAACGGACACCTGGAACGCACTCGCAATCGCGGTTCTGCTTATTTTGCCCTGATGGCCGACGCTCCCAGCGCTCGGCTTGCCAACTATCAGAGCGAAAACCATGGTGGCGTCGGACAAAACGTTCTGTTTGAAGACGGCCATGTGGTCTTTATGACTACCTGCGGTGTCAATGGCGCGTCGTTTTATGTCAACGATGACGGGATGATCGAGCCGGGCTTGAACGCGGACGACTCGGTGATCGCCGCGAGCGCCGTCGTGCCGGTCGTGTTTTTGTCGACCGGACATTGAACCGCCTGCCGCTTTCTGAAAAGAACCGCCTGCCGCTTCCATTAACAATAAAGAACACGGCCCGAGTGGGGCGAATCCACTCGGGCCGTGTTTTTTTGGCGCGTCCGGGACGCTCCGCTCGGCGATGCGAAAAAATGCCGAGGCGGCACGATCCAGTTCGCGAGTTAGTGGCCGGTGATCGGGCTCTTGATGTAGCTGTTGGTCGGGCTAGCGTAGATGGTGCCTGGGAACAGCCGCGCGTAATACAAATCGATATTGATCAGGCTAATCGACAGATAGTCGCCAACCGCGCTGTTGGTGGGATAGAAGCTGCGCAAGTACGAAATGTAGTCGAGGCTGTACAAGAATTTGCCGCGGACTTTATCCCCTTGCACATCCGTCATCGTTTGCATGCTTCCCAAGCCCAGTTCGGACAAGGTGCTTTTAGCCACTTGGCCTTTGTCCGCAGCCTTAACCGGCGCGGCCAGCCCGATCAACAAGCCGCACGCCGCTACCATTCCAAGCAGTCGAATCATCATGAAGCTCCTTCAACTAGAACAGAAAAACTGCAAACCCCACGCGGGGCTAACGCACGCGCAAAAAAACCGGCTAGCGCTGATCTGCGGTTGTCCGCAGTAGCCACAGTCCTGGGTGGCCATTTCTGGTAAATGGAGCAGACTTTAACGATTGAAAGTGTACGGGTTCCGCGCATGCTGTCAATCAGCGCAAAGCCAAGGCGGGTCAAATGTTAAAATAGGTAAGTACCCGTTGCCGCCTAGCCCAGAAAGGGCCGATTGAATCGTTCCAATGCGATCAAAAAGTTCGGCTGCCAAACCGGGGCGCAGCGGTCCGCCCGCGGAAGAACTGGGGGACTGAATCCGCCACTAATCAGCCAAGCGGCGGTGCAGTGGGAAATGCGAATTGATAATTGCTAAATGCAGAGTGCGCCCGAGAACCGAGCGCAATTAGCGCGTGAGAAAGAGCGAGCGGCGGCCCGCTTGCAACTCCGGCTGGACCGGCTCGTGCTGGGCCACGAGCAAGGGGGATGAGGTCGGGGGCTTGACCCCTTTCTTGACCATCACCAATAGGGCGCGGTCTTGCCATTGCTCGGCGAACTCGTAGACCGACAGGCGGATTTTACCGCGAATCGGGTCGGCCAAGAAAACGCGATCGCCGACCATTCCGCGGACCACGACAAAATGATCTTGGCCATTGACCACGATCCGGACAATGATCGGAATCTTCAGCCCCGACAGCTTTGCGATCTCGAGTTTGCCGATGCTGGCGAGATAGCCGCTATTGACGGCGGCATGGCGCATGTCGGCCAGCGAGAGGCCATTCTTCAAACGATCGAGATGTTCTTCGGGAGTGAGGGTGCGCAGAATCGTTTTGAGAATCGCATCTTCGGTCAAGTTGTCGTTCCAATAATATTGGGCGACGGTGGCCATGGCGGCCGCTCCGCACGAGTAGTCATGCCGCTGCATGACGACGTCCTCCTCGCGGATCTCTTTCCAGCTATCCACCTCTTGGCGAAATTGATGGTCGCGGTCGCGCACCAACCCCCCCGCTCCGTCGTTCGAATCGCGCGGCCAACTTTGGCAGCCCGGCGCCGCCGCGCAAAGCGCGCTGGCCAGCAGCAGCCAAACCGGGAGGCGTCGGCGATGGAAGCGCAGAGCGGGCAAGAATCAATCCTCACAGGCAAAATTACACGGCGCGGGCACAGTCGGCCGCGGCAAAGTATCTACAACGAGCCCAAGCAGGTTTGGCATCCAGGGCCCCGCCGCCGGTTAGAAGCGGTGCGTCCAGAGAATGCCGAAATCCACTTGCGGCGCGTCGCTATCCAAACCCAACTGCACAAACGGCTCGCAAATCTGGTTCGTCCAAACCGTGCTCGTGGCCGCAAACCGGAGCGTAAAAGGTTCGAGAGACGAGCCAGGCAAGGTCGTCCCGTTGGCTTTCCATTCGCCTTGAAACTGGCCGCGAAAGGTCGAACTCAAGGTGATGCAGTCATTGATCGCGTAGCCGACGCCAAATTGATAAAAGAGAATCTCGCCCGGTTGAAATTCTTGGCCCACGTGTTCGGCGGCGAACTCGTGCGTGTAGCCGACTCCCCAAAACCAGACTGCCGGGTCGACCGCCGTGATGAAGTTGACGTTCACGGTCGATTGCCAAAACCCGCTCCCCAGCGAAGCGTTGATCGGATCGATGCTAAACGGGGCGATGCCCGTCGGCGCGGAAAAGCCGAGGCCGACGACCATGTTCGTATTGCCGCAGTATTTTTCGGGGCAGAGATAGGTCAACCCTGCGGAAATGTCTCCCAGGCCAAACTTCGACACCCCTTGTTCTTGATTGAAGTCGGAGAGGTCCGATTCGGTGCCGCCCCAAGGAATGTTGACGTAGGGTTGCAGATTGTCCGTCAGCCCGTAGCGGAGGGCCGTCGGCACGAACCACTCGCGCTGCCGATAGCGCTCGACGAGCGGGGTCGCGGCGACCGGCAACTTCTGCTCGAACCAGGTGTACTCGAAGCCGTAGTCCATCTCCCATTGGCCTTCTTTGAGCAGGACCGTTTCGCCGCGCAGAAACCACTGGCTATTGTCCTCCGGCGCTTTGCCCAGGCTTTGATTGTCGGCGGGCGGAGGACTGGTGTTGTTGGCCGGCGGCGCGGCGTCGCCCGGTTCGTCGGCAGCCATCAGTCCGGCCGGGACGACGTTATAACGCAGCCGGTTGAAGTCGCTGTTGAACGTGCGGAATGAATCAGCGCCCACGAGGCTCGGCGGCATGACCGCGCTCGGGTCCGAATCCGCGCGGGCGTTCCTCACCGCGGCGTTCGACAACAGCCAGAACGCCGCAAATAGCACTGCCGCCAGCCGAACCCTGTGGCTCAGTGGGACAGAACGGGGGTAACAGCGAGCAGCGGTCATCTGCGATTCCTGGCGTGCGAGGTCAAAGCGGGCTGTTTCTCAGCGACCTGCGCAACCGTGACGATTGTGCGGCCGGATTAAGCATTTCCTTAAAGCATTTCGACAGGACGATACGAAACGGCGTATTCGCGCAATCCGTCGCGTACAGAAATCATCGAGCCAACCGCACGGCGTTTTGAGAATTTTCCCACTCGTCATTAGAACACGCGCGCGTGGCGAAACCGGCGCAATCGCTATAACGCGGTTCTTGAACCGACGATGGCGCCGCGGTTCCGCGGCGCCCGCTGTCGGAGCGGCGCATCGGCCGCGCGCCCGCGCGCGGTAAAAACGCCACGTGGCGGGCCGGCTGCGGCCAACAGCGCGACGCGGCGGCAGACGGTTTAAGCCTCGATCATGATGCGACTTGCGCGGCGCTGCACGCGTTTGCCCCACGGCTCCAGCAGGTTGGCACCCCCTTTGCAATATGGTCTGCGGCACTGTTTCGCGCACCGCTCGAAGTCGGGACGGTTCGTTCGACCGGCGTTCGCTCGGTTCTGGCGCTCCGGCGCGGGCGGAGTGTTTTCGAGGCTTGTTTCACCACGCCCCTTGGGTATCTCGCCAATTATCTCCGGCGAATAAAACTACATGCATTCGCGTCAACTGGTCGAACTTGCGGCTTGGATCGCCTCGAATGGCGCGAGCCTGATTCGCACGCCCGCGCCGCTTTCCGCGGCCGGGCTGAACGCCTATTGGAGCGCGACGCGCTGCCGGCTTGATCGCTGGAATCGCGCTCTGAAAACGGCGCTTCCTTCGGCACTCGGCGACGCGGCCGGCGCACCGCGCTATGATTCCACCTTGACGGCGCTAATCGAAGAGGTGTTGACCGGCGAAGTCTTGTCGCGAATCACCGCCGCCGTCCTAACCGCGTACGATCGGCGGCAGGCGGCGCAAGAGTATGAACCGGTTGCCCGCAATCTACTTCAAGGACAACTCGACGCGCGGCAGCGCGTGCTCAGCTTGATCGTCCGTTCGCCGCAACTGGACGCCGAACAGGCCGTGGAAATGAATCGCCTCCGGCGGCGCTGTGAGCGCTGGAACGATTTGCTGATCGGCAAATTGTTGCTCGATGATCCGGTCGAGGAATTTGCCATCGACCCGGAACGCGCGGCGGAATTTGCCGAGGCCCTGCGCCAGCAACATCGGCAGATCGGCAGCCAGACTTGGCCCATTCTGCTAGGCTCGCTGCGAGCCGCCTTTCAGACCAGCCTCGCGCCGACCTGCCCGAATCCTGATCTGAACGAGCGCATCGCGGCGGGATTGCTCTCGTGTTTTCCGAGCGAATTTTTCGATGGTCAAGGGCTCATACCGTCGCTTTGGCTGATTCGCATGACCCATACGACGAGCGACGCGCAAGGGATGATCGCCGATTTGATCTCGCTGGAGCGCGCGCCGGCCGCGGCGCCCGACTCCGCCGCGATTCACCCCGATGGCCGCGTCTTCGTGAATCGCCCGCGGCGCTTCGATGGACCTTAGATCGGCATCGCGCCGCTGCCGTCATTCCCGCGCAGCGAGATACTTCCGTCATTTCCGCGGAGGCGGGAATCCAGGCCGCCGCGCTGCCATCACGTATGCCGAATCGCTGGATTCCCGCCTCCGCGGGAATGACGAAGAGATGCGGATACCGCCTTCAGATAAGCTTCAATGACGTTTGCGTCATTCCCGCGACCGCTGCGGCCCATCCGTCATTCACCCACAGCGGTCCCTTCCGACATTCCTCCACCGCGACATCCCCGTCATTCCCGCGAAGGCGGGAATCCAGGCCGCCGCGCTGCCATCACGTATGGCGAATCACTGGATTCCCGCCTGCGCGGGAATGACGAAGAGATACGGATACCGCCTTCAGATAAGCTTCAATGACGAAGAGATGCGGATACCGCCTTCAGATAAGCTTCAATGACGAAGAGATACGGAGCGGGCGAGCAGAACGCATCCGCGGCATGGCATCGGCGGAACGCCGACCGGCGCAGCGCGTCGACGAGGCCAACCCTGGCGAAGCGTTGTTTATTCGGGCACGATTTCGACCGAGAGGCCGCCGCTGTTGTCGGACAGTTCAGCCGGCGAGTCGTTGATTTTGAAATAGAGCGTGCCAGACCGGTCGGGCGCGATGGTTTGACTAAGCCCGACGGCAATCGGCTGCAACAAACCACTCGGGGCGCCGGGCGGCGCGTCATCGTTGTGAACCGCGGCCAGCAGCAAGCCGAGGGGATGGCCGCGATAGTAGCGCAGCGAGACGCCGTTGGCTTCGCTGAGCCACGGCTTCGGCAACTTCGCGATCTGATAGCGGCCGCTCGCCCGGAGTCGATATTTCCGGCCGGCCTCGACGACAAAGCCGCTCGCTTGCCAGCCGCGATCGGCGCGCAGCGTCGCCGTGCCTCCGGCGGAGGCGAGCGGTTTGCCGATCTGAAAGTCGATCGCAGCGCGATCGAAGTCGTAGCCATATTCGAGCGTCGCGATGAACAGCTGCCACTCTTCGGTAACCAAGGGCCAATCGGTTTTGAAGCGCTCTTGAAAGCGGGCGTTGAAGTCGCGGTGATCAACATCCTTGACGGCGTCGCGAAACCGATCGCGATACTTCGGATGGCCATTGAAAAACGCCGTTGCCGCCCAACTCCAGCCATACGGCTCGGTCGTCAGAAATTGGCTCGGTTGAAATCGCAAGACCTGGGCCAACGAATGGGCTTGATTCTTGGCGAACGCGTCCTTCACGATCTTGATGCGGCCCCAGCCTGGCACGTCCTCTTTTTTGTCCGGCATGATGCCGAGGGTCAGCTTGCCATCGACCCAGCGATGCGTGGCGAGAAGCTCGGCCAGTCCTTCCATGTACCACGGCGGCCCGCAGCTATTGAACTGGGTTCGCATGAAGGCATGTGTCCCTTCATGCAGCAGCAAATGCCGCCGATAGTAATCGGTTGTTTGCTCGTTTACCCAGATTTCGTAGTCGACTTCATAGCCGTGCAGAAACTTGGGCAAATCGGCCGGCAGTAGTTTGCTCTGCCGAAATCGCTCCTGCTCGCCCATCAAAAAGCCGTTGATCCGCCAATCGGCCAACCGCGCAGGGTCGCAATGAAAATAGGCGCACCATTGCGGAAAGGCCTGGTCGAAGATCTGCGGCAATTCGTCCACTGCCGCATTGGAACCAAGATCGGTATACAGCGTGAGATGTTTGCCCGCGAGCTTGCGCATCCCGGCCGCGCGAATTTGCGCATCGTCGAACTTGCGCGGCGGCCGTGGCGGCGGCAAGTCGGCGAAGCTTGGCGCGGCCGGACCGGGCTCGGCCTGCGGACCGGGCGTCGCGGCGAAAGCCGCGCAGCCCAGGAATAGGGCCAGGACGGGCACCCAGCGGAAACGAAGATGCGGGCGGATGCGCTGCATGTTACGATAACGATGCGGAGAAGGGCCCCGCCTCTAATTTACCACGTTTGGCCTAAGCCGTCAGTCGACTCGATTGACTTGCCCCTATGCTCGATCTGCCGAGTTCGACTTTTCGCCGCCGGCTGGGCGGAGCGCACGCGGGCGTTTCGTTGCTAGCGGCCGTCGGACTCATCCTCCTGGTCGGCGATGTAATTTGCAATCCGCGCGCGTTGCAAGTGGCCGAATACGCGCGGCCGGTCCTCTTGCTCGAGATGGCCGGCGGTTTGTACTTGGCTTTTTTCTGCGTGATTCACGCGCGGTGGGGTTCGCTGTTGCGGCGCGAACGGCATCTCGCACCGGGGGTGAAAGTTTCGATCGGCACGGCGCATGCCGTGATTCTCATCGCAGTGATGCTCGTCTTGGGCCGCCAGTTCGATTCGCGGATTTTAATCGCCGGGCTAGAACTGCCTTTGACGGTTTGGTTCACGCTCGCGGCGGTGGGAATGATTCTATCCTTCGCCGAACTCGGTTACGATCGGTGGCGCGGACAGCCATTTGCCGAGCAGCGCCGCGGCGCGACGCTCGCCGGCTGGAAACACCAGATTCCGCCGCTGATCGTGGCGGGACTTCTGGCCACCGCGATTTGGTATCTGGAATCGCGCCCGTTGCCGGGCCTGCCGCGGATGCATCCGCAATTTATTGCCCCGGCGGACGGTAGCGATCATGGATAAGCTCGCCGAGGGGGGCACGGACTCGCGGCTTCAAAACGGCGAGACATTCGCCCTTCGTTGGCAAATCGCCACGGGGCGTGTGCCGGCTGCCGCGACCGCTAGAATTTCTCCTCTTTGGACTTGAAAACTTCCAAGTTTCGGGCACAATGGTGGATTCTTCCCGGCGGATGGACCGCGGTGGCAGGGCGCCCGTGCGTCCTCCCGAATCGGTCCGCGCCGCGAAATCTCGATTCATTTCCGTGCGCCGCGGTCGCAATCTTTGTGACGCCGTGCGCGGCGCCCCTGCATTCTTTGAGGAGCCGTCATGGCGGAAAAACTGTCGGTCAAAATTCGTACGGAGCATGGCAAGCAGCAAGTCAAAAAGCTGCGTCGGGCCGGTTTCATTCCTGCCATTCTCTATGGCCACGGCCAAGAGAACGTCAATCTGGCGGTGAATGCCGAAGCGGTCGCCTTGGCGCTGCGGCACGGCAGTCGCTTCGTCAATCTGACGGGCGAAGTCACCGATAGCGCGCTGATTCGCGACTTGCAGTGGGACACGTATGGCCTCGAGGTGTTGCATCTCGACTTCGCGCGGGTTTCGCAAGACGAACGGATTCACTTGAAAGTTGCCGTGGAGTTGAAGGGGACCGCGCAAGGGGTCAAGGATGGCGGCGTGATCCAGCACATCATCCACGACATCGAGATCGAGTGCACGCCAACGTCGATTCCAGAGAAAATCTTCGTCAACGTGACGAACCTTGCATTGGGCGCGCATATCACGGCCGGCGAGATCGTTTTGCCTGGCGGAGCGAAACTGTTGTCGCCCGACGCCGAAGAAATCGTCGCCCAATGCGTGACGCCGGCTGAACAGCCGGAAGAAGGCGCGGCCGCCGGCGAAGGAAACGAACCGGAACTGATCCGCAAGGCGAAGGAAGAGGGAGCCGACGAAGAGGCTTAGAGCCACAACCAAAAGACGACCGCGGAGTTTTCGTCTCAGTGCACTGCTCACCTCAGCGGAGAGCTCGCTCGGCCGAAATCGCGGCGAGCGCGGTCCTCTCGCCGTTTACGCGGCAAGCCCATTGCAGTAGCCCATGCGGCAGTGGCCCGCGCGGCAGTGGAAGTATGGCGGTGGCAGTGACGGCGATGGCAGTGACGGCCGGACAAAGGCTGGCGAAACATGAAATTGGTCGTCGGACTGGGAAATCCCGGTCGAAAATATCAAGCCACGCGACACAATGTTGGTTTTGAAGTGGTCCAGGAGTTGGCCAAGCGGCATGGACGGTCGGAACCGAAGGAAAAATTTCAAGGCGAGTTGGTGACGGGCGAAGTCGGCGGAGAAAAGCTGCTCCTCCTCTGTCCCCGGACGTTTATGAATTTGAGTGGGGCAAGCGTCCTCGAGGCGCGCGATTTTTACAAATTGGCCGACACCGACCTGTTGGTTGTGTGCGACGACTTTCAGTTGCCGCTAGCGAAGTTGCGGATTCGTCCGCAAGGCTCCGCCGGGGGGCAAAAAGGGCTGGCCGATGTGATTCGCCGCTTGGGGACCGAACAAATCCCTCGGCTGCGGATTGGGGTTGGCGATTTGCCCAGCGGTTGGGACCCTGCCGATTTCGTTCTCGGCCGGTTTACCAAAGCGCAGCAGCCCGAGGCGGAGGTTTCCTTTCAATTGGCGGCCGATGCGGTCGAGTTGTGGGCGACCGCCGGTATCGCGGCCGCCATGAATCGGTATAATTGAGCTGCACGAAATCCCCTTGAAGCGACCATCCACGCGAACTACCCACGCGGGCCGACGGCCCCGGAATCATCCAGAGCAAAATCCTGCACGAGGAGCGAAGTCTTGTCTGAGCACGTCTATGAAGGAATGTTTATTCTCGATTCGAATCGTTACGCTCGAGATCCGAGCGGCGTCTCCAATCAGATTCCCGAAATGATCCAGCAGTTGGGGGGCAAGATGCTGGCGAGCCGGCTCTGGGAAGAGCGGCGGCTGGCCTATCCCATCAATGGCCACAAAAAGGGGACTTATTGGCTGACCTATTTCGCGATTAATTCCGATCAGATCAGCGCCATCAATCGCCAATCGCAATTGAACGAAGCGATCATTCGCTCGCTGGTGCTCTGGATCGACCCGCGGATTGCCGACGCGATGGTGACCCATGCTCTCACGGGCGGCGGTCCGAAGGCGCCGGCTGAACCGACGAAGACCGCGCCGATCGAAGAAGAAGTCGGCGTCGACGCGATTGCCGAAATTGGCGAGATTGAAGAGGTCGAAGAATAATCGGTTTGAAACCATTCTTAACGCGCGATCTGCCGTGCCGGCCGAAGGTCGGAGCGTGCCGTCGCTATACCCGTTTGTTTTGCAGCTCTCGCCCGCGCACGAAAGGAGACCAGAGCATGGCCAGCTTCAATCGCGTCATCCTGATCGGCAACATGACGCGCGATCCCGAGTTGCGCTACATCCCCAGCGGCATGGCGGTCAGCGAGATCGGCTTGGCGGTGAACGACCGCCGCAAGGGAAACAACGGCGAATGGATTGAAGAAACGACCTTCGTTGACGTCACCCTCTGGGGTCGCACGGCCGAAGTCGCCTCGGAATATCTGAGCAAGGGTTCGCCCGTCTTCATCGAAGGCCGGTTGAAGCTGGACCAATGGGAAAAAGACGGCAAGAAAAACTCCAAACTCCGCGTCGTCTGTGAAAAGCTCCAACTGATCGGCGCCAAGGGGAGCGGCGGACCAGGCGGGGGAGGCGGTGGACAAGGGGGCGGTGGACAAGGGGGCGGTGGGTACGGCGGCCAGCGCTCGGCCCCAGGCCGCGGCTCCCCGCGCGGCGCTCCGCAGCACGAAGACTCTGGCCAACC
>DASRSE010000253.1:0-12476 GCA_035656655.1 Pirellulales bacterium
CGAACGTACGGACGCTTTCCGAGACGCCGCCGGCCAGGGCCAGGTCGACCTCGCCCAGCCGCAGCATCTGCGCGCCTTGGATCAGGCCCGCGTTGCCCGCGGCGCAGGCGGCGCCGATCGTGTAGTGTGGTCCGGTGATTCCCAGGTTGAGCGAGATCTCGCCGGCCGGGTTGTTGGCCACGGTTCGCGGGTTGTGGTGATGAGACCAGAACTTAATGTCGTAATCATAGCTTTTAAGTTCGTAAATCTCATTCTCGGTTTCGACATTTCCATGTTCGGTGATGCCGAGATAAATGCCGACGGTCGACTTGTCGATTTGGGGCCAATCGAGCGCGGCGTCGCGGATCGCCTCGCAAGCCGCATAAATCCCCACGCTGCCGGCGCGGGTTCCGCGCCGCAATTCCTTTTTGGACTGGTACTTCAGCTCATCGAAGGCGCACAAACCGGCCAGGGTCGAGCCGACGTAGCGAATTTCATACGGTTGTACGCCGCTTCGCCCGCTTAACAAGCTCGCGCGAAATTCGGCGAGGTTGTTTCCGTTCGGCGCAGCCAACCCGATGCCCGTCAGGACAATCCGACTTTGGTCTGGCATGCCAGCAATCATGCGATCCGTCCGCGCTCTCTTATTAAACCCGTCAGCCTAATGATTGGGCTGCGTATTCGCAAGCCAGCGGGGCGGTTCCAAACCCGTTTTACGGAATGGAACGGGCCGCGCCGGCGGCTCCGTTTCCGGCTTCCGCTCCAAGGCAGCCCTGTCTGGTCGAATGGCCAGCCAGCGTTTAAAAATGAGTACCACGCGGCCGCGCACAACCGACCGGACTCGACCTAAAGCAGCATCAGAGTCAACTGTGACCGGCGCGCGGGTCCGCCGTGCCTAAGAGAAGGCTGGCCTGCAGTCGCCGCATCCCCTCGTCAGTCGTGATTTGCGGTTCGAAGCCGAAATCGCGGCGCGCGGCGTCGATCCTATAATAATGGGAACGGCTAAGCTGCGCGGCGAGAAAACGGGTCATCGGGGGCTCTCCATGCAAACGAAAGAGTTTATAGATGCTTTCCAGCGACGCGCCCGCCAAATAGGCGAGTCGCGACGAGATCGACTTTTTTACCGGCGGCAACCCAACCAGCGACAAGACCGCGTTAATCCAAGCCCAACAATTGACCGGTTCACCTTGGCTGATAAAGTACGCACTTCCAGCGACCGTTGACCCTGGCCGTAATGCATCGGCCGCCTGTAAATGGGCTATGGCGGCATTCTCGACGTACGTCGTATCAACGCGGTTTTGGCCTGTTCCGACCCGGCGGAGCAACCCCGATTGCGCCCGGGCGATGAGCCGCGGAATGAGGTGCCGATCGCCTGGTCCCCAAATGAGATGCGGCCGCAAGGCGCAGGTCAAAACGCCGGCTTCGCCGTTGGCCAGCAGGACGGCTTGCTCGGCGATTGCTTTCGACTGCGGATAAGGACTTAGCCAGCGTTCTGGGTACGGGGCGGATTCGTCCAAGTCGCATTGATCGGCCCCGGCAAAGGTGACGCTCGGGCTGCTCGTATAGATGAGCCGGCGAACCTGATGCCGTTGGCACCCCGAAATCACGTGGGCCGTGCCGAGGACGTTCGCATTCAGATATTCCGACCAGGGCCCCCAATAGCCCGCCTTGCCGCCAATGTGAAACACGGCTTCAACTTGGGCGCAGGCCGCCTCGACTTTTTGCCGGTCGATCAGGTCGCCGAGGACGATCTCGACCCCCAGTTTTTGCAGGCGCGCATCGGGCCGCCGCACGAAGGCGCGCACTCGGTCGCCGCGGGCCACCAACTGTTCGACCACGTAGCGGCCGAGAAAACCGCTCGCGCCAGTAACCAGGGAAAGCATCAACGCGCCGCCGTAATGCCAAAAGAGGGGCGAACCGCAGAACCGGCTGAAATGATAAGCCGGTCGAGTGAATTTGCCCAGCGGCGACTCCGAAACTGGCGTCGGCAAACCGCCAGCAAATTATTTTGGCGGAATCGGGCGTTATTAGAATCTCACCGTGGCGGCGGCCCGAATGGCGGAGCGCCAGGCGGTGGCGGCCCAAAGCCGGGCGGCGGCCGGCGTCCCCCCGCGCGGCCGCCAGGCGGCCCGCCCCCCGGCGGTCCTTTGCGCGCGAAACTGGCGTCCGGCGTGCCGTGGAAGGAGCGCGGAATGAAAGGGAAGGCCTCGGTAACGCAGTAGTAGTAGGTTCCTTCGGGAAACTCCGGCGTCGCGCCGGAGCGGCCGTTGCACTCGTCTAAATCGCCGAGGCCGGCCACGTATTCATAATCGGCCACGAACAGACCGTCATATTCTCCTTTCGGACCGTCTGGCCGCGTCCCCTGCTTAATCCGATAGCTCGACTTCAGCTTTTTCAAAGGGCTCGACGCGTCGTTGGCCGTCGTGTAGCAAAGCGGGTTATAGATCGGATATCCGTCGGCCGCCCAACCGAGGAGGACCATTTTTTCCTGACCGCCGGTAAGCCGCTCCACGAGCCCGGTTGGAATCCCGTGATAATGGTACGCGCCATTGGGTTGCACATGGGCATTATTCCGATCGCAGCCGAGCTTGTTTTCCAGCGACATCGGCTCGTACTGCCAGCCTGACTGCGGATTGCGATTGAACCATTCGGCCGCTGAAGGATCGAATACGACGCCATTCACGGCCACCCCGAATGGTTGCATGGGCAAAGGCGCCGGCTTATTCCCTGGCTTCGGAACGACGGGCATTTTGAAATCGTACCGCTGCGGCGCGATCGTGTTCGGGTTTCCCTTGCCAGGAAAGGCGCCGACCTGATGGTCGGGAATTCCGTTCGCTTGAATCCGCCGCACGCCATTTTCAATGCTAATCGAGACTTCGCACTTGTACGCCGGATCGCGCAGGACATCGTTCGTTTTCGTGGCGGCCCAGAGCAACCAAGGCGAGCAAGCCAAAAGGGCCGCCAATCTCCAGATAATCGAGCGCTTCATGAAACAGGCTCCGGCCAAGTCGGGAATTTGCGGCAACGGCGTTCCAGGAGAACACGCTACGACTAAACGGGTTGGATCGCCGCTTATCTACAGCCGCCCGGTCCGGTTTGCGGCGCAAATCGGACGGAGGGATGGGCGATTCTGGCCGAACGGGCCCTCGGCCGGTAACAAGTTGCGCTATTTTTCGCTCTCTCCCAGAGAGCGTCTAAAAAACCCATCATAAGCTGGGTTGAGATCGACGAATTTACCTAAACTTCCGTCCCCAACAGGGTCGAAGTTATATCCAATAGATTGATTTTGAGGGCCTTGCCGCCTAGCATTGCGCGTAGCAACCGGTGTTCTTCCAGAGGTTGTTTGGGGCGGCGGTTCGAGGCCTCCTGCTGACTCGCACAATTCCTTCACGTATGCTCCGCACCTATCAAATCGTCCCGCGGCGGACCGCGCCGGCGTGTTGTCGGCGACTCGGCACCTGTTGTCCGCGATAGGGCGAAGCGAACGTGCGCGATGTCTTTCTCGTGAATGTGCGATACCGTTGATATTGCTGGCGGCCGAACGGGGCCGCGAGAACTCTCGCTCAGGAGATGCGGATCATGGCCTCGGACTTGCGACGCAAAGAACAATTGCCGGAACTCACCAAGCGCATTGTCGAGACTTATTCCGACTCGACGGGCACGTCGCATCTCGGCCATTGCCCCTTGCCGAACTATGACGTCGTCATCAGCATCTGCGAGGACCTCAAAGAGGTCCTCTATCCGGGCTACCGCCGCCGCGAGGGACTGCACATTGGGAATGTGACTTATCACGTGGGCGATTTGATCGATCGGTTGCACGACAAATTGACAACGCAAATCGGCCGGGCGCTGCGCCACGAAGCCGGTTTGCAGGATCCGGCCGAGGAGTGCTTGGAAGACTACGACGCGCTGGGCCAGGCGAAGGCAATCTTTTTTCTCGACCAGATTCCCGAGTTGCGCAAAATCCTAGCGCTCGATGTGCGCGCCGCGTATGATGGCGACCCGGCGGTGCGGTCGTTGGACGAAGTGATTTTCTGCTATCCGGGCCTGGAGGCGGTGACGATTCACCGGCTGGCGCACATCCTGTACGAGTTGGGCATCCCGTTCATTCCGCGGATGATGACCGAATGGGCCCATTCCAATACCGGCATCGACATTCACCCGGGCGCGACGATCGGCCACCACTTTTTCATCGACCATGGCACCGGCGTGGTGGTCGGCGAAACGTGCGAGATCGGCAATCACGTTAAACTTTATCAAGGCGTCACGCTCGGTGCGATTAGCTTTGCCACCGACGGCGATGGCAATCTGGTTCGCGGCACGAAGCGCCATCCGACGCTCGAAGATCGCGTGGTGATTTACGCCAATGCGACCGTGCTCGGGGGCCGAACGGTCGTCGGTCACGATTCGATCGTCGGGTCAAGCGTGTGGCTCACGCAGAGCGTCGAACCGCACACGACGGTCCTCTTGGAAAAGCCGCGCCTGCGGATGAAATCCGAAATGGACGACTTGCGCGAAGAGCTGAATTATCAGATCTAGCCGCCTCGTGAAAAACGTCAACCCGCGCTAGGCTCGGCGGATCTTTTTCACTTGAGCCTCCGGCGGCGTTTCGCGTTCGATATACAATCGCAGGGTTGAAGCCCCTTTGGCCTCATGCGAATTTGCCTCGGTCCGCTGGATCTCGGCCAATAAGGCTCGTACTTGGGCGCGCGCCTTCTCGTCGGGCTTGCGGCGCGCGACCCGCGCGGCCAACGGCGCGATGGCGACGCTTTTTTTGGTGCTTTCGCCCCCGCTCGGCCCCCGCGCCCGCACATGCACCAAGAATTCATAGCGCCCAAGCCCCAACCGGTCGCCATCTTGCAAGGCGGCATATTCGACCGGTTGATCGTTGACGACTAATTCCGGATTAAAGCCGAGATGGCGTATGGTCACCCCGCTAGGACCGCGCAGTAAACACGAATGAACCGAGGGAAATTGCGGGTCGCCCAGAATCAAATCGCAATCGGCCGCCGTGCCGATCAAAAAGGCGCCGCTGGAGATTGCTCGGATACGCTCGCGCGCCGCCCCGCGCAAGATCTCCAGTTCAACGTGAGGCACTTCGGACGAGTTTTCGGAACGCTCGTGGGAGGCGTCAGGGCGATAGGTTACGGCCATAGGCGGATGAAAAATCAAGTGAGGCATAAGAGACGCAGCAGAGAGAAATCGGAACTGCCAGACATACGTTTCGGCACAAACAGGGTCGGCTTTTGAATCTCTGCGCGGGCAAACGCGAGGAACGGTCCGCGCGGCGGTTGGTCGTCGCGTTTGGCGAAGATAGTCGGGTAAAGCCCAGGGCGCCAGCGGTAAATCGAACCGGATGGGCATGGCAGCGGTTGACGGGCGCGATTCGAGGCCGCGCTTCGCCACATGGAGCGCATGAACAGCGGCCGACGGAGCGGTTTCCTCCGCGTCGAGCGGACGCGAATTGGCAGCGCGAACAGCCAAAAGGCGAAGTCCGCCGTCCACCGGCGACGCGAGCGGTCGCGCCACGGACCGCGGCTGCGGTGGACAGTCCGCGGATGGCTTTTTTCTCAAGAGCGCTCCGCCGCCGCGCGCCGGCGGCAAGCGGCATAGAGAACTTCGCGTGCAAAGCGACGCCGATGAATACCCCTCTTATGGGCTATAAGTATTCCCAGTGCCGATTTGGTTCGGTATACTGTGGGCGTTTGTGTGTCCGAAATTTTCGGACGGATAAATGAAGCACTCCCCGCCTGTTGCCATCCCCCCTTGCCTCCCGCCTGCAATGTCCGTAACGCGTAGGGCGCTTGTTCGATCCAGTTGCGCGGCGTTTGGTGAAATCGTTCTCCGTTCTCGCCGCAGCGTCTGGCAGTTTGGTGCGCCGATGGGAACGGTCATCCGGTGGACTCCTATTTCCTAGAGCAGTGCTCCCGAGAAGAATTGTTGTGTCGAGACAAGAAGCCACGTTCGAGAAACTGTGCGTTCATAGATCAGAAAACAAGGACCGTTCTCGCAGGAGAAAACGCATGACACACTTCTGGAAAATCGGCGGATACCTCGGTTTGTGCTGCGTCGCCCTTTCGGTTCGCCCGGTCTGGGCCGCCGACGCTCCGGCCGCAGTCGCTCCGAACGCAGCCGCGGCACCGGCTCCCGCCCCGGTGCCCGAGGTCAAGGTCGATCTGGGCAAGGCAACGACCTTGTCGCTCGATTACGGGCTGCCGAACACGCCGGGCTTCGTGCTCTCGGGTCGCGATGCGCACCAGCAATTGGCCGTGACGGCGACGTACGCGAGCGGCGATTTGCGCGATATCTCGCGGACGGTCAGCTACGAAACGAGTCCGGCCGGCATCGTCACCGTCGATAGCTCCGGCGTTGTGCTGCCGGTTGCCGAAGGGCAAGCCATGATCACGGTCAAAAGTTCGGACGGGCTGACCGCCTCGACGGGCGTAACCGTCAAGGATCTGATCAAGGACAAACCGGTCAATTTTCCCAATCAGGTCGTGCCCGTCTTTACCAAGCTCGGCTGCAACAGCGGCGGCTGCCACGGGAAAGCGAGCGGACAAAACGGCTTTCGGTTGTCATTGCTTGGTTTCGAGCCGACGGAAGACTATGAACATCTGCTGAAAGAGGGACGCGGTCGCCGGCTCTTTCCAGCCGCCCCGGAACGGAGCCTCCTGTTGACGAAGGCGACCGGCACGATTCCGCATGGCGGCGGACCGCGAATGGAACTCGATTCTCCGTATTATAAGCTCGTGGTCCGCTGGATCACGCAAGGCATGCCGTATGGGCTGCCGACCGATCCGGTCCTCACCAACATTGACATTTTTCCGCATGAGCGGACGATGGTTCGCTCAGGCGAACAACAACTGGTCGTGACGGCGCATTATTCGGACGGCTCGACCGCCGATGTGACATCGACCACCAAGTTTGAGCCGAATGATCCGGAAATGGCCGAAGCCGGCAACGCCGGGCTCATCAAAACGCTCAAGCTCAACGGAACGGTCGCGATCATGGCGCGCTATCAAGGGCAAGTCGCCGTTTTTCGGGCGAGCATTCCCTTGGGAGCGAACACCGACAAGATTCCGCAGCCGAAGAATTTTATCGACGAATTGGTGTTCAAGAACCTGAAAACGCTCGGGATTCCCACCTCGGATGTTTGCGACGACGCCACCTACATTCGCCGGGTCACGGTCGATTTGGCGGGCCGGATTCCGAGCGCCGCGGAGACCGATAAGTTTCTGGCCGACAAGGACCCCGCCAAGCGCGAGCACCTCGTGGATGCCCTGCTCGCCAGCGGCGACTATGCCGACTATTTTGCGAACAAGTGGGGAGCGATCCTCCGCAACAAGCGGCGCATGGAAGACTACGCGCGCGGCACGTATCTATTCCATGACTGGATTCGCGAAAGCTTGAATGATAACAAGCCATACGATCAATTCGTCCGCGAGATTCTGACTGCCCAAGGCGAAATCAGCGAAAATCCCCCGGTGGCTTGGTATCGCGAAGTCAAGGAGAACAACCAGCAGCTGGAGGATACGGCGCAATTGTTCTTGGGCATGCGGATTCAGTGCGCGCGCTGCCACCACCATCCGTATGAAAAATGGAGCCAGCAGGACTACTATGGCTTCGAGGCGTTTTTCACCCAAATCGGCCGCAAGAAAGGGTCGCAGCCGGACGAAGAGCGGATCTTTCACAAGCGGGGGCTGGCGACCGCCACGAATCTGAAAACGAAGCTGCCGGTCAAGCCGACCGGTCTCGATTCAAAGCCGCTCGACCTTACCCCCGACCAAGATCCGCGCGAGGCCCTGGTTGATTGGATGGTCAATCCCAACAATCCGTTCTTCGCCGCCGCCCTGACCAATCGCTATTGGAAGCACTTTTTTGGCCGCGGCCTGGTGGATCCGGAAGACGACATGCGCGTGACCAATCCGGCATCCAATCCGGAGTTGCTCCACGCGCTGGCGAAATATTTCATCGGCTCGGGCTTCAATTTGAAGGATCTGTGCCGCACGATTTGCACCTCGACGACGTATCAATTAAGTGCGCAGCCGAACCAGTTTAATCTGGGCGACAAGCAGAACTATTCGCGATATTACCCGAAACGCTTGAACGCGGAAGTCTTGCTCGATGCGATTGATACGGTTTGCGAATCCACCTCCCGATTCCAAGGAATGCCTGAGGGGACGCGAGCGGTCCAGCTGCCCGACACGAGTTTCAACTCCTACTTTTTGACGGTCTTTGGCCGCCCGGAAGCCTCGAGCGCCTCGGAAAGCGAACGGTCGTCAGAAGCAAATTTGGCGCAAAGCCTCCATTTGCTGAATTCGACGGAGGTTCAACAAAAGCTGACCGGGGGCGGCCGTTCCGCCAAGCTGGCGGCCGACAAGCGACCGCATCCGCAGCGGCTCCGCGACTTGTATCTTCAGGTGTATTCGCGCGAACCGCTGCCCGAGGAAGTCGCGGTGGCGATGAACCACATCGAAAAGACCAAAAACGATAAAACGGCCTACGAGGACATCCTCTGGGCGCTGATCAACACGAAGGAATTCCTGTTCAACCACTAACGCTCCCTCCGGTTGTTTGACAGCCTGCCCGCAGGTTGTCAGGCGGCTGGCGCGCAGTGGGCGCACGCCGCAGGCATGGCCCAGCACCGGGCGAAGTTGAAAAATGCCGCCGCGGGATTTTCCCCTGGGCCGCGGAACGAGCGGGTTGAATTCGCGGATTTTCGAGCGGCGGCCGGATGCAATCTCCGGTCGCCGCGATTAGTATCGTAACTGCGGCCTCGCACGAAGGGAGCCGGATGGCCGGACTTTTGGTCCAGCCGGGCACCGTTCGAGCCGCGAAAATTCCCGCCTAGATGCAGCGCATTTCGCGGTCCGCCCACCCCGATTGGCAGAGTCTTCCGCGTTTCCCACCTTTCCCGAGGATCATGACCATGCTGCGCGACTCCGCGTTTTGCATTCTGGCTTTTACGCGGCGATTCTCTTCAGCCGGTTGCGGGTGGCTTGCCCTGGGCTGTTTGCTCGTATCGGCCTCGGTGGCGCAGGCCCAGATTCCCGCTCCGACGCTGAATAGCATTTTTCCGCCGGGCGGCCAGCAAGGGGCGACGAGCGAGGTCACGCTCGCCGGCGCCGAGTTGGATGATGCGACGACGATTCTGTTCAATCGGCCCGGCATGAGCGCCGTGCCGAAGATGACGGAAGCGCAGCCGGCCAAGCCCGTTCCGAAAAAATTCATGGTCACGATTGGCAAGGATGTGCCAACCGGTTTGTGCGAAGCCCGCGTGGTCACGCCTTATGGCATTTCCAATGTGCGCGCCTTTCAAGTCGGAAATCTGCCGGAGGCGCTCGAGATCAAGCCGCACAACAAGCCCGAAAAGGCCAACGATGTCTCATTGAACTCTACGATCAGCGGGACCTCGGATCCAGAGGGGTTGGATTACTATCGATTCGCCGCCAAGAAAGGACAGCGCGTGTTGATCGATTGCTGGGCGCAGCGGCTCGACTCAAAACTGGATGGCACGCTCATTTTACGCGACGCGAACGGCGCCGAATTGGAACGGAGCCTGGATGTGCACCATCGCGACCCGTTTCTGGACGTGACCATTCCGGCGGACGGCCAATATCTCGTCGAGGTGCATGACTTTTTGTACAAGGGCGGCCCGGAGAACTTTTACCGCCTCACGATCAGCACCGCCCCTTATGTGGATTTTATTTTCCCATGCTCCGGCGAACCGGGCAAGAAAAGCAAGTTCACGTTGTATGGCCGCAATCTGCCGGGCGGAACCCCAGACAAATCGCTGGTGATGAGCCATGGCGTGCTGGAAAAGCTCGAGGTGGAAATCGAATTGCCCGGCGATCCGCTGTCGGTGCAGAAGATGCCGATCAATACTTATGTCGATACCCGCGACGCTTACCAAGACGCGTTTGAGTACCGCTTGAAAACGCCTCAGGGCGAATCGAATCCGGTCAATATCTTTTACGCGGAAGCGCCCTTGGTGCTCGAGCAAGAGCCCGACAACAATGACCCGGCCAAGGCCCAAAAGCTGAACGTGCCGTGCGAGGTCGTCGGCCAATTCAATCCGAAGGGAGATCAAGACTGGTACACGTTCGACGCCAAGAAGGGACAGGTTCTATGGCTGGAGGTCGTTTCGCAACGGCTCGGCCTGACCACCGATCCGTACATGCTGATTCAAAAGGTCACGAAGAAAGACAAGACCGAGCAAGTTTCCGATGTTGCGGAAGTGGATGATTTTGTTCCGGACAAAGAGCGCGGCCAGCAGCCGCAAGCGTTCGATTTGGCGACCGACGATCCGGCCTACCGTTTGACGGTGACCGAAGACACGACCTATCGGGTGCTAGTCAAGGACCTGTATTCCGGTTCGCGCGGCAGCCCGATCGACGCTTATCGGTTTATTGTGCGGCCCGAAACACCCGACTTTCATCTCTTGGCGATTGCCGAAGGGCCGGTCGACGACAAGAATCCGCAGCAGCTAAAAAGCGGCTCGCCCATTGTTTTCAAAGGCGGCTCGACCATCCTGCGAGTCATTGCCAGCCGCCGCGATGGTTTCGACGGCGAAATCGCTCTTACGGTCGAGGGGCTGCCCGAAGGGTTAACCTGCCTTCCCATGACGATGGGTCCGAAGATCCATTCCGCCGCCTTGGTGATCAGCGCGGCCGAGAATGCGCCGGCTTGGTCCGGAACGGTCAAAGTCATCGGCAAGGCGAAAATCAAGGATCAAGAGGTGGTCCGCGAGGCGCGAGCCGCCGCCATTCTCTGGGAAGTCAAGAATCCACAGAACGAGCCGATGCGTACACGCGTCACACAGGACGTGGCGATCGGCGTGAATTCCATGGACGAAATGCCAGCCGCCATCCAATTGGGCGAAGCCAAGCCGTTGGAGGTGAAGATGGGCGAAAAACTGACGATTCCGATCAAGGTTACGCGGCGCGGCGATTTCAAGGGAAGCTTGAAATTAAAGACGGTCGGGTTACCGAAAGAAATGACGCCCGGCGAACTGGATATCGCCGCCGCCGCAAACGATGGCAACCTGACCGTTGAGGCCAAGCCGAATACGCCGCCAGGAACTTATTCGTTCTTCATGGAAGGAAGTTCGCAAGTCAACTATCGGAAGAACCCGAAGGCGGCAGAAATCGCCGTCGAAGCGCAAAAGCAAGCTGAAAAGGGGGCTGCCGAGGCGGCCACGGTTTCCAAGGCGGCCAACGACAAGGCGCTCGCGGCGATGAAGGCCCTGGTCGATGCGCAAGCCGCCGTCAAAGCAGCCAACGATCAGCTCGCCGCCAAGACGAAAGCAGTTGCCGACGCCGATGCCGCTGCCAAGGCGGCAACCGACCTCGCTCAGGCGAAGGCCAAAGAACTAATGGCCTTTGATGCGCAACTCAAAACGACGACCGATCAGCTCGCCGCCAAGGTGAAGGAGCTCGCCGACGCCGACCCTGCCGTGAAAGCGGCAGCCGAGGCGGCGGCCGCAAAAGCCAAAGAGCAAGCCGACTCCGATAGCGCGGTGAAGGCGGCGACGGACCAGGTGAAAGCGGCTGGCGATGCGGCCGCGCAAAAAGCGGATGATCAAGGCTTAAAGAACGCCAAGGCGAAAGCCGATCAGGCGCTCGCGGCGGCCCAAGAGAAACAAAAGGGAACCGCCGCCGCGAAAGGGGCCGCTGATAAGGCCCTGACCGACCTGCAAGCCAAACAGAAGGCCGCCGCGGACGCAAAAGCCGCGCTCGATAAAACGCTCGCCGACACGCAAGCCAAACAGAAGGCCGCCGCGGACGCTAAAACGGCGGCCGAGAAGGCCTTGGCCGATGCGGGCGCGAAGCAAAAACAAGCCGCCGCCGACAAAGCAGCTCTCGACAAAACGCTCGCCGATACTCAGGCCAAACAGCCCTCCTTGAACGAGGGGAAGGCGGCGGCCGACAAGGTTGCCAACGAAGCTCAACAAAAACTAAAAGCCGCCGAGGCTGCTAAAACCGCCGCCACGCAAAAGGCCAAAGAGGCGACCGAAGCGGCGAAGCCCAAGAACTTGAACATGCAGTTTATTTCCACGCCCGTCACTATCACGATTCATCCCAAGAAGTAGCTGCTCTGCCGTGCTGCGCCGACCCGGCCGCCGGCACGCGTCCATTGGTCGGTCGATCCTGCGGCAAACATCGCTTATTCCGTCCATTTGAGAACGAGGTTTTTCATGCGTCGCTTTTTTCCTCACTTGTCGATGGGCCTCTGTGCCCTGATGTGGCTGGCCGCCTCGGCGCCCGTTTGGGCCGAAGACAAAGCGCCGGTCGAAAAAGGCCCGGTTCAAAAGGAGCTCGAGAAGCGCGCCGCCGAAGAGAAAAAAGTCGATAAGGATAAACCGCCGGTCCCCTTGGCCATCGCCGAAATCAAGCATCCCAATCCGGTCGATTTTGAAAAGGAGATTTTGCCGGTCTTGCGCCGCAATTGTCAGGCGTGCCACAACACGAAGGATAAGGAAAACGATCTCGTGCTGG
>DASRSE010000254.1:0-14580 GCA_035656655.1 Pirellulales bacterium
AACTGCGTCAACTCCCTAAACTCGCAGAACCACCAGCGCCCTTCGGCCAGCGCGGCCCAATGCCCGACTCATGAGCAGCGCCGCCCGTTGATTGAACCCTCGCCTCCCCCAATCCGTCAGGGTTGTGAGAAATGCGGGCTAGGCGCACGCAAACTCCTCGAGCTCCTTGGCGAGCCGCTTGCGAGCGACGTGCAGCCGCCGCTTGATGGTCCCCAAGGGCGAATTGAACTTGTCGCTCATTTCGAGGAGCGATTGGCCATCGACATAAAACGCGAGCAAGGTCGCCCGATCGAGTTTCCGGAGGCGGCGCAGGCCCGCCCGCACTTGCGATTGGCGTTCACCCGCCAGGGCCATGGTCAACGGGGTTTCGCTCTCGACGCAGGTGGCTTCGAGCAGGTCGTTTTCCGCGTCGATTTCCGGAGCCGCGCGAATTGCCCGATTGATCGCCATGCGGGTGGTGATCGAGCGGAGCCAACCGCCGAAGGCGGCCGGTTCGCGGAGCTGGTGAATCTTTTGCAGGGCCTGGACGAACACCTCTTGGCACAGTTCCTGGGCCTCGGCGTCGTTGTTCAGCCGGCGATAGGCAATCGCATATACGGCTCGCTCATAGCGTTGAAACAGTTCATCCATGGCGAGCCGGTCCCCCTCTTGGGCGCTCAACACCAGCTCGGTCAGCGAAGTGGTCTCGTCGATCTCTTCCATGACGGTCATCGTAGCTCTCTCTTTCTCAGGAAAAGCCGCGGCGGAACGGTCTCCGAGCGGCAAAAATGCGGCGGGAAAATCAGGCGTGCGAATCGAACTCCCAACGTGGGAGAGCGAAGCGCTCGACCTGCCGGTCAATCGCGTACGTCCGATCCGCGAGGATCGAAGGCAGAGTGCTAAGGTTTTTCGAAGCGAAAAGGCCTTAGGAGCTTCTGCCACCACGTACGGCGGCGGAGCGTACGGACATTTGCCGTACGGCTACGCGGACCGGCATCCGTTTTAGGGCCGGGCCAAAACTTGGACCGGACATAAAACTTGCCAGATACGCGGCCGCCTGCATTGCGTCTGAGCCCCACGCGCGAAGGGACTTCGCGAGGGAGCTTGCCGGTCGATTGCCGGCATTACGCAAGAAGTTGGGACGCGTCCAAAGAAGCCACGCCAAATTACGAGCGCGCAACCCCTCACGGCGACCAGCTTCAATCGCGCAATCTTGGTGCTGAATGCCAAGAATCGAAATCGGGCTGGTGTGGTGGTGGTGACGCATGGCTCACTCGCTTTCGCGTGGTAAGGGAGAAAGAACGATGCAAAAAAGGGTCAATCAAAATCGGCCAGCGGATCCAAGCGAATCACCCCTGGGGTGCTTCCCTTGGCTCGACCCTTCCTGAACCAACCGTAGCTGGCGTCAGTCTGGGCGTGGCCGCGATTGGCCTTTCTTCAAGCCTGTCATAAGCCGCCGCGCGAGTCAATCGGGGAAAGCCGCGGCGGGTGTTGATGATGGTCGAAAAAAGGCCTGTCGGCGTATAAGACCCCGTCGGCACGCAAGAGGTTCGCAGATTCGAGAAATTTTTCTGCAAATCCACTTTTTCGACGGCGACCTGGAAAAGCGCATCGAAATGGGGCCGCGGCGGAACTTTTGGGCGAAATGGGGCGTCTGACCGATGCGATGGTCTAGTGAGGCGCAACGCGAAGCCCAGTTTTCGGCCCTAACCATAAATCTGGTTGTAGTTTGCGCACCATCGGCCTAAGCCAATTTTCAGTCCTGGCAGCTTGGCAGCTTTTCTTTCGAGGAGTCCCACTCATGCGTTCGTTGTTCCTCAATCGGATCAGTTTAGCGCTCGCGCTTTGTTTGCTGGCCGGTCTCGTCTTTACAATCCGCGCGGCGGCGCCCGAGACGAATCGTGCGGAACAATGGAAAAAAGTGGAAGAGGCCATGAAAAAAGGTTTGCCCAAATCGGCCATCGAGGCGATTGAACCGATCATTCGCAGTGCCGTCGCCGACAAGGCCTATCCGGAGGCGATCAAAGCGATCGCCCAAAAGATTGCTTACGAGGGGATGATCCAAGGGAACAAGGCAGAGGAGCGGCTCACTCGGATGGAGGACGAAATCGCCAAGGCTCCCAAAGCGATGCTGCCGGTTCTGACTTCGATTCAGGCCCATTGGTATTGGAGCTATTTTCAGCAGAATCGCTGGCGATTCATGCAGCGGACGGCGACCGCCGAAGCCCCTGGCAAGGACATTACGACCTGGGATCTGCCGCGGATCTATGCCGAAATCGACAAGCAATTCACGCGCTCGTTGGCGACCGCCGACGAATTAAAGAAGATTCCCATCGCGACCTACGACGCGCTGCTTGAAAAAGGAACGATGCCGGACAGCTACCGCCCCACCTTGTACGATTTTCTCGTGCAAGAGGCCTTGGAGTTTTACAACTCGGGCGAGCAGGCGGCGGCGAAGGCGGAAGATGCCTTCGATCTGACGGCGGATAGCCCGGTCTTCGGCTCGGTCGATGAGTTTTTGAATTGGAATGTGAAGACGACCGACGAAATTTCGCCGCTGGTGAAGGCCGTCCACCTTTATCAAGCCCTGTTGAAATTTCACCGCGACGACAAAAACCAAGACGCTTTTTTGAGCGCCGACCTGGAGCGGCTTGAATTCGGCCACAACCACGCGACGGGCGAAGACAAAAACGATCGCTATTTGGCCGCGCTCAAAAAGTTCGTCGACAAAAACGCCGACCATGAGATTTCGGCACTAGCTCGTAGCCAATGGGCGACGGTGCTGATGTCGCAGAACGACATGGTGCAAGCGCGCGAAGTGGCCCAGCAAGGGGCCAAGGTTTTTCCCAAGAGCAATGGCGGCAAATTGTGCCATAACTTGGTCCTCCAAATCGAAGCGAAGTCGGTGCAAATCGTCACGGAGCGGGTGTGGAACGAACCGTGGCCCAATATCGAAGTGCGCTATCGGAATATCACGGAGGTTCACTTTCGCGCCGTGAAGGCCGACTGGGTTGACCGCATCAAGAACAACCACCATCGGGCCGAATGGCTCGACGAAAATGAAAAGAAAGCGCTGCTCGAGAAAAAAGCCGACCTTGAATGGTCCGCCAAGCTGCCTGCCACCGACGACTATCAAGAAAAAAACGAAAAGCTCGCGGCGCCCAAGACCCTCAAGCCGGGATTTTATTTCATCATCGCCAGCGTCGATGAAAAATTCAGCCAGTCGAACAATCAAGTCACGTTCACCGACGTCTGGGTCAGCACCCTTTCGGTCGTGATGCGCACGAACTGGACAAGCGATAAGTTGGCGGGCTTCGTCCTCGATGCAAAGTCGGGAGAACCGGTGGCCGACGCGGAAATCCAAACGTGGTATCGCGAGAACAACAATCAACTCATCGCGGGCGAAAAAGGCAAAACCGACAAGGACGGTCTGTTCTCAATTCCGGCCCATCCGCAGCGGCAAAACATGCTCTTGGTCACGCATCGCGACCAGCAGCTGTCCGCCAGCGAGATCTATGTGAACGTCAACAACTACCGGCCGCAGCCATTTTCTCAGACCGTCTTTTTCACCGATCGGGCCCTCTATCGACCGGGCCAAACGATCCAATTCAAAGGCATCTGTCTCGCCGCGAATCAAGAACACGACGACTATAAAACGCTCAACGAACACCCGGTCACCGTCGTTTTTCAAGATTCCAACGCCAAGGAGATTTCGCGGCTGAAAGCCCGCACCAACGGGTTCGGCTCGTTCAGCGGTAGCTTTACCGCTCCGCGAGATCGGCTGACCGGCAATATGGTCCTTCGCATCGACGGCGAGCCCAACGGCGCGATCAACATCCATGTGGAAGAGTACAAGCGGCCGAAATTCCTCGTCACCCTCGATGCGCCTGCGACCGCCCCCAAGCTCAACGCGCAGGTCACCATGCCGGGCAAAGCGACCGCCTACACCGGCGCCTCGATTGGCGATGCCAAGGTTCGCTATCGCGTCGTCCGCGAAGTCCGCTATCCGATTTGGTGGGGATACTACTACTGGTGGCGGCATCCAAACACCGAAAGCCAGGAGATCGCGCACGGCACCGCGACGACCGCCGCGGACGGCAGCTTTAAAATTGAGTTCACCGCCAAGCCCGACACGAGTGTCGCCGAAAGCGACGAGCCGATTTTTCATTATGAAGTCACCGCCGACGTCACCGACACCACCGGCGAAACGCGCTCGGCCAGTCGCGGCACCGCAGTTGGCTACACCGCCTTGCAGGCCTCGCTGACCGTCAATGAATGGCAGACCGAAGACAAACCGGTCGAGATCACCGTCAAGACGGAAACGCTCGACGGCGAGCCGCAAAAAGCCGAAGGGACCGTCAAAATCTACAAGCTAAAACAGCCTGACAAAGTGGAGCGCGCTGACATCTTGTCGCAGCAACGGCCGATTCCGCTCGCTGGGCCGAGGAAAGGACGCGGCGCCAAAGCCATCGTGCCGCCGGCGCCGAAGCCCGACCCGAGCAATATCAACTCCTGGGAGTTGGGCGAGGTCGCCGCGGAGCAAGGCTTCAACACCGATGCCGAAGGCAAGGCGACGATCAAGGTAAAGCTCGCCGCCGGTCCCTACCGCGCGATCCTAAGCACCCAAGATCGGTTCGGCAAAAAGGTCACCGCGAAGGAGCCGATCACGGTTCTCAAGCCCGACGCGAAACACTTTCCCGTGAAAATTCCCGACTTTGTCGGCGCGCCGACCTGGACGCTCGAGCCGGGCGATGAATTCATGGCGCTCTGGGGGACGGGTTACGATCAGGCGCGGGCCTATATCGAAATCGAGCACAATCGCCAGGTGATCAAGCATTTTTGGACTGAGCTAGGCGCCTCGCAACAAGAAGTGAAGCTGCCGATCACGGAGGATTTGCGCGGCGGTTTCACCCTCCACGTGACGATGGTGCGCGAGAATCGCGCCTATCTCACCACGCGGTTTGTCGACGTTCCGTGGACCAATAAAAAGTTAACGCTCAAGTGGGAGCACTTTGTCTCGAAACTCGAACCCGCGCAAAAAGAGACTTGGACCGCGGTAATCACCGGCCCCGACGCCAAGAAAGCGACGGCCGAAATGGTGGCCACGCTATACGACGCTTCGCTGGACGCCTTCGCGCCGCAAAACTGGATTCAGATGTTCGGCGTCTTCCGCCGCGACAATAGCGTCTTCAATTATCAATTTGAGAATAGCGCGCGCTACCTGCAATACATGTTCGGCAATTGGCCGCAGAACTACGAACAAGTGTCGATTACGCATCGCCATTATCCGAACGATATTGTCTGGATGATGCGCCAGTTCGGCTTCGGTGGCCGCGGCGGCGTTCTCCGCAAAGGGGCCGCCATGAATGGTCTGGCCATGGATGCCGCGGTCCCCGCGCCCATGGCCGCCTTCGCCAGAGAGCAGGCGGCGCCGGGCTCTCCCGGCCAGGAGCAACGAGCCGAGGGCGCGGCTGCGGCCGGTTACGACCGCCGTGGTCCCGGCGAAGCGCAAGCCGAGCCCGATCTGAGCAAAGTCTCCGCCCGCCAAAACTTGAATGAAACGGCCTTCTTTTTTCCGCAACTCCTCTCCGATAAGGACGGCGAGGTCAAGCTCCAGTTCACGATGCCGGAAGCCCTGACCACGTGGCGGTTTCTCGGTTTCGCGCACGATCCGCAATTGCGCAGCGGCTATCTGGAAGACAAGGTCATCACCTCGAAGGACCTGATGGTCCAACCCAACCCGCCGCGCTTTGTCCGCGAAGGGGACGAAATTGAATTCACCGTGAAGGTGTCGAACCAATCGGCCACGCAACAGTCAGGCACGGTCCGCTTGACCTTCAACGACGCACAATCGACGAAGTCGGTCGATGAACTGCTTGGCAACACCAAGACCGACCAAAAATTCGAGATCGCGGCCAAGGAATCAAAAGCCTTCTCGTGGAAAATCACGGTTCCGGACGGACTCGGCCCGGTCAGCTATAAAGCGGTGGCCTCGTCCGGGCGCGTTTCCGATGGCGAAGAAGGAGTCCTCCCGGTCTTGTCGCGGCGCGTCCTCGTGACCGAGTCGATCACCTTGCCCGTTCGCGACGCGAGCACGAAACAATTCGATTTCGCCAAGCTAGGCAAGTCGGGCGAATCGAAGTCGCTCAAGAATGAAAGCTTGACCGTGCAGATGGTGTCGAATCCATCGTGGTATGCCGTCATGGCCCTCCCCTATTTGATGGAATACCCCTACGAATGCACCGAACAGACGTTCAATCGTTTGTACGCGAACACGCTGGCACGGCATATCGCCAACAGCGATCCAAAAATCCGCCGGATTTTTGATCTCTGGAAAAACACCGCGGCGCTGGACAGCCCGCTCACCAAGAATCAAGACTTGAAAGCGGTGACCCTGGAAGAAACCCCGTGGCTACGCCAAGCCAACAAAGAAACCGAGGCGCGGCACAATGTCGGGGTCCTGTTCGATGAAAATCGGCTCAACGACGAGACCGCGCGGCTGCTCAAGAAGCTGTCCGAGCAGCAAATGGGCGACGGGGCGTGGCCATGGTTCCCTGGCGGACCGGCCAACAGCTATATGACGCTCTACATCACCACGGGTTTCGGGCGGCTGCGTCATCTGGGCGTTAAGATCGACATCGCCCCGGCAATCAAGTCGCTGGAACATTTGGATGGTTGGATTGATGGGATTTACCGCGAGATTTTGAAGCACGATCATCAAGACGACAATCATCTGAATGCGACGATCGCGCTCTATCTCTATGGCCGCTCCTTTTTCTTGGAGGACAAGCCCCTTTCACCGCAGCACAAGGAAGCGGTCAACTACTTCTTGGGCCAAGCCAAAAAGTATTGGCTGAAAGTCGGCAGCCGCCAGTCGGAAGGCCATTTGGCTTTGGCGCTGAAGCGCTTCGGGGACAAGGGCACCGCGACCGATATCATGCGGTCGATCAAGGAATTCTCCGTGAGGAACGAAGAGATGGGCATGTTCTGGCGCGATACCGAGTATTCGTTCTTCTGGTTTCACGCGCCAATCGAGACTCAGGCCTTGATGATCGAAGCCTTCGACGAGGTTATGAACGACCAGAAGGCGGTCGAGGAGTGCAAAGTCTGGCTCTTGAAGCAAAAGCAAACCCAAGACTGGAAAACTACCAAGGCAACCGGAGACGCCGTCTATGCCTTGCTCCTGCGCGGGACGAATGCCTTGGCCTCCGAGGCCTTGGTGCAAGTCAAATTGGGAGATCTGGACATCAAGCCGGAAAAGGTCGAGGCCGGGACCGGCTTCTATGAACAGAAGTTTGTCCGCGGCGAAATCACGCCGCAAATGAGCCACATCACCGTGACCAAAACCGATCCCGGCGTCGCCTGGGGTAGCGTTAGTTGGCAGTATCTCGAGGACATGGCGAAGGTCACGCCACACGAAGGGACGCCCTTGAAGCTGACCAAAACCTTGTTCAAGCGCGAGTTGACCAAGACGGGCCCGGTGCTTCAGCCGGTCACCGGAGCGCTCGCCGTGGGGGACGAAGTGGTCGTCCGGATCACCCTGAAATCCGATCGCGATCTGGAGTACGTGCACCTCAAGGATTATCGCGGCAGCGGCACCGAACCAACCAATGTCCTGTCGCATTACAAGTACCAAGACGGCCTCGGTTATTACGAATCGACCAAGGACACGGCTAGCCACTTTTTCATCGACTATCTGCCCAAAGGCGTGTATGTCTTTGAATACACGGTCCGCATCCAATTGAGAGGCGAGTATCAAACGGGGTACGCGAACATCCAGTGCATGTACGCGCCGGAGTTCAACAGCCATTCCGAGAGTATTCCGCTGACGGTCAAATAAGCGCGCTGCGCGGGTCGTTCCGACAGCGTCAATAACACCTAACTTTGGCCGCACGGACCCCAGGTCCGTGCGGCCGGTTCTTTTGACAGCGATCCAACTTGTTCGGACTCTACCCATTCGCTCCGGATTGCGGCCGCCGCCGCCCCTGACGCTCTCTTGTGGGCAGCCACTGGTTGTCCGTATGATCTAAGGCATGAACTCCGGGTCATCGCCATCGTTCTCCGCGCCGCGTCGTCCCCGCGCGATCTTAATCGGCTCGGGGCGCCAAGAAGCGATCGTGGCCGAGGCGAATCGGCTGCGGCCGCATATTGAACTGCACGCCGACGTGGTGCTCTGCGATCTAGGCTCGACTTGCGATTTGTCCCAGGTCGACGCCGACTTGGCGATCGTGCTCGGGGGGGATGGCTCGATCCTGCAAGCCGCTCATCAAATGGGCAATCGCCAATTGCCAGTTCTCGGGGTCAATCTGGGAAAACTGGGGTTTTTGGCCGATCTTTCGCCGGAAGAACTCGTGCAGGTCTTTCCGGCTGCGTGCGCGGGCGAATATCGCATCGTCGAGCATCTGATGTTCGATTGCCGGATTGTGCGCGAGGGCCAGGTGCTTCATCACGCGCTCGGACTTAATGAAGTCGCCTTGCTCGCCGGCTCGCCCTTTCGGATTCTCACCGTCCATCTCTACGTTGACTCAGAATTGGCAACTACCTATAGTTGCGACGGTTTGATCGTGAGCACCCCGGTTGGTTCGACGGCGCACAGCCTGTCGGCGGGCGGTCCAATCCTGCGAAAAGACTTGCAAGCGTTCGTCATTTCGCCGATTAGCCCGCATACGCTGACCAATCGACCGGTCGTTGATCTGGCCGATCGGCGGTATGAGTTGCAGGTTCCCGACCCCAACCCGGGCACCGCGGTCGTCGTCGATGGCCGCGTGCTGTGCAATTTGGCGAGCGCGGACCGCGTGCAAATCGAGCGGGCAGCGGCGCGTTTCAAACTGATGGAAGTACCCAGCCATAGCTATTACCGCACCTTGCGTGAAAAGCTCGGCTGGGGAGGCCGAATTCGCAAAGGGCCGGCGGGCGAGTGAACCGACGTTTGCGCGGCGACCGCCCAGCGAAGCTGGCCGATTGACCTTGGACGTATACCCTCTGCTTGGCTTCGTCTCGAAAGGATGCGAGCACGATGAACACCCGCCTGCAATTTTGGTCCTTCGTGGTTGCGCTTGCGCTGCTGGCTTTTACACCGTCCACCCGGTTGAATGCGGCCGACGGAGACAGCGCCGATTCCAAGACGCTCTACTCGCTCGTGTACAAGTTCCATCCAGGCCAAATCCTGCGCCACGATGTGACCCATCTTGCGACTTCAGAGACCACGGTCGCAGGGGTCACCCAGCGCGCCCAAACGGTCACCAAGTCGATCAAGCGCTGGGAGATTGGCGAGACCACGCCAGAAGGGCTGGCGACGATCGTCCATTCGGTCGAGAGTCTGAAGATGCAAACCAAGCTCTTGGGCCGCGCAGAGGTCGGTTGGGACAGCACCAGCGGCGAAAAGCCCCCCGCCGGATACGAAACGGCCGCCAAAGCGATCGGCGTTCCGCTGGTCGAGGTCTCCATCGACCGGACGGGCAAGATTTTGAAGCGCGAAGAGTTGCAGCTTCAAAAATCGGCCGACAGCAAGTCCAACCAGATGGTGGTTCCGCTGCCCCTGGAGCCGGTTGCCATCGGCGGCCAGTGGAATTTGCCGCATGACATCGACGTAGCGGTCGAAGGCGGACTGTCGAAGCGAATCAAGACGCGCCAGCATTTCGAGTTGAAATCGGTGCGGAATGGGATCGCGGAAATCGCCGTCGACTCGCAAGTCTTGACGCCGGTCGACGCGCCGCAAATCCGCGTTCAGTTGATGCAGCATATTTCCAAAGGGACGATCCACTTCGATATCGAAGCCGGCCTCGTCATCAGCCAAGAATTGAACTGGGACGAACGGGTTCTCGGCTTTGCCGGACCGGACAGCACGATGAAGTACGTCGCCCAGTTCAAGGAGTTTTTGATCAAAGGTCCGAAAGGGGACACCGCCAGCCGCGAGCCAGGCCGGCTGCAATTGCCCAAGAACGAAAAGCCGAAACGGGCGGCCCAGGCGCCGGTGGTTGCCAGCGACGACGGGACAGGGGACCTGGGAACCAACGACTTGGGGCCGAGCGCCCCCAAGCCGCCCGCGATTCGCACTGCGAAAAAACCGCGTCCGGTCGTCGACGAATGAGGCCCGATCGCGGCGATTTTCGCGACGCGGAGACCTACTCGGCGCGCCTGGCCGTTCATGCTATTCTAAGGACGAAGTCCTCGCGGCGGGTGCGTCAGTGTGAAGCCCGTCGCGCCGCGATCCGCGAACTTCGGGCGTTTAGCGCAGTTGGTTAGCGCACCGTGCTCACACCGCGGGGGTCACTGGTTCGAGTCCAGTAACGCCCATCCTTAAACATGCAGATTCGTCGGAATTCTCGGCAAAACAAGGGGTTTTCTCGTGGTTCTCAATTTCTCCTTGCTGCTCGGTACGGCTCGATTCCGGTAGGTTCTGCGCCACCGGCGCGCCACTTTTTGCGGCCGCGTCGAAATCCTCGTCGGTGACCTGCCAGTAATGCTTGCGGGCAATCGCCTCGGTGTGTCCCAGCCAAGCCGCCGCGACATGGCCGGGAAACTCGCGGGCCAGTTCGGTCGCCCGGCTGGCTCGCAGGTTCGCGAACAGCTTTTCCCACGGCGTCAGGCCGGCCCGCTTGATGATCCGGTTGAATTGCGTCCGCAAATTGCAACTCGGATCGCGATAGCGCGTAATGCAGTATTCGGCCCCTTCTTCGGCCGCGTCCCAAGCCGCCTCCAAATACTGCCGCAGTTCCGGAAACAGCGGAACCACGCGGCTTTCGCCTCCCTCGTGATGTTCGGTCTTGGGGCTGTGCACCGTGAACCGGCTGTTGGCCCAATCGATGTCGCCCCAGCGCAAGCCAAGATGCTCGCTCGGGCAGCGCAATCCGCCGAATCGCGACAAGGCAAAAATCAGCTTCCATTCATGGTCGGGGCAAGCGGCGAAGATCTTGGCGGCGTCTTCGCGCGACAGGAAATAATCCCGCTTGTCGTTCGCCTTGCGGCCTGACTTCAGGTCGGCGAACGGATTGGCGGCAATCAGCCGCCGGCGGACAGCGGCCCGCAGAAACTGCTTGGCGATGCCGCAGCGACGATCGACCGTGGCCGGCGATAGTTGCTCATGGTCGATCAGCCAAGCGCGGAAGTCGTCGCCGTCCCCCTCGGTGATTTGTTCCAGCGGCTTATCGACGGTGAAATAATCGATCAGGTTACGCTTGGTATGGGACAGCACGGTTTTCGTCGATTGCTTGACGGCGGTTTTGGCCATGAAGGAATCGAGAAAGGGTCCAAGTCGCGTCGGGGCGATTTGCTCGGGGCTGACTCGCGATGGAACGAGCCCGGCGTTGGCAAGCTTGGCGTGCAAAACGTCGCCGAGTTCCGCGACCCATTCGGCGGTTCGCCGCTCGAGCGAATCTCCGGTCTGAGCGGCCATTTCCAAACGTGTCGTGTAGCGGCAAAAGTCTTCCGCCAATTGCTTCGATAAGCTTCCTAAGCTGATGCCGCGGCGGCGGCCTGTCTTCGGCTGGTAAAAAAGTCGCCAGCGGTTTTTCGTCTTGTCGTGGCTTAGCGTGGCCATGCTGCTCGTCCTCCGGTGGTGGGTTTACTTGGTCGGTTGTTTTCGGGTCGGTCTCGTTCCTTCCGTGGTCGGTTGGCGGTCCATCGAAACGCGAAGTTGCAAGCAAGCGGCGAGCCGGTTGAGCATCGCCAGGGAGCCTCGCCCCTCGTTGTAGAGTCGAGCCAAGCCGGCTTGGTCGATTCCCGATTCTTGGCTGATGCGATAGCGGCTCAAGCCGCTGCCGTCGATCGCTTCGCGGATTTGGTCGGTTAACGATTTGTGGTTTCGATTCGGCATGGGCCTATCATAGCGCTGCTTGTTGCCCCCGCAAGTACGATCGGCGGCGCGAGCAAAATTCGCGTCGAGTTGGCCGGGGACGATCGCGGCGACAAGTCCCCTTCTCCTGGTCGAGTTCCGCCGCGTCGACTCGCGGGCTGCTTCCGCTGCGTCCGCTCAGGGCATAGAATTTCCCCTGCCGGCCGCAACGGGCGTTCGTACCCGCAGGGTTATCGTGGCGGTCGCTGGAAAGTCTTGTGTATGCGAGCATCCGGCGACCGCTGCGGCTTTATCTCGGCTACGCGCCGGTCTTGTCGATCTCGCGGCCAAGCCGCTCAAGGCGGGCGGCTCGGTCGGCGATCTCCCGCTGTACCGCTTCTTGCCTGACTTTCGCGGCTGCGGCCGACGCCCGGCGTAGTTCGTCGTGAACGACGGCGATACTGATGCGGTGCATCCGGGCGATTTGCTCGAGGCTTACGCCATCATCGTGAAGCTGTTCGACGGTCCGCAAGTCCTTCAACCGCTGCGCCTCGGCGGCTGACTCTGCGGCCTGCCGTTCGCGCGAATCCCGTTCAAGCTGTTCCTTGGTTTCCTCCGCCTCGCGTTGGCGGCGGGCTTCTGCCTTGCGCTTTTCTTTGGCCATTGCCGCGCAGCGCGGGTCTCGCCAATCTTCGCGGCCGGTGTAGAAGCCGGGAAAGTCCCGCTCGATTTCGACCTTGTAAACTTCCGGTCGGCCGTCGGGCGAAACAAGCCCCAGCATTTTGCAGACTTGCTCGGGCTGCATGCCAGGCATGGTCAGCAGTTCCGCGGCCGTCGGCTGCGGTTCGATCTCCGGAAATTCCGGATCGTGTGGAATTCGGTAAAAGCCGAACGTCGCCGGCCGAAAGAGCACGATTTTTTCTGGAATCTCGACGGCGAATTCGGCCGGGTCGATGCCGTCGATCGGCAGGATGTCTTTCAGCAGCCGGGCGGCCGCGTCGATGTTCTGGTTGCGGGGCGCGGTCGCCTCGTCGAACATCGCGTCTCGCCGCGTGCTTTCAAACTCGGCGACGGACAAGTCAAGCGTGTTGTCGTCGTCGGCCGCCTGGGGGCTCGGATTCGCCTCGTCGGCCCTTTCGACCGGCCGGCGGATCGCGCGAGCTTCACGGTCGCCAGCGATCTGGTACCGCAGCTTATTGACGGCCAGCCGCCAGCGGTTCGCCGTGGCAGCCGCGGCATTAACCTGGGGCTCGGTCTGCTGGATCGCCTCGACGATCTGCCGAACGCCGGCCATGGTCACCAGATTCTCGGCGAACCGCTGGCAATCCGCTTGGAGGCGGTCGAACGTCCGGCCGGCGCGGACGAGGCGGGATTGAATCTCGGCCAGGGAAGAGGGTTCTCGGCCCGTCGCGACCGCATGCAACAGATTGCGGTAATCGGCCGCCCGGTCAACCTGGGCATCGACGGCGGCTGATTCGTCAACGAAGTTTTTCAGTCGTCGAAAAAAATCGGCGCGGTGAGTGTCGGTTGTTGAATTGTGTTCAGCGGCGGAGTGTGCGGTCATGGTCTCGGTCCTCCTGGGGTTTGGGATTTGGGGTCAAAAAAATTTTTTGGGTGGAGAAAATTTTCACAATCGTGGGGAGAAAAAAATTTTTGCGGGACGGATGGCAATCTCAGTCGGCGGTTTGTAGAGTTTGTGGAATTTGTTTTCCGCTCCTTATGCTTTTGGACATTTTCTGATCTATCGCCAAATTTCTTCTTGCGCGGACTGGGAAACAAATTCTTCAAAAGGGGTAAACCCCCCGTCTACGACTGGGTCGAAGCTGTCCGGCAGCACTTCTTCAGATTTGCAAACGAACCAGTGCATTGATTTCTTGATTTCTCTCGAATCAAAAAATTTTCCTCCGATCACTCGACCGCGGAGATATCGCAGTTTAGTTCCGATTTGTTTTGAGGTCGGAAGTTTTCCGGGTGGTGCCGACAAGAGGTCTTGGAGCGCTGCTCGCAGAGTTTCAAATTGGTCTCGGTTTGCGTCCAATCGTTCGATTGCCTTGGCTGCCGTTAAACCCGTACCATCATGGTCTATCTCTTGCCATCCCTCGATCAAACCTCGCAATGCGGCGCCATCACGGTCACTTTGGGTGATTAGCTCTCGCTTTGCTGTGGCTGGGTCGGGCTGACCAGCCCACACGAGCGCCGACCGCACTAAGTCCGACCAAGCTTCGTAACTTCCCCATGGAGTTTGGTTCTGTGCTGGTCTGCCGACTGCCATGTATGCGCGCACGACCGTCAGGCAAGCTGCTGCGAGCCGACCGCGATTATCGCGAATCCAAGCGAGTAAATCCGGGTGAGTGAAACCGGTTCGCTCCTCGGGGTTTTCAAGCGGGCTCGATAGGCGAATGTGGCAAATTCGGCGGGCAATGTCTCCGGTTAGCGCGACATTATTGCCGGTCGCGTACCAGATCGTAGTTAGCGGGATGTCTCCGGTCGTCTCGTTCTTTCCCAACATCCGATCTCGCCAAGTCGAGGCGGTCAAGGCCGCGTCAAGCGATGGCAGTCCGAGCGTGGTCGAGATGTTGTCGATCAGGACCAGCCGGTCGCCGGCGAGCGCCGTCGACGTGATGTTCTTCCGCATTTCGTCATCCCCGTTGGGATAGCTCATCCGACTCATGGGACGGCCGCAGACGATAATGCCGGTCGCATCGCAGAGCAGGCCCTTGCCGGTCCCAGGCGTGTTCGCCTCGACCAGAAAGAGAGGCGTTGGGCCGTGGTAGGCAAATCGTACAAACGGCGTGATGACGCTGGCCAACCATGCCGATTTGTGATGG
>DASRSE010000255.1:0-11326 GCA_035656655.1 Pirellulales bacterium
GTCGCCGGCCGGTTTGCTGCCGTCGAGAAACTTGCCCGGAATGACTTTGCCCACGCTGCGGAACGACGTCACGGGAATCGAAATTGCGACTCCTGGCGGAGGCGGCGCAAAGGGCGGATCGCCAGACTTAATATCCATCGAGCGCGGCGGTTTCATCACCTGAGCTTCGTGAATGATCGCGCCCGTGTTGCTATGGCCGCGCTCGTCGTTCGGATCGGCCGGGTCATCGACCAAGTGGCCGAAGAAGGAGGCAATTCCCCAAAAGTCTTTTTGCTCCCATTTGCGGAACGGGTGATCGTGACATTCGGCGCATTGGATTTGCGTTCCCAGAAACAGGCGCACGACCGTCCCGGTTAGCACGTTCGGCCGCGGCCGAGCATAGTTGTTGCCGCAATAGAGGTAGAAAACCCCCTCGGGTTTTTCTTGCGAACTGCCTTCAAACGTCAGCAGCTCATTGACCATTTCGTCCCAGCCGTGGTTCTTATTGAAGTTTTCGGCGAGCCAGTGCAGCAAGCCGCGGCTGTCGGGCGGAATCCGCAGGTTGGGCATATTTGGCAACACCATCCAATTGTGCCAAAACGTCGCCAAGTTGACGCCAAACGCCGGGTCGGCTAGCAGCGTGTCGATCAGCTTCTCACGCTTCCGCGGATCCTGGTCGTCCAAAAAACGCCGCGCTTGCACGGCGCTGGGGATCTTGCCGGTGATGTCAAGATATATACGGTGAACAAATTCGCTATCGTCGGCGAGGGGGGACGCAGGGATTTTCGCTTCGTCCAATTTGGCTTGAACCAGTTTGTCGATCTCGCGCGCGACTTCTAGCGCGTTGTCGCCACGCTCCGGGAGCGCCGCCAGCGGTGGCTCCGCCGGCGTTGCTGCCTTCGCATCGGTAGCCGGTTCGGCCGGCTTCGTCGCGGGCGCGACGGGGGCCGGTGTCGCTGCGGCCGGTGTCGCTGCGGGATTCTTGGTGGTAGTGTCCGGAGCGCTGGGCGCGGCTGTTGTTGGCGCGGCTGTCGCTACCGCGGCAGAGGTCGTTGCGGTTGCCGCAGGCGCCGCTGCCGGCGTCGCGCGGTTTGCCTGTTCGTCGGCGCGAACGGTGAGACCAAGCAGTGCAACCGTAGCAAAACCAACCAGCGACCAAGGGCGGTGGGCCCGTTCAAATAAACGCATGGATCGAATCGACCTCCAAACGCGTGCCAGACCACACTCGCGCCATTCCTTCGCGCAAATCCACTAGTCCTTATAGCACGGTCAAGTACAGAGAGCTTGTCTCAGACGGAACGAAGAAAAACCAGGCGGGACGGAAGGGACTCGAGGGCGGCGCGGTCGTCTGCTTGCGGAGCGGCAATGACAGACATTTCACGCGAGCGGCGGGAGGCGCCTCGGTCCTCGTTCTATTATGCGCGCAACGGCTCCGAGATTGAATATGCCGGCCATAATTTTTCCGAACGGTTTCCGCGGCCGCGGCCTCCCCGCCGAATTCCGGACAAAACCGCATTCCGCCCAGCCATGTTCGCTGCGGAAAGCCGCAGCTGACCGCGTGAAACGCTGTCGCTCGAGGAATTTTGCCTCCTTGCCGGGGCCTGACCTGAGCGGCTGGGGAACTTAAGACAGGCGACCTGGGTTTCGTTGTTCGGGCGAATCGCTCAAACGGCCGCGCCCGAGGCAACGAGTCGCTCCAATTCCGCCACGGCCCGTTCGAGTTCGGCGACGAGCGGATTCGAGCCAGCCCGGCGAAGCACGTCGGCCATGGCGCGATAAAACCACAGGGTTCCAGCGCGGCCGCCGTTAAAGCGAGCCCAGAGAGTTTCGCCCGCCTGTCGATAGTCGGCGATCAACGCGCGGACGTTGTGCAGTTTGTCGGCAGCGACCACGTGGCGAACCGACTCGCTCGCGCTGGCCAGATGCGCCAAATGTTGCTCTTTGCGTTCGCGCCACGGCGGCTTGGGCACGATCTCGGTATCCGAGCAGCCAGCGACCATTTGATAAACGTCTTCGCCAAAGCGTCCGCGGATCGCCTCGCCGGTCGCCGCACCGCCTTGGTCTTCGACTGCGTCATGCAGAAGCGCGGCGATGGCTTCGTCCTCGTTGCCGCCGTATTCCAGGACCAGCGCCGCGACCGCCAGCAGATGGGCGATATAAGGAGTCGCCGACCCCTTGCGCCGCTGGTCCGCATGCAACTCGGCCGCAAAGACGAGGGCTTGATTGAAGCGCGGGCTCATGGTTCCTCGGTCCTTACCGTTCGCGCGCCGCGAAATTCGCCATGCCGCGCCGCAGATCGCGAACAAGAATTCCGGGTGAAAGCCGTTCCACCACGGGCGCCGCGCTGAGCGCAGCGCGGCTTACCGCGGATCGCCGCTCGGCCGATTCGCCAGCCGCCCGGGCTGGCCTCCTTCATAGATACTGAATTCGGCCCAAATCGGAAAGTGGTCGGAGATTTCCAAGGCCTGATCGAGAGTCAGGTTGAATTCGCGGACCAAGTCGAACACGCCTGAGCGGCCGGTATATTCGACCGTCGCTTGGCGATTGAAGACCATGTTATCGTACTGCTTCGATTGCCGCGTATTCGTGAAATGATTGGAGATCACCCAGCCGATGCCGGGCAGCTTCCCCAGGTCGCCGAGATGCTTATCGTCCACATTCATATCGCCGAGCAGGATCACGTCGTCTTCGTCGCTCCCGTCGTTGCGGACCGCTTTGAACACGTCGGCACAAGCATTTAACTCGCGGACCGTATCGTCCGGCTCGGTGTGGATGTCCGCCAGCGAGAAAGTAAAAGCCTCGTTCGGGTCGGGGCCGCGGACGCGAAAATGAGCCACGAACGGCGGCCGCTGCAAACGATCGTACGGATCGCCGACCGCATACAGCGTGCGCCGATCGACCTCGATGCTGGCCGTGTCGAAGATGAACGCGTACTGTTCCTTGCTGTTCGTGCGGCCCATCCGCGGGCCAATTACGAAATCATAATGGCGGCCCGTCGAGTTGATCATTTGCACGAACCGCGGCAAGATGTCGTCGCGCACCGAACGGACTTCTTGAATCGCGACCAGATCGAAGCGGCGGACGACCTCGCAGAGGACGTTCATCACGGCGGGCTTTTCGAGCTTGGTCTCGCCAAAAACTTGGATGTTGAACGAGGCCAGATGAATCACGCCTGAATCGCGCGTGACCGGCGGCACCGGTTCGTTCGAGGTGCTGCCGCCGTTCAAGCCAAACAGGCCGCCGAGGCTGGACGTCCCGTTGCCGCCGTTGGCGGTGGCCGAGGAGACGGCCTTCGTCACAGTCGTGAACAAACTTCGCAGGGCCTGATTATGGTACAGGCCGCCGTATCCGAGCGCAGCGCTCAGCAGCCCGGCAAAAATTTTCTTGCGGTGTTTCATCGGCCCCTCCCTGGGCGCGAATAGATTAGCCTGGCGGCGCAATCCGTGCGCAGCGGCCCCTTTTCAGCGGGCGGAAAATACCGAAAACGGCCCCGTTCACCAAGGGCAATTCGACGCAAATCGGAGATTTGGAGATGGGGAGAAGGGCACGTTAAAAAGCTCGCACGTGGCCGCGAGCTGCGAATTCCGCGCTGGAGCCGGCGGGCCGACGACGGATTCTGCGCCCGCCGAGATGGACACACCGATAGCAGCTACCGGAAATCGGCCTTGATGACTTCTCGCCGTTTTCGGAGCCGTTTCAGTGGCGGACCGCACCCGCAGGATGAGATTCGTCGTCTTAGCCTCGCATCGAAACACATCTTCTCTGGCACCTCGCACGACTTGGTC
This sequence comes from Pirellulales bacterium, assembly GCA_035656655.1. Classification (GTDB taxonomy): domain Bacteria; phylum Planctomycetota; class Planctomycetia; order Pirellulales; family DASRSE01; genus DASRSE01. The sequence continues at coordinate 3,765 of DASRSE010000255.1, forward strand.
AACAAGGGTCGGCCAGAATTCGGACGCGCGCGGACCGTTTCTCAAAAGCGCGCGTGCCATTTTCCAAGCATACGATCTGGGCTATCTTCTTTGTGGAGAAGAAAATCTGAGCTGGGCGGTGAACGCGGATCATTCGACCGCCTATTGCAAGGCAGTCGCGGAAACACTTGAAGCAGCGTCAATTAAAGGTGGTCAGGAGGCCGTTTTAAAAGCTTTAAATCAAATTGGAGATTTTCTTATGAAAAACCCTACAGAACCGTTTCGAGGACTTCCAGGCTATTAATCATTGGAATTTTAGAATGACTGATAAATCCTTTGACCCGCGCAGGACACTATTTGCAGCGATCGTTGACTCCGATGAAAACGCAGTTGCTAAGGTACTTGACGCGAATCCGCAGATCGCCTTCTCCGAATATCCTTCATTGCATGGAGGAACATGGCTCCATTTGGCCGCCGGTTATGGATCAAGGGAGAATGTACGTGCTCTGTTGCAGGCCGGCTGCGATCTCAATGCGGTGGGTAAGCAAGGCGAAACTCCGCTATCTGAAGCAACTGCTGATGGCCAATTGGCTAATGCTGAGTATCTTATCGAACAGGGCGCGTTGGCGAAAGGTTATCGAATTCTTATCCGCGCCTTGAATCAGGGCGAGCGAGCGTTCGACTTCGTGAAACTCTTGGTCGATCACGGCGTGGATCTCACGGAACAATATAAACTCGGCGCGGATGATGACGAAACCGCGCCCTACTTTACCGCGCTGAGTTGGGCCATCGACCACGGCCAAACGGAATGCGCCGACTATTTGCGCGCCCACGGCGCCGTCATGCCGTTGCCGCCCCCCAAGGTATCGAGAGAAATGAGGATGCAAAAGGATCGCGACAAAATCATTGAATACATTGGCGGCTTGTTTGGTCCCGTCCGCCCGAGGGCGCTTGTGGAAATTGTGCCGACCAGTCCTGTCCCGATCGCGATCCACGTGATTCCGCCGACCAAGGAGTCGAACTTTTATACTTTGTTCACGACCGGCATGAGCGATTTGCCGCAACGCGTTCCGCGAGGACAAGAAGCCTATGAGTATACCGAACTCGTGATGTTTCTCCCTCCCACCTGGCCGATGAATAAGGACGTGTTGGCGAAGCGCGAGCACGGTTGGCCCTTGTACGTGATGCGCCAAATCGCCAACTATCCGCATCTGGCGAAAACTTGGCTCGGCGGACGGGTCACCATCCTTGCTCAAGAGGAGCCGCCGCAGCCCTATGCGCCTGGCTGTCCGTTCGCCGCGATGCTATTAGCGGCGAATTTGGAGGATGTCGGCCCGATCGCCCTCAGTGGCGCACGGCAAGCTCAGGTCTACACGATGCTGCCGCTTTACCCGGAGGAACGACAATTTGAAATGGAAAAAGGAATACCCGCCCTCTTTCAAGGTTTTGAACGTCACGACCTGGACAGGATCGTCGATCTCCACCGGCCCAATGTGGCCGTGTCGGCCGGTTAAAAAGCCCTCGTGGCCAAGTTCACCGTCGCCCAGGTCAGACTGTCGCGCGGCACCGCTCGCAAGATCAGGACGCGCGTCGATTTTCTGCCATCGGATTCGTGCGCTGGCGCAGCCTGTTGGAGACGACGACAGGCTGCTATCTTGAAAGGTTCTCTGCTCCCCTTGTATGCGGTTCCGGCGATCGGCTGGCTTTCCCATGGCGCTGCGGATTTTATTTGAAGACAATCATCTCCTGGCGCTCGACAAGCCCGCCGGCATCGCCACGATGGGCGCGCTGCCGGGCGAACCGAGTTTTGCCGCGGAGGCCAAGGCCTATCTCAAGCACCAGTATCAAAAGCCAGGGAACGTCTATCTCGGCATTGTGAGCCGTCTGGATGCGCTCGTGTCGGGCGTGATCCTCTTTGCGCGGACGAGCAAAGCGGCCGCGCGGTTGACAGAGCAATTCAAAACGCGCGCCGTCGAGAAGTCGTATTGGGCGCTCGTCGAAGGGCTTCTTCCGTCGAGCGGCGTTTTTTCGGATTGGCTGTTGAAAGACGACCAGGCGCAGCGGATGCGGTCGGTCGCCGAGAATGCCGCCGGCGCGCAATGGGCGCGGTTGGCATACGAGCGGCTGCGCACGCTCGCCGATGCGACGTTCGTGGAAGTGCGGTTAGAGACGGGCCGCAAGCATCAGATTCGCGTCCAGTTTGCCGAACGAGGCCACCCGATTCTAGGCGATCAGAAATATGGCAGCCGCCGTCCGTTTCCTCGCGCGATCGCGCTGCATTCGCGGCGATTGCGGTTCGAGCATCCTGTCTCAGGCGAAACGATCGAGCTTGCTGCGCCGCTGCCACACGCTTGGCGGCGCTTTGGCATCGAGCCGCCGTAGATCGCCGATCCGCCTGGCGCCGAGGGAGCAGGCCCACTGAGAGTCGGCGATTGCTTGACGGAGGCGGGCTTGCGGACGGCTTTGCCATGCTTGTCCCATCCGGCAAAAATGGCGTTGAAGAAGGGCGGTCGATCTTCATAGAATGGGCCTTTGACATGAATTCTCGCTGAGTTCGCCCCTGCACCGGCTGGCCAGGCCGCACGCAGCTGGTTGCCATTGCGGACGGCCCTCACCTGCTCTTCTTGGAAAGATTCGCTATGCCTGGATTGCCTCCCGCTTTGCAACCGCCTGTCCGCTTGCTGCTTGGCCCCGGCCCGAGCGACATTCCACCGCGCGTGTTGCAGGCGCTCGCGGCCCCGACCGTGGGACATCTCGATCCGTACTATCTGCAACTGATGAATGGGATGCAGGAGATGCTGCGCGCGTTGTTTCGCACGAAAAATGAAATGACGATGGCGATCAGCGGGACCGGATCGGCGGGCATGGAGGCGGCGGTCGTCAATCTGATTGAGCCGGGCGATGCGATGGTGGTCTGCGTGAACGGCGTGTTCGGCAACCGGATGGCCGACGTGGCGGAGCGCGCCGGCGCGCGGGTCACGAGGTTCGCGCGTCCCTGGGGCGAAGTCTTTACCCCTGACGATTTAAAGCTGATCCTCGCGAGCGCGAAACCGCACGTGGTCGGAATCGTGATGGCGGAAACCTCGACCGGCGCCCACCAGCCGCTGGAGGAAATCTCGCGGCTCGTGCACGACGCGGGCGCGCTTTTGCTCGTCGACGCGGTCACGGCGCTGGGAGGCGTGCCCGTCGAGACCGATCGGTGGGAAATCGACGCGATTTATTCCGGTTCGCAAAAATGTCTGAGTTGCCCGCCCGGCTTGGCGCCGATTTCGTTCAGCCCACGAGCCATGGCGCGGATCAAAGGGCGCGAGACCAAGGTGCAGAGTTGGTATCTCGATGTTTCGATGTTGGCGCAATATTGGGGGCAAGACCGCGTCTATCATCACACGGCGCCGATCAACATGACCTACGGCTTGTATGAAGCGCTGCACATGATTTTGGAAGAAGGTTTGGAGAACTGCTTCGCCCGGCACCGAGAAAACCATCAGGCGCTCCAAGCCGGGCTCGGCGCCATCGGCATTCCATATACGGCCCAAGCGGGCCACCAGTTGCCAATGCTGAACGCCGTTCGCATTCCCAGCGGCGTTGACGACGCCACGGTGCGGCGCGAATTGCTGCACCGCTTTGGCATCGAGATTGGCGGCGGATTAGGCGCCTTCAAGGGGCAAGTCTGGCGGATCGGCCTGATGGGTTACGGCTCGCGCCGCGCGAATGTGTTGCTGTTCTTGGCGGCGCTCGAGCAACTCTTGGCCGAACAAGGCCATCGATTCTCTCCCGGCGCCGGCGTCGCTGCGGCGAATGCCCGTTACGCGCAGGGCGTGCAATAAACTTGCGCCAAAGCGCCGTGCCGAATCCCAAGCCAGCAATGGCCTCGTCGCGGTCACCGGTCGGCTGCGCCGCGCCGTCGGACGAACGGCGTCTTATTAACAGCCGGCTACGTATATCGGCTTAGCCACAAGAGGATGCCGAGCAAAGCGATGCCCAGCAGCAGGCTGCCGACGATCAGCTTTTTCTCGATCGGCAGCAAGGGCTCGTACTCCATCTTTTGCAATTCATCCGCGATTTTAGGCGGTTCGCGCTCAGGTTGATCGATCATCTCGGAGCCTTACAAGGAGGGGGGCCGCATGCCGTGAAAAAAGAGCCAAGATATCAATAGTCCGATCCAAGTGATGAACCCGAACAGACAGACGACGTACACCGCTGCCAGCCGTCCGATCCCCTCTTCCCACAGTTTTCGCACGTTGGAGACGAGGCCGATGCAGAAGAAGGTCATGCAAAAAAAGATTCCGCGCAGATTGTTGGCATGCGCCATGGCTACTTTCGCGGAATCCTTCCATTGGGGCGCCAGCCAAATAATGCCAATCACGGCCAGAAAGGTGATGAAGTAGCCAATGACAAATTTTGGAAAGCGGTGCCAGATCTCAATAGCTCGGACTTGGTCGCCGGCGCGCGGTTCGATTTTGGAACTCCAAATGACCGCCAAGATGAACGACCAGATGCCAATGAACACATCGATGAACACCTTGACCGTGGTCGCCGTTGTCAGCACCCAGTCTTTTTGATAACGGATTCCTTGCTCGGCCTCGGCCTTGGCCACAATCAAGGAGTCGGCGATGGCCCCGGCGGAAACCGCGGCGCCATCAGTCTTCACCGACAGTCCCATCCAGCCACCGGCGACAATTGGCTCTTGGTAGAGAAACTTTTGCGCGACAAACGGCAGCACGAGCATTTCGACCATCGCGAAAATCACGACCAGCGAGGAGACCATGATCGGCACAATCGGCCGTGCCCGGATTGCCGCTCCGGTCGAGATCGCGGCGGCCACGCCGCAAATCGAAATGCCCGAGGCCAGCGGCGCGGCCCACTCGCGGCTGAACTTGAAATACTTCCGGGCGACGAAATAAACCACCGCCCAGTAGATCAAATAGGCTTCGATGATCGCACAGATTCCGCGGAGCATCACCGCGCGCGTCAGGCCGGCTTGCTGCATCGCCGCAAATCCCAAGGTCCCGCCCAAGATGACGATCGCCGTCTTGATGTACCATTCCGGCCGCAAGGCGGCGCTGAACCAGCCCGTAACCTTGGGAAACAAGTTGCCGATCAGCAAACCGACCGCCAGCGCCACAATGAACCCTGCTTCTTGAGTCAAGTTCAAGGACCAAGGAATGCCGAAGCCTTTCAATTTGTCGGGCGTGGCTGCGATATAGGCAAAGCTGCCGGCGATCCAGCACGCGTAGCTAATCCAAAAGATCGCGCTGAAGCCGAGCATGAACTTGCCAATTGGAAGCCGCAACAACATTGCGCCGCCGGTGGTAAGCGTCAGCAAAAACGCGTAGGTCAAAAATAGCGCGGCCCAACCTGGAATCGCGGAATAGGTTTTTGAAATGGGCGCGAGCGCGTGATCCAGTTGCAACCAGGCGGCCGTCTTGACGTTCCAGCCCAGCAGGTCAACGCCGAACAACACCGCCAACGACAAGGCGAAGATCAATAGACCGCCCCAAACCGCCAACCAGTCTTCGTTCATGCCGCGTTTTTCTGCCGCCATTTTTTCTGAGCCTGAAATGGAGTGGGAGAGGACGTGGAGAGATGCCGACGACGCTCAGCAGATCGGCCGCGCGCCTCGCAGCGGCCGAGCTGACGCACTGGCGAAGAGTCAAGGCGGCGATTGTGCCGCGGGCAGCGCCGCAGTGTGCACGCGCTCGCTGTTCTGGGCACAGGGAACTTTGTGCCAGAGCCTAGCAGCGCGGTTTGCGAATGGCAAGCCGGTGCGTACGCCGTTGCGCGCCGGCCGGTCGAATCGGTTCTTTGATCCACGTCCGCGCGGGTCGGGCCGGATTGGCTGCGCGAGTTGGTTCCCTTTACTTTTTGGCCGGCCGCGGCGCGGTCCGGAAATACTTCTCGATGGTCACCCCGAGTTCTTTGCCGATTTGCAAATAGCCGGCCGTGGTGCTGTTGGAGGTGTTCCAACAGGTTTCCAAGGTGAGGGCGACCACGTGCGGGCGCGTATGTCGCGTCACCCAGTTTTTGCTGATCGCCTCCCAATGGCGATCGTAATTCGCTCCCGATTCGCGGACTTCTCCTTTATAGGCCAGCGGCCCGGTGATTTCTTGCCGCGCGATGCGGATAAAGCGATCCAGGTTTTGCGCGCCGGCGCTGGTCAGAATGTCGCGCGGCGCAACGTAAAATACCGGCGCGCGATCGTTGGGACCAGGATTGTGCAAGTCAATGAAAAAATCGAACGTGCCCGCTTCGTCGAGCTCGCGAATTTTTTTCTGGGCGGCGGCAACCGCCGGAAAGTGCGGCTTCTCGGTCCAGTCGCGATTATGATCCTGCGGCTTTTGCTCTTTGCCGCCAGCGCCAATCGCGACGTTGTCAACATCCATGACCGGCACGATATAGATGATCGCCTTTTTGCGCAGCGCCTCGGCCGCCGCATCTTGGGAAAGCAACCACTCGGTCAACCCGCGGCAGACCCAGCTTCCGCCCGACTCCCACGCATGCTGGCGCGCCGTAATGTAGATGCCGTAGCGATCTTCGTTCTTGGTCCCTGGCTCAAAGATGCGGATGGCCGGCACGGCCCGGTTTTCGAGCGAGCGGCAAAGCTCCAGCGCCGCCGCGTGCGGGCAGTCTTTTTCGCTCTGCTTTGCCAAGGCCACGGCGTCTTCGTACGTGAACGGCGGACCCCACGCAAACCATGCATGGTCGGCCTCGATCTTTTGGCGATAGATAAACCGCTTTCCCGCTCGCTGCGCGATTCCGGTTTGCTTCCACGCGGCATTGTCGAGGCTGTACTGAGCCCGATCGGGCGTAGCCCAAGGAGCGTCGCCCACATCCAGCGTGATCGTCTCGCCGGCACGAATGCCGGTGATTTTGAGATACCACCAAACGGCCCAACCTCGATCCGGGTGCGGGGTCGGCGTGAGCCGGATCAAGCGAGCCGCCTGGTCGATTTTTTCGACGAGTCCCGAGCCACCTGAAAAATCGCTCGTCACCTTCAACTCGGATTCGGCGTCCAAGGCGCCCGGGGCCCCTAGGATTCCGCTGGCCACCACCGCGAGGAGCATTCGGGCCGTCCAAGTTTGCCCGCGCAGGCGCGGGCCGTTGTGCTCGCGGAGCGCCGTGGCCAACCAGTCGCAAGCGTTGAGGCAGAAAGTTAAATGCATCGGAGCGGACCGGGGAGAAAGGCACCGTGAAAATTGTGCGACCAGTCCAGATTCTAAGGCGCGCGACCGTGCTTCACGAGATCAATCAAAGTTTCTCAATGGCGGCTGACCGGACATAAATGGGGAAAGCGAGTTTGCCTAATTTACTATTTGGCGAACTTTGAGCGATTGCTGGACTGGACACTTTCGTGAACGGGAAAAATGGGCCTGCCTAAAAACTGAGCACGTCGGCTGGTGCCCGATTCCTGGCAGTCCTGCTCGAAAGTTGGGCGTCAAGAGGTGAGTGACGTAACTGCTAGCAATGCAAGAAGATACAGCAAGCCCTTGACTCGGAGCGAAGATGAAGGCAAATCGCGGTCGCTGGGACCGCTGGACGGATCCCTTTGTTCGTTTGACAGGAGGTTCGAGATGCACGCAACG
>DASRSE010000256.1:0-3473 GCA_035656655.1 Pirellulales bacterium
CGTCTTCTTCGATTTCGTACAGCCGGGACCTCGCGGCGCAGTCAGATCGGAGAGAAAAGTCTGATTTTTTCCGGCGCCCCCTTTTGACGATTGGCCGTCGGCGCGTCACAATGACAGCCTCGACCGCGCGCCGGTCTCCGATGAGAGGCCCCCGCAATGGGGCTCTGTGAACCTGGTCAGGGCTTAACCGCAGCAGCCATAAGCAGTCCGCTCTTTGTGCGGTGGGTCTCTCATCGGCGATCGTCGAAACTCGCCAGCAGCTTGTCGGCCGTCTTCCACCAGGCGCGCTAGCCAATACGCATCAAAATCGGCTTGCGCGGCGAGGGTAGGGCTTTCTTCGAGCGGGCGGTTCTTAAGCGCGGAACCGTGGCCGCCGCCGGCCGCGCGGCGAATAATGCAGTCATGGTCGAAGCACCTCCGAATACTCCTGCACCTGATGGCTCGGCCGCAGCCGATTACCAAGTTGTTGCGCGGAAATATCGCCCGCAAACCTTCGCCGATTTGATCGGCCAAGAGAACGTCGCCAAAGGGCTGCAAGGGGCGATTCAATCCAACCGCATTGGCCACGCCTATTTGTTCACCGGCGCGCGGGGCGTAGGCAAAACGTCCGCCGCGCGGATCTTCGCCAAGGCGCTCGATTGCGTGCACGGCCCCACGCCGGAACCGTGCAACCAATGCGATATCTGCCAGAGCATCACGGCCGGCTCCGACGTCGATGTGCTGGAGATCGACGGGGCAAGCAACAATGGCGTCGATGAAATTCGCCTGCTGCGGCAAAATATCTCGGTTCGTCCGAGCCGCGCCCGCTTCAAGATTTACATCATCGACGAAGTCCACATGCTCTCGAAGGCGGCCTTCAATGCCTTGTTGAAAACGCTCGAAGAACCGCCGGAGCACGTCAAGTTCATCTTCTGCACGACCGAAGTGGAAAAGATTCCGATCACGATCTTGTCGCGCTGCCAACGGTACGATTTCGCCGGAATTCAAACGTCGAACATCGTGGGCGTCCTGCGGCGGATCTCCGAGAACGAGCACGTGGCGGTCGAACCCGACGCGCTCGAAGCGCTCGCTCGGCGCGCGGCCGGTTCGATGCGCGATAGCCAATCGCTGCTCGAACAGGTGCTGGCGCTCGGCAAGCAGCAAATCACCTCGGCCGATGTGAATGAGATGCTCGGGACCGCCGGAACGGCTCGGCTCAAGCAACTCGTGGCGCAGCTGGTGCGCCGCGACCCGGCGGGCGCGCTGCGCGACTTGGACGCCGCCGTGGTCGAAGGGGTCGACATTGGCCAGTTGATCGACCAACTGCTGGGCTTTCTGCGGGACTGCATGGTCGCGGCGGTCGGCGGCGATTCTCCGTTGATGCAATTCAGCTCGCCGGGCGAATTCGCCGAAGTCAAAGCGATCGCCGCTGACTGGGGGCTCGAAACCATTCTCGCGGTCGTGCAGATTCTGGATCAAACGGCCGGCCGATTGAGATATACAACCCAAGGCCGGATCTTGGTCGAGCTCGCCCTGGTGCGCATTTGCAAACTCGATGAGCTGGACAGTTTGACGACTTGGATTTCGGCCTTGGCCGCAGGCAAGACGCTGGAACCGGCCGCGCCGGGCCGCGGGCCGGCCAGCGGCGCGAATTCCGCGGCGGGCCGCACGCTGCCAGGCGCGCCCAGCGCCGCCAATTCCGAACCGGCGGAGCGGCTGGCGAGTTCCGCCGAAGCAAAAAAAAAAGCGGACCTGAACTACGATAGCGCAGCGCCCGAACCGCCGGCGGACTTCCACGGCGCGGACCGGAGCTTGCCGGCGGAAGTGCCCTCGGCCTCCGTGGATGCCATCAATGCCCAGCTCGAAGCGGGCGCGGTGGACCCCACCTCCGGACCGAACGGCGCCGATCCGGCGCCACGAACGCCGACCCCCTTGTCGATGGAGAACGCGCCAGCGCTCTGGGACGAGGCGGCGCGTACGCTGGGCGGGCTGCTCGAAGGCCATGCGCGCTCCCACTGCGGACTAAGCGTGGCGGGTCCCGATCGCTTGGTGGTCCGCTTTGCCAAAAAATTTCCGCTCTCGTCGCTGGAGCGCGGGCTGGGGCAAATCGAACCACTTCTGCGCCGCTTGACCGGACAACGGATCAAAGTCGAACTGCAGTTGATCGAGGCGGATTCGACTCCGAACAAGGCGCCAGAAACGCCGCGGCCGGTTCCGCAGCGCCAACTGCTCGTGGAGAAATCGCAGCACCCCCTCGTCCGCCGGGCAGTGGACTTATTCAAAGGGACCGACCTAAAATTAGATGGGCCCAGCGGCTAGATTCGTTTTTTCGGCGCGCGGTCAAACTCGTCTCGAACCGACGGTAGCCGCGGAGCTTGTCTCCGTTCCTCTTATTTCGGTGAATCCATGTTTCGTGGAATTGCGAATTTCAGTTCGATGCTCAAACAAGCGGGCCAGCTCAGCGGAAAACTTTCCGGGCTGAGCGACGAACTCAAGACCAAGCGCGCCACCGGCTCGGCAGGAGCGGGTCTGGTTGAGGTGGAAGTGAACGGCCTCAGCCAGGTGTTGCGCGTCACGCTCGCGCCGGAGTTGATCGACCGCAAAGATCGGGAGTTGATGGAAGATTTGATTCCGGCCGCCATCAACCAAGCACTGGCCAAGGCGAAGGATCTGCATGCCGAGGCCATGAAAAATCTGGCCGGCGACATGAACTTGCCGGGCCTCGACGAAGCGCTCGCCCAGTTGGGCGGCAAGGAATAATCGCATGCTGTCGGAATCGGTCACGCAATTGATTGACGAATTGGCGAAATTGCCCGGCATCGGCAAGAAATCGGCCGAACGTCTGGCCTATCATCTTTTGCGGATTCATAAGAATGACGCGCTGGCCTTGGCGGAAGCAATTCGCAACGTCAAGGAAAACGTGCACTATTGCAAGAATTGCTTCAATTTGGCCGAGCAAGAAGAGTGCGCCATTTGCCGCGACCCGCGCCGCGATCGCGGCTTGCTCTGCATTGTCGAACAGCCGCGCGACTTGATGGCCCTGGAGCAGGCAGGGGTCTTCAAGGGACTCTATCACGTCCTGCTCGGCCGGATTGCGCCGCTCGAGGGAGTGGGCCCGGACCAATTGACCATTGAGCCTTTGATCAAGCGCGTGCGGAATGGCGCTTTTCACGAGATCATCATGGCGACGAATCCCACGCTCGAAGGGGATGGCACCGCCCTTTACATCACGCATCAACTGGCCGATTTGCCGAATCTGAACTTGACCCGGCTGGCGCGGGGGATCACCACCGGCAGCGTGCTCGAATTCGCGAACAAAGAGATTCTCGCCGACGCCCTCTCGGGCCGGCAAAAGTTCTGACCGCTTCGGTTCTCGCGCGGCGTCTCTGCTTCGCGGCGTCTCTGCTTCGCGGCGGCCCGAGCGCGAGTCAAAGCTCGGACTGGGCCGCCGCGGGGGGCTCATTTCGAAGCGGGCTTCAATTCCAGCGGCAAGG
>DASRSE010000257.1:0-41410 GCA_035656655.1 Pirellulales bacterium
CGGGCGACGGTGCGCCGATCCCCCAGCGGAACGCGCACTGGATTCCCGCCTGCGCGGGAATGACGGAAAGAGCGCGAAGGCGCGCCGCCACGCGCGATCCCGTCGCAATGGCCGCACACCTCGTCATTCCCGCGCAGGCGGGAATCCAGCGGCCAGGCGACGGTGCGCCGATCCCCCAGCGGAACGCGCACTGGATTCCCGCCTGCGCGGGAATGACGGGAAGAGGGCGATCAGGCGCGCCGCGACGCGTGATTCCGCCCGCAATGGCCGCACACCTCGTCATTCCCGCGCAGGCGGGAATCCAGCGGCCAAGCGACGTACTAGCGACTGTCGCCCGCACGCAGCGCGCGATCGCCGGCGGCGGGGCGAAGCGATGGGCGGAATTGGTTCAGCCAATTCTGCAAACCGCGTTTGCTCCGCAGCAGTTGCGCGCGGAGCGAATTCGGCCGATAGTGCGTGTAACGGTGGCTCGTTTCCAAGCTCGTTCGCCAATAGCGCTTGAGGGGCGACGAATCGGGACCCAGATCATACAGCCAATCGCCTCGTTCAAAGCAATCGCGAATAATGCGATGTTGGAGTACTGTGCCAGTCCCTTCGGTGGAGACGGCCGCGTCATACCCCATGCGCATCCCGTAGACGTAGCCCTGGTACTGATAAGCATAGGCGAATGCCGCCGGTTGACCGCTCACGAGGAGCAGATTCATATCGACCGCGCCGCACTCCGCTGCCCGCTGATGTGTGTCGCGGAGATACTCCTTGATGGATTCGTGCGACAAGGTTGTGCCGGTTCGCGAACTACCTTGCCAACTGCGGGCGGCCAACTGCTCGCAGGCGTCGTACCAGTCCCAGCGCGGATCGCCTTCGCCGAGCGCGAGGCCGCGCGGGCGGTAGCGAATATGCTCGACGAGGCCTTGCCGAGCGACGCGCTTCTCGCAGCGCCGCACGTTGTTGCGCCACTCGCTCTTGCGGCTGCTCCAATAGGCTTCCCACCCGCCGCGCAGCTCGATCCAAGAATTCTCTTCGCCTGTCTGCCAGACGCCCGGAAAACCACCGATCTGCATCGCCGTGGCGCTGCGCCCGCGGTCGAACGCGCGGCGCTGGATGAAACGCAGATCGAGCACGTCCCAGTCAGGCGGGGTCGTCTGCACATGCTGCAACCCGGCGACCAGTGTGGCCGTCGGGTTCGGACCGATCGGGCCGTAGAACGATCCCCAGTTATCCAGCGGATACGTCAGCACGCGCAGCGAGCCGGCGCGGTTTGTTTCGGTTCGCACGGCCAGCGGCAAGATGCCGAGCGGCTTTCCCAAGGCGGACACCACCAGCACCCGCAAGCGCTGGTTGTGGCCAAAATGGTTCCAATAGACCAAGAGCCAGTCGAGCGAGTGAAAAAACGAGGCCCCCGGCGTCTGCGGTAGCAGCGACGCCCACGTCAGCCGGATTTCTTCCAACTCGGCCGGATCATTTATTTCTCGGACATAGCTCATAAGGATCGCAGCGCACACGGCAAATCGCGGGACCAATCGGCGCAGCGGCGACCGGCTGCTAAGTGGGGCGGTCGGCCTAAGTTGCGCTCCGCCCTAAGGATAGGTCGGAAAACCGCCCCGGGCCGGTTGGTCCGCCGGCGACGCCGGTCGATCGCGGCCGGGGGCGGCGCGCTGGCGTCTTGAAAATGGCCAGAAGTAGGCTCTTTTTCCGGAGACTTCGGCCGCTTGGGAACTTTTTTCGCCCGCGGACCGTCTGTAGCTTAAAGTAGGATTACTCGGTCTCGACGAGCGAGCGCGGCCCACCTTTTCCCTTTGTTTTTGGAGCTTGGCAATGACTTTTCGTGCGAACCTCAAGCAGCATTGGTTCATCCGCAAAGGGGCACTTTGGCTGGCTTGCGTCGCACTGACGGCGGCCACCTTGTCGGCGGCCGACGACAAAGACCCCAAGGACAAAAAGGATTCGCTCCCGCTGCATAAAGTCGTCTTGTTCAGTTCCGGAGTCGGCTTCTATCAGCACGCCGGCGAGGTCGACGGCAACGCCAAGGTTGACCTTAAATTCAACGTGGCGGAAGTGAACGACTTGCTCAAGAGCATGGTGCTGGAGGATCTCGACGGCGGCAAAATCTCGACGGTCACCTATGGCTCGAAAGATCCGATCAACAAAACCTTGAAGACCTTTGCGATCGATCTGACCTCGAACCCGACGATGGGCGATCTGCTCCAGCAGATTCGCGGCGAAAAAGTTCAAGTCGATGCGCCGCAACCGATCATCGGCACGATCCTCGGCGTGGAAAAGCGGAAACAAAAGGCGGGTAAGGACGAAACAATCGAAGTCGAATATCTCAACCTGAGCACTGCCGACGGCCTCCGCAGCATCAACCTGGAGACGGCGAGCCGGATCAAATTGATCGACGAGAAACTGAACGCCGAATTGCAAAAGGCCCTGACGATCCTCGCCGCCAGTCATTCGACCGACAAGAAAACAGTCACGCTCAACTTTTTGGGCGACGGCAAGCGCCATGTCCGCGTCGGCTATATCGAGGAATCGCCGATTTGGAAGACGAGCTATCGGCTCATGATCAAAGACAAGGAGCCCCTCTTTTTGCAAGGCTGGGCAATTGTCGAAAACACGACCGAACAAGATTGGCATGATGTTAAGCTGAGCCTGATCAGCGGCCGGCCGGTCTCCTTCGTGATGGACTTGTATCAACCGCTCTATGTGGCGCGGCCGCTCGTCCAGCAAGAGTTGTACGCGTCGCTTCGCCCGCAGATTTACGGCCAGGATTTATCCGGCCGCGACCGCGATTTTCGCCGGATGGCCGAAGGCAAGGGGCTGGGCGGAATGGGCGGGGGCGGCGGATTCGCATTGCCGGCCGGCTCCCCGGCCGCGGCCGCGCCGGCGCTCGCACGGTCCGGTTCGGCCAAAGCGGACAATTCGCTGCGAGAGAATAATAAGGACGCTGCGATGGACTTCAGCCATGGCGCCGCTTCGCTGGCCCAAGCGGGCGACGTCGGCGAAATGTTTCAGTACGAAATCGAAGCGCCGGTCAGCCTGCCTCGACAAGAATCGGCGATGCTCTCGATCGTCAACGAACGGATCAAAGGCGAAAAGCTGTCCATTTATAACCAGCAGGTGCAAACGAAGCACCCGATGTCCGGATTGAAGCTCGTGAATTCAACCAAGCTTCACCTGATGCAAGGGCCGATCACCGTGTTCGACGGCGACGTTTATGCCGGCGACGCGCGGATTGAAGACCTGCAACCCGGCACGGAGCGGCTGATTAGCTACGCGCTCGATCTGGACACGGAAGTGGCGCCTGAGACGAAGCCCTTGCCGGAGCAATTGGTTGAAGTCAAGCTCGTGAAAGGAACTTTGCAGACGAGCCGCAAACTTTCGCGAGAAACCAAGTATGTGATCAAAAACAGCGGTAAGCACGACAAGAAAGTGCTGGTCGAAGTTCCGCACGATCCGAATTGGAACCTCGTCGAGCCGAAAGAGCCGACGGAAAAAACCCGCGACCTGTATCGCTTTGCCGTGCAGGCGGAGCCGGGCAAGCCGAGCACGCTGACCGTCCGCGAAGAACAGACGGTCTCGCAGCAGATGGCGGTCTCCAATCTGGACGAAGGGACGATCGTATTTTACATGAACTCGAAGGTCATCAGCCCGGAGGCGAAGGCGGCCTTAGCCGAAGTCATCAAGCGCAAGCAAGCGATTCAAGTCACCGCCCAGAAAAAGGGGAACTTGCAGCAGCAAGTCTCCGTCGTCGACCAAGAGCAGAGCCGCATTCGCCAGAATATGGCCCAATTGGAGCGCAATTCGGACCTCTATAATCGCTACGTGAAAAAGTTCGGCGAGCAAGAGGACCAAGTCGAAAAACTCCGCAAGGACATCCAAGGGCTGAACGAAGAAGAGCAAAAGCAACGTCGCGACCTCGACGACTATTTGTCGAAACTCGATCTGTAAGGCCGCCCGTTCGTCCTGCCCGCGCAGGCTGGAAACGAGCGTGGCCGGATCGGCGGCCTCGCATTGCTTTCGTATTCGTCATTCCCGCGCACGCGGGAATCCAGCGGCCGGTGAGACGGGGTGGAACCATGCTGGATTCCCGCCTCCGCGGGAATGACGAAGTGTGGCGCCCCCTCCGCGCGAATGACGAGGGAGTGCCGTCTGCGCGGGAATGACGAATAGCGCGCGCGGGAATGTGGCGAAGCGCCTGGGCGCGAATAACGAGAAAGCGCCTGGGCGAGGAATGACGCGAGTCGCTTTGCGCGGAAGGGTGACTATCCTTGCCGTCATTCCCGCGCAGGCGGGAATCCAGCCGCCTGCGGGACCGGGTGGATTCACGCTGGATTCCCGCCTGCGCGGGAATGACGAAGTGTAGCGTTAGCGCGCGGGAATGTGGCGAAGCGCCTGGGCGCGAATAACGAGAAAGCGCATCGGCGAGGAATGACGCGAGTCGGCTGCGCGGAAGGACGACTACCCTTGCCGTCATTCCCGCGCAGGCGGGAATCCAGAGGGGGCGCCGAACCCCGTCGCTTATCAGACAATGTCTCGTCATTCCCGCGCAGGCGGGAATCCAGAGGGAGCACCGAACCGCGTCGGTCGCAACGTCACGCCACATAGGGGTAAGGAAGATCGGTTTGACCCGGTCTCCCTTCCCTCCAAACCGAAGGGGCGGATTTCCCGCATCCGGCTTTCCCGTCGATGGTCTTATCGGCGAGAGGATCGGCGCCCCGAACGGCGGGCATCGACCGGACTGTAATACTCCTGTCGGCGCAACGCACCATCTCGTAGCCGGCCTCGGCCAACTGGTGGTCGAGCGGGTGGGGATAGAGGTTGCTGAGCAGCGGACTGAGCACCGCCCCTTGCGGGGCGCCTTGCTCTGGCGTCCACTGCGCGAGCTCCGACAAGATGTCCGCTTGCAGAAAGCTTTCGATCGGCCGCAGCACGGAGCCGCCGGCGATTCGGCTTGCCAGTCGCGTCATCAAGCGGTCATGCGGAATCGAGTCGAAGTAGCTTTTCAAGTCGGCGCCCACCACATGGACATAACCGGCTTTGAGCAACTGGACGACTCGCCGCCGGGCGTCCAGCAGGCTCGCCGTACACCCCGGCCAAATTGAGTTCACAAACTGTTACGGACGGGCTGTTCACCTCCCGTTGCTCTCCGCTCCGCCTCGTGGCGACGCAAAACTCGAAGCTAAAGGTCATCGAGCAACTTTCTTTCTCTTTGCCGTGCGCCGGCTCGAGCGTGCTTGCTCCTTCGTTTCGGTGGTCTCATCCGTATCCGCCAGGTCTTCTTGCGAGTCCGCATCGTGAAGCTCGCGGCTATCGAAGGGCGCTGCCTCGTCCATCAATTCCACGGCGATCCGATTGAGGATTTTATCTGCTCGTTCCTCTTCTAGCAGAGTTTGCCCAAGCAGCAGGCCAGCTTCTGTTTGTCCGACGCGGCTCGCCAGCGATTGAGCCCCGAGATAGCCCGACATCTCGTAGTGTTCGACCTTTTGCGCGGCGGCGATCAGGCTGAGATCGGCGGATAGGTCGTCTTTTTTCGACCCTTCTTCGATGATCTCGTCGCCTTCTTCAATCAGGCCCGCCATCCCTTTACAGGGCTTCGCTTTCGCTTTGCCGCCGAGCAACTCGAATACTTGCTTCAGTCGTTCGACATGCCTTTCGGTCTCGACCAGGTGTTGCTGAAACGCCTGCTTCAAGAGTGCCGAGCGCGCTGCTTTGGTCAGCTTGGGCAAGGCCTTCACCAGTTGCCCCTCCGCGTGCAGTAAATCTTGCAGATTTTCTAGTAAGACCTCCGTAAACATTTCTGCGCCCGGCAGTTCGCCGTTGATGTGCGACTTCCCGTTGCTGGAAGCATCGTGGCGGCCGCGGAACTGTTCGATGGCGGGCGACTCGACATACTCCCATTCGTCCCCTTCGTTCCACGGCCCGCGTGCATCGGTTTCGCCTTGATCTCCTTGCCCGGTGGAATCGTTGAAAAACTTGTTCACCCAGGCGGGCGTCGGCGGAATTTTTCCAATGGTGAAGGCCGGCTTTTGCATGCTCTCCAGGGCCGCCGCGAACGCTTTCATGTGCGTAATTTCGCGCGTCATCAAAAATTGCAATGCGTCTTTCGTGCCCACGTCGCGGCAGAAATTGATCAGCCGTTCGTAGACGATCTTGGCCCGCGCTTCGGCGGCAATGTTGCTCCGCAGGTCGACGTCCAACTCTCCGGTAATTTTCAGATAATCGGCCGTCCACGGATCGCCCATCGAATTAAACAGACTCACTCCGCCCCCGCCCGCAATCGCGATCAGGGGATCAACCGCTCCTGCTTCACGGAAAGCCTTCATCGGCTCGAGGTGCATGCGGGCCAGCGTGCCCACGATTTCCAGGTGGCTCAATTCCTCGGTTCCAATGTCCATCAACAGATCTTTGCGAGCCGGATCAGAGCAATTCAAACCCTGAATCGAGTACTGCATCGCCGCGGCCAACTCGCCGTTTGCGCCGCCGAACTGTTCAAGCAACATGTTGCCGAACTCCGGATCGGGTTCATCGACGTGCACGGTGTACATGAGCTTCTTGATGTGATGGTACATGGAAAATTCCTTTCCGACTTTTTGAAGCGTCGAAGTTCAAAAGAGCGAGTTCCCACAGGCAAATGACGTGCCGATGGGGCCACGCACGGCGTTTGAAACTCCGAGCGCGCCATCATGAGACCTCGTGGCGATTTGAAATTGCCGAAACGCAATCCTTTGCCTCGCCGCGCTTAAGAATTTCTGATCGCGCTCGCAATTCGTGCCGTCTGCGCCACATAGGAATCGCGGAGGCATTGCAATGATACTTCGGCTGCCAGCCAGGGCGTTCGTAGATCAGAATTGGGGTATGCGGATCTATGCGCCAGTTCGCTGGTAGCGCGACTGAAGGAGAGAGGAATGCTCTGTGGCCGGGCACGGCGTATTCTAGCTAAGCTCGGACGAGCAACTCGTTGAAAAATGCCCTCGTAGCCCTGGTGGCATTTGCCAACCTCGCCAAGGAGAGCGTCGTTCGCCCGGCTTGCAAAGGAACGACGGGCGTTGCCATTTGGGCATCGCGTTCACGCGCTGAATCAGACGGTCGAATACATCAGGCTGCTATGCTCTTCCAACAATCGAGGGATTGGATGACGTTGAGATTCTCCGCGGTGCATTAAACGAAGCAAGCCGCGGAGGAAGGGTCCTCCGCGGCCTGCACGGTCTTCGTGTTGTTGATACGCTTGGTTTAGCGACGGCCGTAACCGCCGCCGCCGCCACCGCCGCCACGGCTCCCGCCGCGGCCGCCGCCGCCACCCCCACCGCCGTAGCCGCCGCGACCACCGCCGCCGCCGCCACCGCCGCCCCGTTCTTCACGCGGGCGCGCTTCGTTGACCGTCAGCGGACGGCCATCGTGTTCCTTTTCGTGCAAGCCCGCGATCGCATCGCGCGCGGCGTTGTCATCCGCCATTTCCACGAACCCGAAACCCTTGCTACGGCCCGTGTCGCGGTCTTGAATGACCTCGGCGCTGCGGACCGCCCCAAATTGGGCGAACAGTTCTTCCAGACTCGAGCTCGTTGTGTTGTAGCTCAAGTTCCCCACATACAATTTCTTACCCACCGTTCATCTCCTCACAGAGCAAAGCAGCCGACCGCTAATTAAAACTTTCGGGTCGAAACGAAAGGGACCAGGATGGTGGTCCGCCAGGTGGACAGGGCGATGAAAGGGCAGCGGGCAGGTCCAGAGGAACCAACGCTACGAATTGCGTCGTCAAATCAACCAGGCATCATTATATCAGCGGTTAAGAACCCGCCAAGATGGCTTGTGCGGCCAGAATCATCGCTATTTCGCCAAAGCGGCCAATTCTTCCCAGCGATCATAAGCGTTTTTCAAGTCAGACTCGCGTTGCTTCAACCGGGACTGTTCCTGCGCGATTTGCTCCCCGGACTGCTGATAAAACTGCGGTTCGCCGAACGCCCGGTGCAGGGCCGCCAGCTCGGTCTCAAGCTGCTCGATTCGTTCCGGCAGGCTGGCCAGCTCTTGCTGCTCCTTGAAACTGAGCCGTCGCCCAGCCCCCTTTTTCGCAGGCGTGCTGGCCGCCAAGCCTGGCGCGGGGGAACTTCGCGCGCTTTCGCCCGCGGCGCCTTTCGCCGGCTTGTCTGGTTCAAGGCCGCGCGGAGTCTCACGTTTGGCCCCGGCCCGCGGCGCCCGGCCGGCAGCCGTCCGTTGACGGAGCCAATCGTCGTAGCCGCCGACGTATTCTTTCACTCCTTCCGGCTCAAACACGATCGTGCTGCCGACCACATTGTTGAGAAAGGCGCGATCGTGGCTGACCAGCAGGACCGTTCCTTCAAACTCGCTGAGACGTTCTTCGAGCAACTCCAGCGTCTCGGCGTCGAGGTCATTGGTCGGTTCATCCAGTACGATCACGTTGGCCGGCTTGGCGAACAGCTTCGCGAGCAAAATGCGATTTCGCTCGCCCCCCGACAAAAAGCGAACGAGGCTGCGGGCTCGCTCCGGGCTAAAGAGAAAATCTTGCAGGTAGCCGATCACGTGCCGCGACTGGCCGTTCATCTGGATATTGTCGTAGCCGTCGCCGACGTTTTCTTGGACCGATTTGTCTTCATCCAACTGCTCGCGCAATTGATCGAAGTAGGCGATCTGCAGATTCGTCCCGAGGCGAACGCGGCCGCTTTGCGGGGCGAGCTTGCCCAACAGGATGCGCAGCAACGTCGTCTTCCCCGCGCCGTTAGGCCCGATGATGCCGATGCGGTCACCGCGCATGATGGTGGTAGAGAACCGCTCGAGGATCGGCCGCTCGGCATAGCCAAAGGAGACCTGATCGACCTCCGCGATGAGAGCTCCGCTCCGCGCGCCTTCTTGGATCTGCAATTGCACTTTGGCGGGCGCGTCGACTCGTTCGCGGCGCGTGCGGCGCATCGACTCGAGCGCGCGGACGCGGCCTTCGTTGCGGGTGCGGCGGGCTTTGATGCCTTGGCGAATCCAGACTTCTTCTTGGGCCAGCTTTTTGTCGAAGAGGGCATTCTGTTTTTCTTCGGCCGCCAGCGCGGTTTCTTTGCGCAGCAAAAACGTCTCGTAGTCGCACGACCAGTCGAACAGCCGGCCGCGGTCGATTTCCAAGATACGCCGAGCGAGCTTGCGGAGAAACATCCGGTCGTGGGTCACAAAGATGTAGGTCCCTTCCCACTTCGACAAAAACTCCTCGAGCCAATTGATCGCGTCGATGTCCAGATGATTGGTCGGCTCGTCGAGCAGCAGCAAGTCGGGGGCGGAGACCAGCGCCCGGGCAAGCAGCACGCGGCGCTTCATGCCTGACGAAAGGCTCTCGAACCGGCGCGCTCCATCGAGTTCCATTCGCGACAAGATCTGCTTGATCTGATGATCCGTCTGCCACTCGATTTCGTGTTCATCCGTGCCCGCCGGCCAGTCCGAGGGGCGAACTCCGCCGCCGACGACCTCGTGGATATTGCCGCAGAGATCCTTGGGCACATCTTGGGGGAGGGCCCGCACCTTGGCGCCCGGCGTGAGCGAGAATTGGCCGAGGTCGGGTTCGATCTCGCCGTTCAAGAGGCGGAGAAACGTGGTTTTGCCCGAGCCATTGCGGCCCAGCAAGCCAATCCGCTCGCCCGGCTCGATTTGACACGTGACCCGATCGAGCAACAGGGGTCCGCGAAAACCAATGCTCAGTTCGCGAATCGTAATCAGGGGCATAACCAAAAACGAGCGTATCAGGAAAGTTCGGACCGGATCGCCGCAGTCGGCGAAACTCTGCTGTTGATCTTCGCGGCAGAACGAAAAGCGGTCAAGGCTTGGCGGCCGGCTGAAAGGCCCTCCCATTTGAGCGGCGGCCGCCTGCGGACCGATTCGGCCGCGGCCACCGCGGTGCACCGAACAGCAAGCGTCGCCGCCGCGGCTGCTTGCAGCGAGCGTCCTGCTTGCTAGAATCACGGCAGGCCGCCGCAATGGAGTCGTCGCCGTTCGGGCCGCCCCTCTTTCTTCCCTGCGCCTGCGCGCGGAGTCTTCGCATGAGCACGATTGAAATGGAAGTGGCAGCAAAGCCGCTTGCTTGGACCCACCCCCATTTGCTTGGGCTGGAAAGTCTGAGCGTCGGCGAGTTGACGCTGATCCTTGACAAAGCGGTCGAGCTGAAACGGGCGACCGGCAGCTGCAAGCAAAAACTGCCCTTGCTCGCCGGCAAGACGGTTGCGAATCTGTTCTTCGAAAACTCGACTCGCACGCGGACCAGCTTTTCGCTGGCGGCTCGGCGGCTGGGCGCGGATACGGTCGATTTTACGGCAGCAGGCAGCAGCCTGTATAAAGGCGAGACCTTTATCGACACGGCGAAAAATATCGAAGCGATGGGAGTTGACGTTGTGGTGGTCCGCCATTCCACACCAGGCACGCCCCATTTGCTCGCCCAGAACCTGAACTGTTCGGTCATTAACGCGGGAGATGGTCCGCACGAACATCCAACCCAGGGTCTGCTCGACATTCTCACGATTCGCGAGCATCGGCCGAATCTGGCGGGCCTGACGGTCGCCCTGATTGGCGATATCCACCACAGCCGAACCGCGCGGTCGAATATCTGGGGCCTAAAAAAGCTCGGTGCCCACGTCATTCTGTGCGGGCCTTCGACGCTCGTCTCGAAACGCTGGGAAGAATTCGGGATCGAGGTTTGTTACAACCTGGATGCGATTCTGCCACGTTGCGACGTACTCAACCTGCTGCGGATTCAGTTCGAGCGGCAATTCATGCGGCCATTTCCGTCGGTCCGCGAGTATGCGCATTTGTATGCCATGAACTCCGAACGGCTGGCGCGCGCCAAAGACGATATTTTGATCTTGGCCCCCGGCCCGATCAATCGGGGCGTGGAGATCACGCCGGAAGTGGCCGATGGCCCGCACTCCGTGATTCTAGAGCAGGTGACAAACGGTTTGGCCGTGCGAATGGCGGTCCTTTCCTTGGTCACGAGCGTGGCTGCCAGCGAAGCGGCTGTGTGAAAAGTTGCACAAAGTCGCGCGTTCGCTGAGCGACGATTGTCCTGGCAATTGCCACGGCCTCAAAAAATCACTGACATTTTCTTTCGCCCGTGGCATAACGATTGCAGCTTCTCTTGATGTGATCCGTTCTTTTTTGAAGGAGTATCCATCATGCAAGTCCACGACCTCGGCCCTCATACCTTCGCGACGCCTGAAGTGCATGCGCGGCATCATTTCTGGCTGAGTCGCTTTTCTCCTGTTCAACGCCGCGAGCAAATGGAAGACGACTTCCGGGCGCGGATGACCACCGCTGGCATCTTCGCTTCGGCGTTTATCTTGAGCCTGATCACCACGGCGCTCGTTTTTCTACTCGCTTGATTCCACCGAGTCTGTGAGAACTCAGCCTTGAGAAGCTCGTTTCTCCGCAGCCGCGATCGGCGGCGGTAGGCGAATTCTATTGAATTGGGCCGGACCGGCTTTTAGACTGGCGAGAGCTGGCTGCAATTTTGCGGTTGGCTCTTTTCCGCCTCAGAGTTGTTCCGGCTCTTGCTTCAATAGGATTTCTTTATGCGCTGGTCCGACTTCATTTACGCTGCTGTCCGCACCCTGGGCACGAGCGTCCTCTTCTGTGCCTTAGTCGCCGGCCCACCGCAATTGAAGGCCGCCGATGCCCCTGCCAATGCTTCGCTCGGCAAGCCTTTTCGGTTGCCCATGGTCGAGGTCAAGGAACCGCTATTGTGGGCCGTTTCGTCCGCGGGCGAGCCGGGGCAAGAACTTCGCTTTGGGGGTGAGAATCAACTCAGCGCCGATGGGCTGGGGCACACGGTCTGGATCGTCGGCGGCCAATCGACCGAGTTGTTTGCGGATCTCGAACGGCGCAATCCCAATCGCGCGCTCTACGACGACCTGAAAAAACTGCAATCGCCACTGCGCAAACTTCAAGCCGAAGTCCGGAAGGCCTATTTTGAAGGCGCGGCGGCGACTGCTGCGAATGCGACCCAGCAGTTGATTTTTCAAGATGCCGACGCCCTCGTTGAAAAGCTCACGCAGCAAAAATCGGAGTTGTCCAAAGCTGCGTCTCCCTTTTCGCAGCAAACTGCCGAACTCGACGCAATCATCAAAACGGTGAAAGCTTTTGGCAGCCCGGTTCCGCAAGCGGCCGTTCGCCAACCGGTGCCCGCCGACGAAGCGTATCGCCAACTCCGTTTGGCAGCGGACCGGCTAGCCGAACTGACGAACCGCCTTGGCCCAGAACCGCCTCCTCGCGCGCTCGGAGCATTGACCTACGACGCTCAGGCGAAGCGGTTTGTCTTGTTCGGCGGCGATCATGGCGACTATTTGACGAATGATGTTTGGACGTTCGATCCCGCCCAAAAAAGCTGGCAGTGGCGTCCGGCCGCGGAGGCCGGCGCGCCGCCGCCGCGCGCCAACGCCACCTGGCAAACCGCCGGCGCCGGCCAGCTCAAACTGAGCGGGGGCTATGCCTATGCCTCAAACACCGATTACGTCGGCGGCCAATATCGCGAGTGGCACGATGGCGATTGGCTCTACGATCTGGCCTCGAACCGCTGGTCAGGAACAGGCCAACTCGTCCCCGAGCGGCATGACTTCCGCACCGGGCTGTTTTTGCCGGAGGCGTTTATGACCGGTCCGGCCCCTGGTCCCGCGGCCGTCGCGACGCGGCTCCGAGACTTGCCGGCCAATACCTGGGTCAGTCTGCATCCGCCGCAACTACCGGTGATGAATCGCGATTGGGGTTCGGCGATTCTCGATCAGGATCACGATTTGATCCTGCGTTGGGCCGGCGGTCATTCCGCGCACGGGGGAACCGACGTGCTTCAATATCACCTGCACACGAACCGCTGGGAATTGACCGAAGCGGTCGAGTTTCCGCTCGGCCAAACCTACTCGAACACATCGTACCCAGACGGGTTTAACTTCAATCATCGCCCTTGGGTAACTGGCCATACGTATCAAAGCTATGGCTACGAGCCGACGCTGAAGCAGATGCTGTTCGTGGGCCACAAAGGGCACACGTACTTTTACGATCCGGCTCTTGGCGACTGGCTGGGGCGGATCGAGAAGCCAAAGCCGATGCAATATGGCGACTGTTTTTACACGCTGACTTGCTGCACGACTCCGCATGGGCTGTATTGTTGGACGAACGAAGGCGAGCTCTTTTTGTTTCAGCCCGCGCAACAAAATTGGGCGGCCGTCACGCTGTCCGGCGATAAGTTGGCCGGCGCTTCGGTGGACAATTCCACGATGGCCTACGACAGCCGTCGCGATCGGCTGGTCTGCTTTCGCAAGCCATACGGCGACGATCACGCTTATGATGGCACGCTCTACTTCGTCGATTTGAAATCGGGAAAGGTGCAAAAACGCGCTGCGGGCGATGCCGATTTCGCCGCCAAGATTCCTTACCTCTGCCAGATCCGCTATGACGCCAAACACGATCTGTTGCTGGTCGGAGGGACGATCAGCGCGGACCACGCGGCGCAGCGGCTGACGCCAATCTACTCCTGCGCGCAGGACCAATGGTCGACGATGGAAATCCGCGGCGATGACCCGAGCGGACCCAAGGGCCGCAATGTTTCCTTGGGCCTGATGGTTGACGATCGGTCCGATCTGTTTTGGGCGGTGGACGCCAAGAGCAATGTTTTCGTCTTGCGATTAGAGCCGCCGGCGAGCAAGTAAGCGTGTTCGATAGACGATCGCGCTAAGCTTGACTTCGCCGAAATAAACTAGGCGCGGGGCGACCGAAGCGATATCCGACGGCGACGGATTCGCAACGAATCCATTGGACTCGCCCGTTCATCGCACCGGGTGATGAATCCATGCGGAAGAATCAAGCTGGATGGACCCCAGCCCGGACTTGCTCCGCGCGGCGGAGGAGCAAGGCCTCGACCGCCTGAACCGTGCTCCCCTGGGCAAAGACGGTGGCTATTGGCGCAGCCGGTTCGATTGCACTGAGCGGGCGCGGCAGATCGGCCACGACCGGCCAGGCGGCACCGGCATTTTGTGCGGCGGCCCACTGAGAGAACTCGGGCGCGACGACTCCTCCGCGCGACGAATAGACAATTAGCTTGCCGAACAATCCGCTTTCGCTCGCAACAAAGCCAGCACGCTCCGCGGCCAATCGCAGCAATTCGCCCGCGCTTGGCGCATTCCCAAGCGTTCCCTCCGCACCGGTTCCCGCGCGGACTGCGCCTCGGCAGGCGGCCGCATGCGCGCGAATTGCATCGAAGCCGTTTGCCCGCTCGAGCACCTCGACCGAGGCGGTGTAGCGCGGATTGACCTCGACGGGCCAAATGGCGATCGAGCGCGCACGCGATTGGACAATCGCGTCGACTCCGAATAGTCCGACCAGTTGAAAGGCGTCGACGAGCGCCTGTCCCACGCGGTTCCAGGCCTGCGCGTCGGCCGCCGCGAGCGTGAGCGGGCCGATCGAGCCGGCGTACTGAAAGGGTTGCGCGGCTGCATACGCGCGACCGATCAACTGCCAAGTGACGCCAAGCAAATGCGCCGTGGCGGGAGCCGAATCGTTCGAGACGCCAACAAAAAGCCCGGAACACGAGGCGCCAGCAATAAACTCTTGCGCATAATAGGCCGACTCAGCCGCGGAGTGCGAGGAGCGCTTCGCCGGCTTCGCATCGGCCGCTTCCGCGGGCGGCGACGGCGCGAACTCAATCTGCGTTCCACCGGCGGAGCGAAGCCGCTTTCTCAGCCAGCGACACTCCGGCGCGCGGCGCTCTTCGATCCGCGCCACGCGCGGAACGGAGATCTCCGCCGCACTCAGCGCAGCCGCCAGCGTAAACGGGTCCCGCACGCGCCGGACGACCTCGGCCGAGTTCCCCAATAGGGTTCGTTCGGCCGCCAGCGTCTCGAGTAGTTCCGGATGGTTTTCCAGCGCGCCGGTATAGAGCCAATCGCCCGGCGGGGCGGCGCGGACGGCATCGATCAAGCCGTGCGGATAAGCGCCGATTTGCACGGCGGTGGCCGCCGCGCGCAAATCTTCGTCCGCAAACAAATCGGCCGCCCAAACCGAATAGCCCGCGCGGCGCGCCGATTGCGCGGCCGCGCGAGCCGTGGCCCCGACGATCAGCAGCGAGTTGCTGACCGATTGGCCGGATGGTGGACAATCGTTTTCCACGCGAGCGCTGCGCTCATAAGAAAATCAATCGGCTCGCAAACGACCGAGCCTGAGAGCACAAGACTACCACATAAACTGTTGGCACCAATAGATCGTTCCGCCGGCGCCCACGTATGCGGCAATTCCCACGCGGGTGTAACTCGCATTCAAGATGTTTGCGCGGTGGCCGGGCGAATTCATCCAATCGCGCATCGCTTCGGCCGCTGTGCCTTGGCCCATCGCGATATTTTCCGCCACGTTCATGTTCGAGTGCGAAAAATTCGACGACGAAGCCATCCAAGCGGCATGCGTCCGCGCGCCGCTCAGCAGGCCTTGATCGAGGGTGAGCGCGGGGAGCCCGTAGCGGGCCCGCTCCGCGTTCGTCTGCTTGAGAATCTGCGTTTCGACCGGGTACAGGTCGATTGCTGGTTTCGTGACGGGGGTTTCGGCGCGCGCCGTTTGCGACGCGGGAATCGCCACGACGAATGAAACAACGAGCGCTAGAAGCAAAGAGAGCTTCGACATCGGAGAGTCCTCCTGACTAAGTCGCGCCGCCAACACAATTCGCCAAGTCGCGAGCGTTCAACACGAGTCGAACGGCAACGAGGCGAGATTCAACAGGCGGGGGCAACGGGGAACTAGGGGGATTAAACGCAAGGCGACGAGACTCAAACACATGCGGCCGCTGTGTCGACGCAGCAAAGCCGCCAAGTCCCGTTCGCCGGTGGGAACCTCAGGCCTCTGTCGCGAGCTTGCTGCCAAGCGGCCGCAAACTCAACGCATTTCGCCCAAGGCAAGTTACCGGTAGGCTTTCACAACATACAAAACGAGTCGCCCACGGCAAGGGGCTAAAGTTTGTTTTTGATCGCCCTCGCGACGTAAATCAAGCGGCCACTTGAATTTCCAATTTCCTTTGGTATCTTGCGAAAGTGTTTTGGCGCGGGAAGCGATGCCGCTTTTCAGCGTTTCTAGCGCTGCGAATCCGTTTCGCGCCCCGGAGCGCATCCGCTTCCTTGCAGCAAGCGCGCCGCCGCACAAGCCGCGCGACGATTGATCCGTTCGAAGACGTTGATCACGCACAATCTATTTCTCAACTACGAAAGCGAGTTCCCACCATGTCGATGTTCATCGGAGAAGCACTGTCAGGCGAAGGCAACGAGATCGCGCACATCGACTTGCTGATTGGCGATAAGGATGGCCCGGTGGGCAATGCGTTCGCCAACGCGCTCGCGCGGCAGAGCAAGGGGCATTCGAATTTGCTCGCCGTTTTGACCCCGAATCTGGCCGTCAAGCCGGCAACCGTGATGATCACCAAGGTTTCGATTCAAGGAGCCAAACAAGCGGTGCAGATGTTCGGCCCGGCGCAAGCCGCCGTGGCGAAGGCGGTCGCCGACTCGGTCGCCGAGGGAGTGATTCCGAAAGGCGACGCCGAAAAGCTGGTGATCGTGTGCGGTGTCTTCATCCACTGGGAAGCCAACGACGATAAGAAAATCTACCAGTACAACTACGAAGCCACGAAGATGGCGATTGCCAACGCCATGCAAGGCAAGCCGACCGTCGACGAAATGCTCGCCGGCAAGGACAAGGCCGCCCACCCCTTCCGCGGATTCTAACGCGGACGGTTGCGCCCCTGAGCTGGCGCGATCCCGAAACCGAATCCCCGCGGAGCGGCCGCGCCGGCGCGTCACGGAATCGCAATCTTTTCTGCATTGCGCCTTCGTCAACTCGTATCGCCCATTTCATGCGGCGCTGCACAAGTCCTAACCATCGTGGCTTAACTTGGGGGAGAAATCGCGGTTGAACGGCGTCACTTCGAAGTCGGCACGCGATGCTTCTCCGAGGAGTTGACTTATGTCGAAGTTCTCACGATGGTTCGCGGTCGCGGCGGTGTTGTTGGCGGCGCATGGGCAGGCGTTCGCCAACGACAAGGCGATTAGTCCGCAGGCAGGCAAGCTCGAAGAAACCGAGGCGGCCCAAACCGTCGAGGCGCCGAATTTCGGCTATGTCGGCGAACTCGGTTCGTTTCAAGCTTCGACCAAGAAGAGCGCGGTCGGCATGATCGTAGTTCACGATTATCCGGACACGGCCAACATCGCCTTGGCCCAAACTAAGCTCAGCTATCTGGGAGCAAAGCGCGTGGGCAATGTCGAAGGCTGGGTCTATACCACCGAGTGGGATGGCGAACATTATCCTTCAAAGATTTTTTTCAGCAACCAAGAGGTCTACTTCGGCGGCGGAGTGATGGGCTACATCGCGGCAGATTATCGCCAAGGGACGGGCTGGGTTTGGAAAATGCTGCCGCTGCGCCGCATGAGCAGCAAAGAGTAACAACGAGTAGCGTTCCGTTCCGCGCGAACCGGTCGTCGTCGCTCCGCGAGCCTTTAGACACGTTCTGGAGGCTCGCGGTTTTTTTGCGCGCGGGCCACGCGAGTTATTTTTGCGCGCGCGAATCTGCCTTGGCGAGCATCGCCGATGGATCGCGACACTCGCATGACGAAGCGAGTCGCGACGGAATGTCCGTGCTCAGCCGCTGCCGCGGACCGGGAAATGCCGAGCCTCGCCCGCTCGCTTCGCCCTGAGCATGGAAGTACCGATCACAGAATTGCAAAAGTACGTCTAAACTTTCCAGCAGCAAATCGATGAACATGGCAGTCGAGCCCCGCGCGATCGGCCCCCCGTAGCGCCCTCGCGCCGAATCACGCCGTGTTCTGGCGAAAGGAGGCGACCCGGATTATAACGGAACCCATCGGCCGCGCAAAACTTAGACGGCCGGTGTTAAGTCGATTCGTGATTTAATTTACCGCCATTCGATCCAACTGCTTCTCTTTCTCGGCGCTGCCAGCATGGACAAACCTCGCATTTTGCTGCAACTCGACTCCGATCCGCAACCGAGCGTGTTTGACGGCGTGGTGGCGATCGATGCCGGCGTCGAACAGATTTTTCGCCACGGCGGCGTGACGCCGGAAAACGTGCGAGAATTGGTGTACGGGGCGATCTTTACACGCGGCGGAGACGATCTGCGGCGGACGGCCATTTTTGTCGGCGGCGCGAACGTGAGCCAGGGCGAGCAGGTCCTGGCGGCGGTCAAAAACCTCTTTTTTGGCCCGATGCGCGTCTCGGTCATGATCGACAGCAATGGCGCGAACACGACCGCCGCCGCCGCCGTCCTGGCCGCGGCCAAGCATTTGAAGCTGGCGGGCGCCACCGCCCTTGTTCTTGGCGGCACCGGCCCGGTCGGCCAACGCATGGCTCGCCTGCTTGCCAAAGAGGGAGCGCACGTGCGCGTCGGATCGCGGCGGCTGGCAAACGCCGCCGAGGTCTGCGAGGCGCTCGGACAAACCATCGAGCGGGCGAACTTGATCCCTGTCGCGACCGCCGCGGAGCGTGAGTTGACCGCCGCTTTCGCCGGGGTGCAATTGGTCATCGCCGCCGGGGCGGCCGGCGCGGTGCTCGTTTCGCGAGCCGCCTACGACGCGGCCGTCAACGCGGGAACGCTCCAAGTCGCCATCGATTTGAACGCCGTGCCTCCGCGAGGGATCGAAGCCATCGCCGCCACCGATCGCGCCGAAGTGCGCGGCGCGGTTGTCTGCTATGGCGCCCTGGGCGTTGGCGGCACCAAAATGAAAATTCACAAAGAAGCCATTCGAGCGCTGTTCGAAGCGAACGATCGCGTGCTCGATGCCGAAGAAATCTTCGCGATCGGCCAGAGACTGTCTGCGACCGGCTGAAAGGCCAGCGTCGAAGCCAAGGCCCAAGATCCAAATCGGAGCAATCGCGGCACGTTCGCCCGGTTCGGAGTGGAATCCAGCAATAGCGACGGCGAACCCGCGCGGTTTGGCCAAACCGGCTGAGATTGGCTATTTGGCGTCGCCAGTGTGCCCCGACAGAAAGACTTCGCCGGCCCGCAACTCGATTTTGTCGATATGCATCGAAGCGGTCGGATCGTCCGGATCAGGCGGCCGCGTTAAATAGGCGACCGGGTCGCCGTTCAACTGCCGCCATTGCAGAATCCAGTCGGACTCTTTGGCAGCGCGCGCCACGGCGTCGATGATCTTGTTCATCCCGATCGGCAATGATCCGGCGCGCAGCTTTTTAATGCGAATCGCAATGGTGTCGGGCGGGTCTGCCGGCAAAAACAGATCGATCTCGAGCGACAGGACGGTGCTGCCTAGGGCGCCGTCATATTTCGCCGCGACCGTAAACAGCCGCGGCTGGATGTCGACGCGCGGATCATGAATGCTCGGCGGCAAGACATGGGGATGGTTTTCTGGCAGATCGACCGCCAGCCATCCATTAATCTGGTCGGCCGTAAAGACCGCTTGCCAACTGTGCGATTTCTTGCGCAGGTCGCTCGCCAAGGCGGTTGTCTTGCGGACCACCGCTTCGCTCGCCTGACGTTCTTCCGCCGGACGATGCGCCAAGGCGCGGACATAAAACTCTGGCACCCGATGGACCGCCCAATAGACGGTCGCTCCCCCGGCCGCCAGCACGAGGGCCAGACCCAGCAATACAAACGGCAGCAGTCGTCTTCTGCGGGCCATGGGTCTCGTTTTGCAGGTGCTTGGTTAACACGGAGCAGACGGATGGACCTTTGCCGGTGGTCAACCGCCGGCACGTCGCTGAATCGTAGGAATGGCCCTGGCCGCGAGTCAATGGAAGAACGCAAAAATTGGGCCTTAGCCGGCCGCCAAGCCGTTGCGAAAGACAAAATAGACCGCTCCGCACAGACAGACACCGGCCCACAGATAGTCGAGCTTGAGCGGTTCGCGGAGATAAAAGAACGAAAACGGAACAAAGACCGACAGCGTGATCACCTCTTGGATGATTTTGAGTTGACCCACGTTGAATTGCGTGTGGCCAATCCGATTTGCAGGAACCTGAAACAGATATTCAAAGAACGCGACTCCCCAGCTAATGAGGGCCGCGATGTACCACGGCTTGGCGCTCAATTCCTTGAGGTGAGCGTACCAGGCGAATGTCATAAAAACATTGGACGTAATCAGCAACAAGACCGTTTTGACAAGGACCGGCATTTTTTTCCTTTCGTGGCAACATGAATGCTTTCGCGACGGCGAGTCGCTTTGTTCACGGCGCGGCGTGCTGGCCGAGTTGAAAAAACGCATCCCGCGAAAGTAGCGAAAGTATATCGGGGCGGTCGGTTCCCCGCAGCCGCTGGGCGGCACGCCGCGTTGCGGGACGAATTTCTGAACCATCGTTCCCATGTCCGAAAACGGCCAGTCACGCGAGCGGAGGTCGCTACAATGAGGCTATGAACCTTGATCCAGACGCTTGCTACCGAGCCTTGGTCGCGCGCGACGCGCGGTTTGACGGGCTGTTTTTCGTGGCCGTGAAAACGACCCGCATTTATTGCCGGCCCGTTTGCACGGCGAAAACCCCCGGACGCGACCGTTGCCGGTTTTATCCGAGCGCGGCGTTGGCCGAGCAGGCAGGTTTTCGCCCTTGTTTGCGCTGCCGCCCCGAACTTGCGCCGGGGCACGCGCCCGTCGATCAGGTGCGAAATATCGCGCGCGCGGCGGCGGCGCGGATCGAAGCCGGCGCGCTCAACGACGGCGGCAGCTTGGAAATTCTGGCGAAAAGTTTCGGGATCAGCTCACGCCAATTGCGCCGCTCAATGCGGACGGAGCTGGGCGTGTCGCCGATCGAGCTGGCGCAAACGAACCGCTTGCTGCTGGCGAAGCGGCTGATTGCCGAAACAAAACTGCCGATGACCCAGGTCGCGTTTGCGAGCGGTTTTGACAGCGTGCGGCGTTTCAACAACTTGTTTGCCAGGCACTATCGGCTGACGCCTAGCGCGCTGCGCCGCGGCGCCACTGGCGAGGTTGCTGCCGACAGCCTGCGGTTAGTGCTGGCTTATCGTCCGCCATATGAATGGGAGTCGCTGCTGCGATTTTTGGCGGCCCGAGCAATACCCGGCGTGGAATGCGTGCGCGACGGCGGATACCACCGCACGGTCCAGATCGGCGAGCATCGCGGTTGGCTGCGCGTGGTTCCGGTCGCCGGACGGAATTTGCTGGCGGTCGAACTGGCGACCGCGCTCGCTCCGGCGCTGCCGCAAATCCTCGTGCGGCTGCGCAGTCTGTTCGACCTCGATGCGCGGCCCGACGCGATCGCGCGGCACTTGGCGCGTGACCGCGCTTTGGCTCCTTCGCTAAAGCGCCAGCCTGGCCTGCGCTTGCCCGGCGCGTTCGATCCATTTGAACTGGCATGGCGGGCCTTGCTCGGGCAGCAGGTTTCCGTGCGCGGCGCTTCGACATTAGCGGGCCGAGTCGCGGCGCGCTTTGGCGAGCCGCTCGCCACGCCGTTTCCATGTTTGAATCGAACCGCGCCGACCGCCGAGTCGTTGGCCGCGGCGCGCGCGGCCACGTTGGCCGGTTTGGGTCTGCCTCGCACGAGAGCCGAAAGCCTCTGCGACTTGGCGGTCGCGGTCGCGCGCCGCGACATCCAACTCGAAGCCGTCGTGGAACCGACTGCTGTCATTGGCCAATTGCAAGCGATCCGCGGCATTGGCCCTTGGACGGCTGAGTATATCGGCATGCGGGCACTGCACTGGCCCGACGCTTTTCCCGCCAGCGATCTCGGTTTGGTCAAGGCAGCGCAAGCGCCGGCGGCCAAGGATTTGGAAAGGCGGGCGGAGCGATGGCGGCCCTGGCGCGCGTATGCCGCGATGCACTTGTGGGAGCGCCAAAGCGCGGTTCCGCGATCGAACCGCGCCGCGGGCTTCGATTGAACGTGATTGTTCTTGCGATTGGCATGTCAGCGTGGGAATTTCGACACAAAACGACCCGCCCCCTAAGGATCGGCAAAAGATGACTCGCACCACTTATTACAGCCTGTTTGATTCTCCGCTCGGCGAAATCTGCCTCGAAGGCGATGGCCTGCGCCTGAGCGGCTTGCATTTGGCAGAACACCGCCATTGGCGCGGCCTCGATCCTCAGTGGATTCGACACGACGAACCATTCGCGCGGGTTCGCGGGCAACTGACGGAATACTTTGCCGGCCAGCGTCAGACGTTTGACCTGGAACTGCACTGCGCCGGGACGCCCTTCCAACAGCGCGTGTGGCAAGAGCTCTGCCGGATTCCGTTTGGCACGACGATCAGCTATGCGCAACTGGCGAGCCGCATCGAACGGCCGACCGCCTCGCGCGCCGTGGGACACGCGAACGGCCGCAATCCGGTCTCGATCATTGTGCCGTGCCATCGCGTGATCGGCGCCGATGGCAGTTTGACCGGTTACGGCGGCGGCATGGAGTGCAAGCGTTGGTTGCTCGACTGGGAACGGCGCGTGTTGGGCGAAGCGACTCCGCGGCCCCAGAAAATGCTGCCAGCCTTGCAGGGCATAGTGTAAACGCGAATGGACACCCGCGTGGACGCAGCGAACAACGCGAGTTCATGCGGCCAGAAAACCGGCGTTATCTCGTGGCCAGCGGTGCGCGCGGCGAGCCTTTACGGTGTAAAAATTGTGAGATTGACCCGCGTTGCGGCCAGATCTTATAATCCGCCGCTGCCAGGGAAATGGCCTGCCTAGCAATTCTCTCATACGGCGATAGGATAGAGGTCAGGGAAGACCTTCACACGCTGCCGGGTTGGATTCGTGGAACGAATCGGCCGCAGCGCAACACGAGTCGCGGAGCAATTCCGCCGGCTCGCTCTTCCCGACCCTCTGTGCAACTCGCCAGGAGCCTGCCTCGTGTCGTTCGGTGTTGCTTTTGATGCGAAAGAGCGCGTGCGCCAAGCGATCGACATCGTCGAACTCGCCGGCAGCTATCTGCAGCTCCGCCGCGAAGGCCGCATCTACAAAGCGCTCTGCCCTTGGCACGACGACAGCCGTCCGAGCCTCCAGATCAACCCCGAGCGGCAATCGTTCAAGTGCTGGGTCTGCGACATTGGCGGCGACATCTTCAGTTTTCTGATGAAAATCGAAAACGTCTCGTTTGCCGAGGCGATGGCGATGCTCGCCGAGCGGGCGGGGGTCGATCTGCGGCCACCAAAAGCCGACGGAGCCACGAGCGCGGGTTCAACCGCAAGCGCCAGTCCCAGCCCCGACGATAAGCGTCTGCTCTATCAGGCGGCCGCCTGGGTCGAGCAGCAGTATCACCACTTTTTGGTGGATGCGCCGGAAGCGGAGATCGCGCGCCGCTACTTCGACGCCCGCGGCATCAGCGAGCAGAGCATCTCGCGATTTCGCCTCGGTTTTGCTCCGAATCAATGGGAGTGGCTCCTGAGCCGCGCGCGAAACACGCCGTATACTGCGAAAGTCTTGCAAACGATTGGCGTGATTGGGCAGCGGCCAAACGGGCCGGGCTACTACGATCGGTTCAAAGGCCGCGTTTTGTTTTCGATTCGCGATCAGCAAGGCCGCCCGGTCGCGCTGGGCGGACGCGTGCTGCCGGAATTTCAGGGCGAAGGGACAGCGAAATACGTTAATTCGCCCGAAACGCCGTTGTTTTCCAAGAGCAACTTGCTCTATGCCTTCGACCAGGCGAAGGACGCGATCTCGAAAAGCCACGTGGCCATGGTCATGGAGGGCTATACGGATGCCCTGATCGCGCAGCAGTTCGGCTTTCAGAATGCCGTCGCCTGTTTGGGAACGGCGCTCGGCGAGCGGCACATCCGCCTGCTCAAGCGGTTTGCGAATTCGATTCTGCTCGTGCTCGACGGCGACGAGGCCGGCCAAAAGCGGACCAACGAAATTCTCGATCTGTTCGTGGCGGAACAAGTCGATCTGCGGATTTTGACCCTGCCCGAGGAATTCGACCCGTGTGAGTTCTTGCTCGAGCGCGGGGCGGCGGCCTTTCAAGCCCTGCTCGACACGGCGGTCGATGCGCTGGAACACAAGCTACGCACGGTGACGCGCGGGGTCGATTTGCTCCGCGACACGCACCGCGCCAATTTGGCGCTCGAAGAAGTGCTCGCCACCTTGGCCAAAGCGCCGCGGCAAGATGCGCAAAATTCGAGCGGGTCCAAGCTCCGCGAGCAACAAATTCTGGCCCGGCTGGCCCGCGACTTTCGGGTCCGAGAAGAAGAACTGAGGCAGCGGCTGGGCGCGCTGCGGCGCGGGCAGACGAGCCGGCAAGCACGATTTGAAGAATCGAGCGCCGGCCACGACGCGGCGGCGAACCCGTTCCACAGCGCGTCGCTACACGCTTGGGAGCGCGAGCTGCTGGAGATTGTCCTGATCGAGCCGGAAGCGATCTCGCAAATCGCCGAGCAGTTGGCGTGGAGCGAAGTCTCGTCGGCTGGTTGCCGGACGATCTTGCGGCGTTGCTGCGAGTTGTCGCAGCGCGGAATCACGCCCGACTTCAATCGCCTGATTTTAGAGTTTGACGAACCCGAAGCGAAGCATTTGCTGGTGGAATTGGACGAAACGTCGCATGCGAAAGGAGACGTGGAGCTCGCGTTGCGTTTGCAGGAGGTGTTGTCCAGTTTTCGTCGCCGCGCGGAGGATCGCGAGCGTTTGGCCGTGCTGGCCCCGCTCCAAGATCGGCGTGTCGCCGACGGCGAAGCCGAGTTCATTTTGCAACAATTGATCGAGCAACAACGTAGCCGGCAAGGCATTTCCGCGCCCACGGATGGGTAGGATGTTTTGTCCGGCGGCCGGCGGCCGCAGCGCCCGACACGCTCGGGAGGAAAGACGTTCGTATTTCACGATCGCCCCTTCCGCCGCCGACCACCCCGTACCACTTTCCCGCGCTCGCGCGGAGGGAGACAGCCATGGACCATTCTGATCAGGATTTGAAAGAATTGGTCGCCCTGGGCAAGTCCTTGGGCTATCTGACGTACGACCAGGTGAACGCCTATTTGCCCGACGAGGCGGTCAATCCGGAGAAGCTCGACAGCTTGTTGATTGCCCTGGAAGAACAGGGCATCCGCTTGGTGGATCAGGCGCCGCAACCGCGGGCGAAAGCGAACGGCGGCCCGCAGCTCCCATTGACTCCGGCGGAACCGGAGCCGGTTGAAGAAGCCGAGCCGCTGGCGCGGGCCGAAGATCTGCCGAAATTGTCCGACGATCCGATTCGGATGTATCTCTCGCAGATGTCGAGCTTGGGTCTGCTCAGCCGCGAGCAAGAAATCGCGCTGGCGAAGAAAATCGAAGTCACGCGCAAGCGGTTTCGCCGCTCCGTGCTGGGCTGCAATCTGGCGATGGCCTCGACCATCGAGACCTTGCGCAAAGTCCACGAAGGCAGCTTGCCCTTCGACCGCACGATCAAGGTTTCGTTGACCGAGCGGTTGACGAAAGAGCAGATCATGGCCCGGATGCCGCACAATCTAAAAACCCTCGAGTTCTTGCTCGCCGAGAACAAGAAGGATTTTCGCGTGCTCCTCAGCAAACGGGCGACGCGCGAGGAAAAATTGGCCGCCCGCAAACGGTTTTGCAGCCGCCGCCGCAAAACGCTCACGCTCGTCGAAGAGCTGAGCTTGCGGACGCGGCGCGTGCAGCCGCTGATGAAGCAATTGGCCGAGATGCTCCGCCGGATGGAATCGCTCCGCGCCCGCATCCGGATGCTCAAGGGCAATCCCTCCGCGAAAGACGACCTCGCCAATGCCCGCAAGGAATTGCGCGACTTGTTCGTGATCACGCAAGAAAGCCCCAAGAGCCTGCGCAAACGCTGCGACATCATGGCCGAGCAGTTCAAAGACTACGAACAGGTGAAGCGGAACCTGTCGAGCGGCAATCTGCGGCTCGTGGTCTCGATCGCGAAAAAGTATCGCAACCGCGGGCTCAGCTTCTTGGACCTGATCCAAGAAGGGAACACCGGCTTAATGCGCGCCGTAGACAAGTACGAATATCGCCGCGGGTTTAAGTTCTCGACCTACGCCACCTGGTGGATTCGGCAGGCGATCACACGGGCGATCGCCGATCAGGCCCGCACGATTCGCATCCCGGTGCACATGATCGACGTGCTGTCGCGGTTGCGAAATGTGTCGAAGCAACTGCAACAGGAGTTGGGGCGTGAGCCGACCTATGAGGAAATCTCGCGGCTGGCCGACATCAGCGTCGAAGAGACGCGCCGCGTCTTGAATATCGGCCGCCAACCGGTCAGTCTCGACCGGCCGGTCGGCGAAAGCGAAGACAGCAGCTTCGGCGAGTTCATCGAAGACAGCACGAGCGACAACCCGATGCTCTCCGCGTCGCAATGTTTGCTGCGCGACAAAATCGAAGGGCTGTTAAAGACGCTGACCTATCGAGAGCGCGAAATCATTCGCTTGCGGTACGGCCTCGGCGACGGCTACACCTATACGCTCGAAGAAGTCGGGCGAATCTTCAAGGTCACCCGCGAACGCGTGCGGCAAATCGAGGCCAAAGCAGTCAAGAAACTGCAACACCCGGTCCGCAGCCAGCAACTCGCCGGCTTCTTGTCGCAAGCGGCAGGCTAAACCCGATTCGCCCTTGATTCCAAGAAATGGCCCAACGACATCGGCCCGATCCGTCGAGACTTCTCGGCGGATTCGGGCCATTTTTGTTGCCGCGTCGCCCTGGGCCGGAGGCAGCGCGGCGAGTGGCGGCCACGTCGACAATCCGTCCTTCCCGCGTAGGCCCGGCATTCTTTCCGCGGCGAACGGCGGCGACCAGCCGTCATCGCGAAAGGCGGTAGCCAACCGTCATTGCGAATGGCGACAACCAACCGTATCGCGTATTGCGGCGACCAGCCGTCATTGCGGAATGGAGGCAGCCAACCGTCATTCCCGCGTAGGCGGGAATCCAGTCTTGGCCGGCTGACCCGTAACGCGGCGCGCTGGATTCCCGCCTGCGCGCGAATGGGGAAGCGAGCGGCGGCGCGCTGGATTCCCGCCTGCGCGGGAATGACGAAGTGAGTGCCGGCGCGCTGGATTCCCGCCTACGCGCGAATGACGAGGTTGTAGGGCGGCGCCCTGGTTTCCAGCCTGCGCGGGAATGACGGAATGAACCGCGTCTTCGTCAGGCCGTCACCTTGCCGTGCGGAACCGCGGCGACCAACCGTCATTGCGAACGGCGCCGACCGTCATTGCGAACGGCGGTAGCCAACCGTCATTCCCGCGTAGGCGGGAATCCAGTCTTGGCCGGCTGACCCGTATCGCGGCGCGCTGGATTCCCGCCTACGCGCGAATGACGAGGTTGTAGGGCGGCGCGCTGGATTCCCGCCTGCGCGGGAATGACGAGGTTGTAGGGCGGCGCGCTGACTGGACCAGGGGTCGTCTACCTCCCTTTGCCCACGCGACGTTTTAAGAGCAACCCGCCGAGATAGAGATGGTCGGGCTGTTTCGATTTTTCGTCGATCGTGACCGGCAGGGTTAGCTTCCGCATGGTCTTTCCCTTGTTGCTCGTTAACGTGAGCGAGAAGCCGTCCGTTTTCCAGGTCCCTTCGTCGCTGCCGCCTCCTCCCGCGTTCTGAAGATTGGCGACCGCATTGCGAAGATACGTTCCGTCGGGGCGAAAGATGAATTCTTGACCGGTGAAGACGGCACTGTCAGGGCCAAGTTGGGTGAGTGTTTCGCCCCCGTCATAGGTTCCGGCCACGTCGGCGGCCTGGAGGGGCGAGACAGGCGAAAAAATGCCGAGGTCCCACATGAAGCCAGGACTCGTGCCGTCGCGCTCGACGTTGGATTCCTCCGCGGTGCCATCGCTCCAAGTAATCTTCATTTTGTGGTCGCCAAATTGATACTTTCCTCGCGGGCCCGCGTGGGCTTTCAGATCTGCGGCGGTTAATCCGGCGGTGAGATTTTCGTAGACGGCGCCATCGTCTTGAAAGAGCCAGGCGGCTTTTTCCAAGCTGTGCAGCGAACTGTTATAGCGAGTCATGAAGAACAAGCCGACCGGCCCGGCCGCAGTCATGCGTCCGGTTTCGCGCGGCTCTTTTTTGTCCTCGCCTTGGGCCGGCCGCGAGCACGCAGTCAGAACGCCCAGCAGGGCCAACAGCGGCAAACAACGGACAGGCCCAAAAGCAGGTTTCAAATCAGCGCCGGTCATGGCTCACATCCCCAATAGTTCAAGGTCGGTGTCAAAGCGGACGGAGACGACGATCCACGCGGAGTTGTCGGCGTCCGAATGTTTGAAGTCACGATAAAACGACAAATACCAGACGACCGGAAAATCGTCGCATTTGTAGATATAGCGGACCAAAATCAAATCCTTGCCGACGCGTTTGGCGTCGACGCGGTCATAGCCGCGGTACTTGCCGAATCGCTTTTCCAAGTCTTTCGTTTTATCGACCAAACTTTTCACGGCGTCGGCTTGGCGGAGCAATTGGCTATCCTTCAGCAGATCCGCATACGACTTGGCCACGTCCCCCTTGGCAACCCCTTCAAAAAAACGGCCGACCGATTCATCCAGCTTGGCGACCACCGGGTCGGGCGCCGCCGGCTCGGCGGCCTGTGCTCGGACCATCGCCGCCAGTCCCAGCCAGACCGCGCACCAGCAAAAAAAACGGCGCGAATACAATTCCATGGCAACCTCGATCTTCAAACCAAGCAGGGGGATGGCCGAGCGAAGCCCCAACAGCCGGCGCAAGCGGCTGAAAAAGCACGTTGGCTCGGTTTCTAGTTTAATCTGGTCGGCGCGGCGTGGAACGGGTCAAAACAGTCCACTTTTTCCGCAAAATCGTCGCGACCCGGCCGACCGGATCGGCAGCGCCGCAAAACGGCTTAGTAGAATTAGGTCAATTCAGCTTCGTTAGTTGACCCTGTTTCCCCAGGCAAACTATACTAAAGACTCTTTGGGCAAGGACGCTGCAATTCGGGTTCTCCTCCTCTTTCGAGGGTTGTTGGCATGTTGCTTGTCCGCCGTTTGGTAGAAGGTGCGTTGGCCTGTGCGCTCGTGTTCTGGGCGTCGCTGGCGGTTGCTCAGCAAACGACGCCGACCAGTTCCGATCCGGCGTCGCGTTCAGCTAGCGCACATTTTCGGCGACTCGCACCCGGGATCGAAACGACGATCCCGGTCGATCGGCACGAATCGGAAACCTTCGCGCAGCACGACATCGTGGAGATTTTGAGCGGAATTCCCAACCTCAATTGGGAGCCGCATTCGCTCGGTGCCTCGCGGACATTAAAGGCGATGGCGACCCAAGCCATGTTTCACAAGGATGTCTGGTGCTTGGAGTTCACGTTCAAGCCAATGCGCATGATCTGGGTTGACGTGCCGCAGGCCGGGGGGCGGGCCGAGCGCAAATTGATCTATTATCTCGTTTTCCATGTGAAAAACCCGGGCCAGCACCTGCACCCGGTGGCCCAGCCCGACGGCACGTACAAAATTGAGACCGTGGACAAACTCGAACAGCCAATCCGATTTATGCCGCTGTTCTCATTGGAAAGTCCCGAGAAGAAGAAGGCCTATCTGGATCGACTGATTCCGGCGGCGATTCCTGAGATTCAGCGTCGCGAAGACCCCAACCGGACGCTGCTCAACACCGTCGAAATTTCCAAAAACCCGATCCCTGTGAGCACCGACGCCGAAGACAAAAGTGTTTGGGGGGTCGCAACTTGGGAAGATATTGACCCCACGCTCGACTTTTTCTCGGTGGTGGTCGAAGGGCTTACCAACGCGCAAAAATGGATGGACCCGCCAGGCGTTTTCCACGCCGGCGACGCGCCCGGGACCGGCCGGCGGTTCGCCAGCAAAATGCTCATTTTGAACTTTTGGCGGCCGGGCGACGAATTTCTGCAAGACGAGCGGACGATCTATTTTGGGGCGCCGGGCAAGATTGACTACCGGTGGATTTACCGCTAAAAAGAGAAATTCTCCGAGGCGGCCCGAAGCGTCCAGCCCCAACCCTTGGCGAAACGGCCGAGGGTTTTTTATTGATTCAGGGAGATTCGTCATGGCACATAAAAAAGGTCAGGGTTCTAGCCGCAACGGCCGCGATTCGCTCGGCCAGCGCCGCGGCGTCAAGAAATTTGGCGGCGAAAAGGTCAACGCCGGCAATATCCTCGTTCGCCAAGTCGGAAATAAGTTTCATCCCGGCAAGCATGTCGGCGAAGGAAACGATTTTACCCTCTTTGCTCTGGTGGCCGGGACCGTACAATTCGATCGAGGCGGTCGCCGCGTCAGCATCGTCCCCGCGGCCAATTAGTTCGCCGGTTTCGCGAGCAAAGTGCCGCGGCCGGGTCGCGCGGTTTCCGTGGCGCCGGCTCCTCAGCCGGCTGGCGCAAGGTGGCCATGTTCGCGCACGGCGGCCAACCCAGCGCACGGCCGACTGCGCAAAGTCCGCCGCGAATGGGCGATTTCGAACGAAAGGATCCGCCGCGAAAGGGCATTATGAGCATCTTTTGCACCGTTGACGACAAGCATGTGCCGCTCTATCGCGTGATGTGGGTGGCCGCCGTTCCTCATTTCTGCGGTCACGAAGACTGCGAGCGCGAAGGCCAATACGAAATTCGCCTGGAACAAGACGAATCGGTTTGGGCCAGCGCCCCCGAACGAGACAAAATGCTCGCCGCGCTGGAAGAATGGCAGGCCGGCCTCGACCCGCTCGATCCAAACGACGGGCCGGAACCGGGCGAATAGTCGCGTCCGGCGCGGTGCATCTAACGCGCAAATCGTTCGCTCCCAGCGCCCCGGCATCGCTTCGACTTCGCGCTTCTCATTCTCCGTGCGAGATTAAAGCACGGGCCGCTGCCGCGGACATGTTTTCCGGTCGCTCGTTGCGATGGCTGCGCGTGCGGCGGAGAGGAGCAACGCTTGCTATACTGAACGGCGGAAACTCGGCCGCGCGCGGCCGGGCCGGTTGCTCCCTTGCCATTCTGGAGACTGAAATCATGCGCTATCTTGCTGTTTTGCTGGTGATCGCGACGTGGGGTTCGAGCGTGACCTGGGGCGCGGAGCCGGACTCCAAGGCGGACCACTCGGCCGCCGAAAAAAAGTTCATTGATTTGCTCTCCGGCTCGACGCTCGTCGGCAACTACACGCTCGTCACTCCCAAGGGCATTAGCACGCAAAAAGAGGACAAGTACACGATCGAAAGCGTGAAAAAGTACAACGATCACATTTTCACGATCACGACCCGCATCCAGTACGATGGTCACGACGTGAGCCTGCCGCTGGCCGTGCCGGTGGCGTTTGTCGGCGATACGGCGATGATCGATCTCGACAAATTTCCGGTTCCTGGGCTGGGGACCTTCAGCGCGAAAGTCTTGTTCGACGGCGACAAATATGCCGGCACCTGGGACGCCGGCGATCACGGCGGCCATCTCTTCGGCCGGATTGAA
Source organism: Pirellulales bacterium (assembly GCA_035656655.1). Taxonomy (GTDB): domain Bacteria; phylum Planctomycetota; class Planctomycetia; order Pirellulales; family DASRSE01; genus DASRSE01. The sequence continues at coordinate 31,316 of DASRSE010000257.1, forward strand.
AAAGCCAAATCGGCGTCGAAATAGAAACTTTGACGGCGGCTGATAGGTACCAAGAACAAGCGCCGCGGGCGGCCCATTTCAGCGCCGTTTGTTCCGCCGACCGGCCGCGTGGCCGGAGGAACGCTGCGCGGACGAATCGCGGCGCCGGCCATTTTTCTTGCGGGTTCGCGCCCGTTTTGCCCGCTCGGCGGGTCGCTCCGCGCGGCAATCGCCGTTGACTTCGCGAATCCATATCCGCCACAATAAGGTCCTGCTACCTAGTCGTTCCCCTTATTTTTCTGTCGCCCATTTCTCTCTCGCCGAAAGAGAGCGAACGAGGCCAAGTCCATTTCGCTTGGACTGGGTTTTCGGTCGGATTAGGTTTTCGGTCCGACTCGGTTTTCGGTCGGACCCAGATGTTGGTGCCGGCCGTCGATGATGGTTTACTCCCCCATTCGAGGTTTTTCCCATGCGTAGTTCGTTTTGCTTGGCGTTTTTGTGCATTGGCTTGAGCTGGGGCGTGAATGCCCTGCTATTCGCGGCGGAGCCGGATAAGGCCGAAGTGAAGGGAGCGAAAAAACCCTCCGTCGCCCAATTCAAACTGGAAGGGGACTTTGCCGAAGGGGTCGGCGCCGAAAGCCTGTTCGGCGAAGGGGACGTCAAACTCAAGGATCTGCTCGATCGGCTCGATAAGGCCCGCAAGGACGACAAGATCTCCGCCGTGATCCTTCAGTTGCGCAGCTTGGAAATCGGCCGCGCGAAAATCGACGAGTTGCGCGCGGCAGTCGCCAAGCTGCGAGCGGCCGGCAAACGCGTTATCGCCGATCTGCAAACCGCGACCGGCGGCGATTATCTCGTGGCCTTGGCGTGCGATGAAATCGTCATGCCCGAGAGCGGAATGCTGCTCGTGCCCGGGGTTCGCGCGGAATTGACCTACTACAAGGGACTCTTCGACAAGCTTGGAATCCAGGCCGACTTCATCCAAATCGGCGACTACAAAGGGGCGGAAGAAGCCTACACCCGGACGAACATGAGCCCGCAGTTCCATCAGCAATTTGAAAGCGTGATCGACGACTACTACGAACAGCTCGTCGGCCATATCGCCCAGGGACGGAAGCTCGAAGCGAAGAAGGTGAAAGACCTGCTCGATCAAGGCATGTTCTCCGCGACCGAAGCCAAGGCTGCCGGTCTGATCGACCGCGTCGAATATGAAGAGACCATGCACACTGATTTGGCGCACCACTTAAAGGCCGACGACATCACGCTCGTCGCCGATTATGGCAAGCCGGACAATGACGCCGAGATGTCCGGCTTGAGCGGCATGATGAAGATGATGGAACTCATGATGGGGGGCGGAGAAAAGGGAAAGAAGCCCAGCAAGAATCGCAAGATCGCCATTGTCTATGCGGTCGGCGTGATTATGCCCGGCGAAAGCTCCTTTAGCGCCTTTAGCGGCCAAACGGTCGGCTCCGACACGATCATCAAGGCCCTGCGCGAAGCCGAAGACGATCCGAAGTGCCTGGGCGTGGTCCTCCGCGTCGACAGCCCCGGCGGATCGGCGACCGCCAGCGACTTGATCTGGCGGCAGATCACCCAGTCCAAAAAGCCGTTCATCGCGAGCATGGGCGACACCGCCGCCAGCGGCGGGTACTACATCTCGATGGGGGCGAAGAAAATCTTTGCCGAGCCCGGCACTTTGACCGGTTCGATTGGCGTGGTCAGCGGCAAGCTCGCGCTCAAGGGCCTCATGGACAAAGTCGGCGTCACGACCGACGTGGTTTCGCGGGGCAAGAATAGCTCCATGTTCAGCCAGACCGAGCCGTTCACCGAATCGGAGCGGACCGCTTGGAAACGGACCATGACCGAGTGCTACGAGCAATTCACTTCGAAAGCGGCCCAAGGCCGAAAAATGGACGTCGCGAAGCTCCGCGAGTTGGCCCAAGGCAAGCTCTATAGCGGCCGAATGGCCAAAAAAGAAGGGCTTGTCGACGCGGTCGGTACGCTCGACGATGCCCTCGCCGATCTCAAGGTTCAAGCCGGACTCAAGCCAGACGACAAAGTCGAGCTCTGGGTCTTGCCCAAACCGCGGAGCGTGCTCGAAAGCATGTTCGGCCTGTCGGGCGCCAGCTCGCAATTGCGCTCGGAAGTGAAGTCGGCCACGCCCGAGTTTCTGGCTCCGCTGCTCGAAGCGGAAATGTACCGCAAGCTATTCAGCGAACCCAACGTGATGCTGATGCCGTGCCGCGTGAAAATTCGCTGAACCGCCGTCGATTTAGCGCGGCGGCGAATCGGACCCACGGCGATTTACCACCCGCTGGCGCGCACCAATTGGCTCTCGATCCCGCGCGCCGCGACCGGCTCGAAAAGCCGCGGAACGGAGTCGGGAGCGGAAATCACCCCCTCGAGCGAATAGCCTTTGCGCTGCGCCCACTCGACCAGGCTGGGCGGCCGGTAATCGGCGTATTCTTGACAACGGCGAAGCACCGACTCGTCAACCCGCTCGTTTACGGTCTCGACCCAACCCGTCGCCTTCCGGACCGGGTCCGATTGGACCCACCGCGTATACGGGCGGATGCCAGGCAAGAAGCGGAGCGGGCCGAAAAACTCTCGGAACGAATCGTGCGGCCGCTGCTCCAGGTCGTCGTCATTGAGGGCAATCTGGCTGCGAAAGCTTAGCCCGCAGCGCTCCGCCTGCGCTTGAATCCAGCGCAGCGGCCGTTGCGGCAGCAGATCGCGCGGATAGCTGCCGCCGACATTCGCATGCGCGCCGGAAAACCAACGCTGTTCGACGAACCGATTGTCGTCGTCTCGATCGCTTTCCGGCGCATCGGCTTGAAAGGGCGTGAAGTGAGTCCACAACATCGCCCAAAACGGCCGCCGCGCTTCGTCCAGAGCCAGCGCTTGATACGAATGCTCGACCACCTTGCTCAGATGCGTGTCGTGAAACGACAAGGTCCGGCTGCTAATGCCCGGAATGTTCCCCAGCGGCACCCCCAGCGAACCGACCGTGTCCCAAACTCCGACCATTTTGATCAGGCTGCGATGATACCACGAGTGATCCAAGAGCACCCGCTCGTCGAATTGTCGGTTCAAGGCGAATTCTTCGCCTTGGGCACGCTGCCGCAACAATTGGTAAAGCGGCGTGGCGGCCGGGCCTTGGCGATAGCGCTCAAAAACATCGGCGAACGACATCGGAGCGTCCGGCTTGAGCAGCCCGCAATGCGCGATCAATCCGGACAAGCTCCGCGCCGTGAACGCCCCGCGGCTGAAGCCGAACAGATAGATTTCGTCGCCGGGGTCATAATGCTGCATCAACCAGCGATAGCCGTTGCGGATGTTGTCGGACAGCCCGGCGCCAAACATGCCGCCGGTCCAGCGATCAAACCAGTGGGTCCCCACGCCGGCATCGTAGAACGCTTTTTGCGGGCGTCCGTCGGCCCCGGTTTCGGCCAGCATCAAGGAGAGCCGCCAGACGTTGGTGTTGTTTTGCGGCCGGTTCCAAGTTCCGTCAAAAAACAGGGCCAGTCGCTTGCCGATGAAACGGGGCGCGAGCAAATCCATTGGATCGCCTCCGCGTAGAAAAATGCAGGTTTCGTCGGCCGGCATCGTATCGCGCCGCGTCAAAACAAAACAGGCGAATGAACGCGGCCTGGCCGGCTCGGCGAACACGCTGCGCGGAAACGCGGAGCAGAGGAACCCGCGCGCGACCGGACTTGCCGATTCAAATCGCTCTGTGAAGTCGCCGCGTCAACTCCGCGTGGCCCCGCCGTGGAAATGTCCTTTGAAACCGCCGGCCGAGCGCGTGAACTGGAACCGGCCGCGCGAAAAAAAAACTCCGGCCGAAGCCGGAGTTTTTTGAAAAAATCGGACGAACGAATGGCGGCCAATGTTAGTTTCTGCCATTTCTCTTGTTTCGATTGTCGTCACCGTTGTTGCCGCCGTTGCTGTTATTATTTTTGTTATTGGTGTTGCCGTTGTTGTTCGACGAATTGAGAACGGGCGGCGTATTGGTTTTCGGCGGCGTAAACGTCTTCGCTGGGTTCCCTTGACCCGTCGAGTTGCCCTGACCCGTCGAGGTCGAGTTGCCCTGACCCGTCGAGTTGCTGAGAATCGGCTTGCCTGTCACGATCGGGTTGCCCGTGCCGCTGCCGAGTTTATTGCCGCCGGTGCTTCCGGTGCCGCCGGTGGTGGCAGTCCCGCCATTGGTCTTGTTGCTATTGGGGTTAAAGCCGTTGGACTTATTGCCGTTCGGGTTGAAACCATTCGGGTTGCTGCCGTTTGAGTTGCCGCCATTGGTTCTGTTCCCGTTCGGGTTGAAACCATTCGGGTTGCTGCCATTTGAATTGCCGCCATTGGTTTTGTTCCCGTTCGGGTTGAAACCATTTGGATTGCTGCCGTTCGGGTTAACGCCGTTGGTCTTATTGCCGTTCGGGTTGAAACCATTCGGATTGCCCCCGTTCGTGGCATTGCCGCCATTGGTTTTGTTCCCGTTCGGGTTGAAACCGTTGGTTTTATTGCCGTTGGGGTTAAAGCCGTTCGGATTGCCGCCGTTCGTGGCATTGCTGCCGATCGGGTTGTTGCCGGTGCGGCCATTCCCCTTAGAGTTGGTGCCGTTGTTGAGCCCGTTTGAATTGCCGGCCGTCGTGCCGCCGTTGCTCGCGCCGTTCGCGCCAAAGGTGTTGTTCGACCGATTTCCACCGCCGGTGCCCGTGAACGACTTGCCCCTCAGATCAAAGGTCTTGGAACCGCCAGTACCTTTATTTCCGCCATTGGCCGTTTCTTGGCTAAACCGCTCTTGGTGGAACTTCTTCACATCCTTGAGCGAGTCGTTCAATTGTTGATGTTCGGCTGCGGAGAGCTTTTCAAACTTGACGGGGGTCGAGAGATCCTTGCGCGTCATCGCGTCCTTAAGGGTCGTCGCCATCATGAAGTTGTTCGCCTTGAACTGGCCCCGCGTGACGATCGCCGGACCCAGCGGAATCTGCGCGCCGGCAATCCTCTTCTCGTAAGCGGCTTGATGCGCGAAATCGTGCGGCGGCCGCAGGTCCACATGCGATTGATAGAAATCGTGCTGCGAGTGAATCTCGCTCACCCATTTCGGGTTGTCGCGGTGGACGCAACGGTAGTAGTTGAACATCGGATCGTAGCAGCCATGATAGCTCGCATAGGACGTGAACCAAGGGCTATAGCCTAGCTTCACGAAGTTCTCGCCGTAGTAATCGCCAAAATAGTAGTGGCTGCAATAAGGCCGATTCCACAAGTGAGCCGACAAGAGTCCCAAATCGAGCACGACGCTCGGCTGATAGCGCCAGCGCGGGCGGAGGTAGACGTTGTCGGTGAAATAGGCCGGCGCAAAAATCACTCCGCGCTGCGCCAAGGGATAATCCCAATAGCCCGGCACGAACACATATCCGGCGGGGCTCCAAACATAATGGTCGGGAATCCAAATCCAATTGGGATTGACCGCGGTCCAATAGCCGGGCCGCCACGCATAATGACCGGTCCGATAAAGCCAGACGCCGCTGACCCAATAGTGATCGTTGCCCGGCGATTCCGTGGTCGGTCCGTTTTCAAGCGTGGCCGGAGGCTCCGGCAAATATTCGACTTGTTGCGCGGTCGCGGTCGCCCAAAAGCCAGGAGTCCATTTGAATCCATTCGCTTCGGGGGCCCAATAGCCGGCGATCCAACTCCGATTCGGCGGCACGTCGCGATAGACGCCGCTCAACCAAATAAAATCGGAGCGCGCATCGTCCCAACTCCAATAGCCGGGAATCCACACCACGTTTGTCCCGGTGGGCCGTTCGTCCGGCGGAACCTCTTCGATCGCATCCGGCGGTTGCTTCTGCACCACCAATTCGCTTTTCGGATCAAGCTGAACCGATTCGGCAAAGGCTTCGTGCACCGGTCCCTGTGTCAGCACGTCGACGTTCCCATTCTGTGGGGCGCCATTCGGATCGCCGTTGGGATTGCCGTTGGGGGCATCCGCCTGAGGTCCATTGTTGGGCGGGGCGAGCGCGGGCGGTTGCGCGTTGCTCGGTCCTGCTGAAAGAACTCCGACCAGCAGCCCGCCGGCCAGAACCGAGCCGAAGCGAAATCCTAAGCGTGTGGCGCGCATTGTGAAACTCCTAAAAATTCCCTGAAAATTTGAGCGAAGCAAGTTTCGAGCTCAAAGTAAAAAGTGGGCCATCGTGGCATACGGCGATCCGCAAGGACGGATTGCACTTAGTATACCGAATTGCTTTCGAATTGCCGACGATTTTTGCAAATTGAGCGAAATCGCCATTCTTGGCGGGATAAGCTGCGTAATCCCGGTTGCGGACAACTCCGACGCACCATTGGGCACGCCGCAAAATGCACTCATTTCGATGACAGTGGCGATTCGTTTTGAACACGCGCTAGCGACCCAACGAACGGCTTCAGGCTCATCGACCGCATGGCAGGCGAAATCACGTCGAGTGCTCCCGCATGCGCTGTGCATGTGCTCCGCTCGCGCCTCAGTCGTCATTCCGGTGGTTCGCGTCTTGTCGTTCCGTTGCGGGTCCTCAAGGCGTTGTTCCCGCGGCTCGCATCGCGTCATTTTCTCGCACGTCCTTCAAGTCGTCATTCCCGCGGCTCGCATCGCGTCATTCCAGCGCAGGTCCTCAAGTCGTCATTCCCGCGCAGGCGGGAATCCACCGAGGCGCGTGTTGCCTTCCCTTGTTTAGAAAACCTGTCGTCCCAAACGGCATTTCCGCATCGACTCGTCCGCCGCGCCGCGTAGGGATTGGCGGAAGGCGCGGCCGAACGACGAGGAATCGTGGCGAGCGCGAAAGGCCAGCGCGGCGTCAGGATTGATGAAGATCAGGGGCCGCGTTGAGCCGGTCCCACGCCGTGCGCCGCAGGCCGAGAACGGCCCCGCGCGGCTCGGTCACTTCTTGACTCCGACCGTCGTGGTCTCATGTCGGAACTCGATCCGTGAAACAAACTCGTCGGAGGTGGTCTTCTCAACGAGCAACTGCAGCGCGACCGGACCGGACTGCTTGTTCGCCGCGGCGTAAAAGACCCGCGGAGAATCGACCGGCTTGTTCTCAATCTGGGTGAGATACTCGCCCGGCTTCAACCCTGCCGCGGCCGCCGGGCTGTCCTTCGCGACTTCGGTAATGACCACGCCTGGCTCTTCCGGAATTTTTCCGTTGCGGTGCATTTCGGCGAAGTTCGGCTGCGCAGTGACATATTCAACACGCAGCCCGCGCCATGCCGGCGCCGGCGCCGTGACGATGGCGTTCTCGCGGATGGGATACTTGCTCAGCGTCACCTCCAGCTCGAGCGGCTTGTCGTTGCGCAAAATCGAGAGCTTTACCTTGGCTTCGGCCGCGAGCCGACCTACGAGCAAGAATAACTCGTCGGCGTCGTGCACCGGCTGGTTGTTCACTCGGGTAATGATGTCGTTGCCGCGCAGGCCGGCGCGAAACGCCGGCGTCGCCGAAACAACCGCGCCAACGCGCATCCCTTGGGCCGGGGCGGGGCGCGGATCTTCGCTGCTCTGCGGGCTGACGCCGAGAAAGCCATATTCGACTTCGCGTCCTTCCTTGAGCGCGGCCAACACCCGGCGGAACGTGTCATCCACCGGAATGGCGTAGCCGGCCGCTTGCTCGTAACCGGCCGCCGCTGCGGCCGAGCTCGTCAAACCGATCATCTCGCCGTGCAAATTGACCAGCGCTCCGCCGCTGGTGCCAAAGTTCAGCTTGGCGTCGGTCTGAATCAAGGTGCCAAAATGGTGGAGGGTCGGCCGAGTCGCCGGACCGCCGTTGGGATTCGCGGTGGGAACGGGACCGGCCTTGCGAAGGAGATTCGAAACGATTCCCCAACTCGCGCTGACCTCGCCATCGCGTGCAATGGCGTACGGATTGCCAAGGGCGATGACGATTTGGCCTTTTTTCAAAGCCGCGCCGTCGCCGAACGTAATCGGCGTCAGATTCGTCGCGTCGATTTCCAGGATCGCCAGATCGCTCCGCGGATCGGCCGCCTTGATCGTCGCCAAACGGTTCTTGTGGTCCGCCGTAGCGACCCAATGCTCCACGTCGAAATCGTCGGTGCTTTTGCCGAGCACGTGAAAGTTGGTGAGGATCAGCCCGCGGCGGTCAACCACGACGCCGGTGCCGTATTCGGTCGGAATGAAATCGGCGTCCTTGGGTTGCGGATCGGCGCCCTCGACCGGCTGCAGTTCAGGCATAAACGGGTCGGGCCGAAAGCCGCGGCTAGGGGCCTTGCCAGGCTTGTATTTGCGCGATTGGGCAATTGCCACGACCGAATGTTCCGACTTCGCGATCGCGTTTTCGACCGCCTGTTGAATTGCCTCGGCGGCTTGCAGGCCCGTCGGCTCTTCGGCTGCCGCCCGAATGGCGGTTGGACCGATCAGACGGCTCGCTAACTCGAGCGCCGCCATCGCGGTAGGGAATATGATCAAAAGCGCGAAAATAAAACGAGCCGCGGAGATGAGTCCGCGGCTCGAGCGATTCTTGCAAGCCACATTCATGGGAAAGCCACCGTCGAGTTTGGCCGCAGAGGCCAAGGGAGAAGTCCGGCGGCAGCGCCATTTTGGCCGCGATCAGGCCAAGTCCGCCGCGCAAGGGGCTGCAACCGCCGCTTACCTCTCCAGTTTAGCTCTTCCGCGATCGGCAAGCCATTCCCTGGTCGGCGGCCAGATTACTCTTCGCCCGGTGCCTCGGCCTCGGCCGCTTCGCCATCGGCCGCGCCGACCGCGGCCGGGACCACCTCGCCCACCGCCATGATCTTTTCGCGCAATTCCTCGGTCAGGTGCGGATTGTCCACCAGATATTGGCGGGCCTTCTCGCGCCCTTGTCCGAGCGGAACTTCGCCATAACGAAACCAGGCGCCGGTGCGAGCGACCACCTTTTGATTGAGCGCGAGGTCCAGCACGTCTCCCTCGTAGCTAATTCCGTTGGCGTGCATCATGTCGAACTCGGCGACGCGGAACGGCGGCGCGACTTTGTTCTTGACCACCTTTGCCTTCACGCGTTGGCCGACCACCTCTTCGCCATCCTTCAATTGGCCAATCCGTCGCACGTCAATCCGGCACGAACAATAGAACTTCAGCGCCCGGCCGCCCGGCGTGGTTTCAGGGCTGCCGAACATCACCCCGATCTTTTCGCGAATCTGGTTGATGAAGATGACGCACGTTTTGCTTTTGGAAATCGCGCCGGTCAGTTTGCGCATCGCTTGGCTCATGAGGCGGGCCTGCAAACCAACGTGCGAATCGCCCATTTCGCCATCGAGTTCCTTTTGCGGCACGAGGGCGGCGACTGAGTCGATGACGATAATGTCGACCGCGTTCGATTTGATCAGCATTTCGGTGATGTGCATCGCCTCTTCGCCGCTGCCCGGCTGGCTGACCAGCAGTGTGTCCAGCTGCACGCCGAGCTTTTTGGCCCAACTCGGGTCGAGCGCATGCTCGGCATCGATAAAAGCGGCAATGCCGCCCGCCTGCTGCGAGCGCGCGACCGCATGCAGTGCCAGCGTCGTTTTGCCGCTCGATTCAGGGCCGAAGATTTCGATGATCCGCCCCTTGGGCAAACCTTGGCCGCCGAGGGCCAAGTCGAGCGACAAGCTGCCGGTCGAAATTCCCTCGATCTTGGCGGCATGCTCGCTCCCCAGCGGCATGATCGAGCCCTCGCCGAATTCCTTTTCGATTTGGGCCAGGGTCGTGCGGAGGGAGGGATTTTCGCCCAGCACCGTATCAATGCGAGATTTCGGGGCTTTGGCTTTCGAGTCAGCGTCTTTGTCTTTTTTGGCCATGCGATTCACAGGTTTGACGGCAGTTATCACAATTTGCCTCCTTTATCTAATGATCGGCCCGACTTTGCAAGCGACGGCCACGGCGCGTGGATGTTGCGCCGCTTGCAGCGCACGTCAAGCGATGTACACATGGATAGTGTATCGACGTACAGTCATCATGGCAAGAGAATATTCAAGAAAAAATCGAAGAAAAACGGCGCGACCATGGCAGGCGTTCGCCCCAGAAAATTGCCCCGCTGGCGGAGCGGCTGCCGGCGGGGTAAAACCAGACTTTTGGGTCGGTATTCCTCACGCCGGAGGTTGGTCCCCATGCTACGTCGC